>NZ_BAABMR010000003.1:0-325728 GCF_054767495.1 Acidiphilium sp. MT5
GTCAGTGCGGCAGGCAAAATCCCGACCGCTCATCGAGGCCCTGCACGACTGGCTGAATGCGCAACTGGCGCGCATCTCCAAAGGTTCGGACCTCGCCAAGGCGATGCGCTATACGCTGCGCCATTGGGCAGGTCTGACCCTATTCCTCGATGATGGTCGCATCGAGCTCGACACCAACACCGTCGAGCGCGAAATCCGCCGAATTCCCCTCGGACGAAAGAATGCCCTCTTCGCAGGCAACGATATCGGCGCCGAGCATTGGGCTTTGATGGCAACCTTAATCGCCTCGGCAAAACTAAACGACGTGGAACCGCTTGCCTGGCTCACCGACATCCTCGAGCGCATTGTCTCTGGGCGAACCAAGGCCACCGAAATCGACAGGCTGCTCCCATGGCATTGGAAGGCCGGTCACGCAGCAACCGAAATCGTTCAAGCCGCCGCATAGTCGCGCTACACGCGCCTTTCAACAAGGTCAGAGAAACGACGCTTACCATCCAAACGACTGAAAGCAAAACAACAAAGCTTGTTCGAAGCAGAAGAATATGTCCGTTTAGGCCCCGAGGATCGGAAGACTATCGCCGATGGCCGCGAGTTAGGCCCGATTTCGATGAGCGATCGGGAAATGGCTCGTCTTGTGGCGGTAGTTTTGCGAGATTTAGAGCATCACACATTGATACCGGACTGGGCCAGGGACATTCCAGACGGAAATTACTATAATGTGCCGATCAGCTGGTTTATAATGGATGAGACCCGACCGTTTGATTTTGGTGGTTTTTTTCTGAAATGCTGCAAGGAAGTAGAGAACTTCCGTGTGATTTTTCGCTGCATTACGAAGCTTCATCGCCATCGCCGGAAGTATGAGGTTATTCTGCGCACACAGCCCTTGCCAACCATGGAGCAGGTTGCTCGGCGGGGGCTTCTCGAATATGGAACCGTCCCGGTTGAAGCGCTGGCGTCCTGGCTGACGTGGCGAAAATGGGTCTATGATATTGACAACCGATCCGCACAGGAAACGGGATACTTGTTCGAGCCAATGCTGACAGAATCGCTTGGTGGCCGATCCGTAAGTGCTAAAGCCTCTCCGGTAAAACGCGCAGAAGACCGAAGCAAAGGGCGTCAAGTCGATTGCATTGTTGAGGTCGACGGTGAGAAACTAGCCTACGAATTTAAGGACAGAATTACGATTGCGGCATCCGGACAAGGGCGTTTTTCCGAGGAGCTTGCGTTTCCGCGTGATTGTGCTGCCTCTGGTTACACGCCGATTCTTATGGTGATGGACCCGACGCCAAACGCCAAGCTGACAGCAATTACCAAGGCTTTTCAGGATGCGGGCGGTCGCGTGTTCTTAGGTGACCAGGTGTGGATTCACCTTTCCGAGTTGTCTGGCAAGGAGATTGCCACATTCGTTAAACGCTATATAAAAGAGCCTATCGAAAGCATCGCGGTGCAAGAGCGTGAGCTTCTGGACCTAGGATTGCGGTATCGAAGTGACGTAAACGGCGACTCTGTCGAAATTACGATAGGAACGCACACATGGCTAATTCCTCGCCCACGGCGCACTGATGCTGTTGCGGTGGGCGGTGAGGAGGGGGACATCGAGGAGGCATAGTTTCCGCTCTTTCCGTCGACCCCACCGTCGCGTCTTCCCCGCCGACGGGGCCGCACAAACCACCGTCATCATGGCCGCCTTCGGCACCGCTCCCGCCGACATCGCCGCCGCCGATCTCGACCTTCGCTTCAAAGGCCGCGCGCTCCGCCCGAAAGTCGATTCCGTACTCGCCGGGTTGGTTCGGCTTGGTGTCAAGAATTTATTTCAGTCGTTAATCGAGCGATTTCGTCTTCTTTGAAAAGTTCTCCCTGCTGCGGCGGAAAAGCGTTTTTAAAAAGCATTTCAAAAAACTTCCATTGACCGCTTGGCGACGCTCGAAGAAGTGTTGTTACTGAGGCGATTTGTCGATCAATATGCACATCCCCTGGATCATCAGTAAGAAGTTGAAAATTCTTCTTTTTTCGCCGTTTTGTAACCGGATCAATGGGATTTCTTCTGCGGATTTCATCCGCAACGCCTGGTGGCATTGTATCGTAAATGAGGGTATTCGTCAGTTTCCCAACATAAGCCGTTCGTGCACTTGACGATGCGTCAAACGGCCAGCCCATCACGCGATAAATCTGCTCATAGAACGATACCGGAAACTTGGTTTTGTATGGCCTAAATTCGGGTCGAACGTAGGCTGTCAGCAAAGCCTGCAACGCACCGTGTGCACGTTTCTTCTGATATCCTGTAGCTTCATCAATGAGAGCATCAATAGCCACATCAGCCAAGCCCTCAAGCAGCTTTTTTGCTCTTCGCGCGACCTCAGCCTGTGAAGGTCCTAACACACCGTCGCCGAGTGCTCGAACCCAAACATCCAGTATGCGTCTCAGGACATGGCCAGGAAGTCCGTCAGTTATCGCTTGGCCTTCCTGCCGGTATTTAAGCGGATACTTTAGCGCCTCAACTAGTTTTTCATCCTCCAAAACGTACTTGCGCAGATTTTTGTGTGCTAAATAAAGAGGAAACCGGATATCATCATCGTCAGAACGACGAGTTGAGAGAGCGCCGCTCCGGTAAATACCCAGACCACGCATCAACTCGGTTCCTGAGATTACTCGAACCTCACCTTCAAGGACTGCGCAACGAAATTTAGTGCCCACAAAGTCAACGACTCCTTCGTCAAGGGCCATATGCACATGGTTAGACTTTGCCTCCCACCGCTTTAAGGCCGCATTTCGGGCGATTTCGCTCCGCTCGGAGGGAGGCATATTGGCGGCCCGCGCAAGGCCTCCTTTGCTCTGCTTGCTAGGGACAATCTCTGTCATCGCGGGCTCCTGAATTAAACACAAGCAGGCATTAGCACAAATTATATAATTTTAGCAAGCATTCCCGCAAATGCTTACTTGGGCCGCTTTTTTGCCGGGCTTTCTTCGCGGTCTCAGCACGTTGCTCGGACGTCGTGTTTCGAGCGCGGGCTTCGTCGCCCAATTTGCCCAGCGCAATACAAGCCGAAGAGGCGGCTACCGCGCTCAGTTGGGTGATGCAGTTCGCGGTTTTATTTGAGGAACTGTTTGGCTGGCTCGCAGGCTTGTTGCTAGTCGCGGTGTTATCCGACCTCGTCAAGCGCGACGAGTAGCGAAAGTTTTTGCTGCTTTTTTCAAAAAGCAGTTTATTGCGCCTTGGCGTCGTGCGTGGATTTAGCGCCCGCGCACGTTCGGCGGGCGTGGTTATTTCGAGGTGGGTTGTGGGAGAGAAAATTTTTGGCCGGGGTAGATGAGGTTGGGGTTACTGATTGAGGCTTCGTTGGCTTTGTAGATCAGGGTGTATTTGGCACCGTTGCCGTATTCGGCGCGGGCGATTTCCCACAGGCATTCGCCGCGTTTGATGACGACTTGGCCGGGTTTGACGCCGGCGATTTGGGTGGGGGCGTAGGCGGTTTTCATCGATTGGATGATGGTGCCGTCTGGTTTGATGGATTCCAGGGTGAAGGTGCCGGGGGTGGCGGGCAGGCTGGGGATGCGCAGGGTCCAGCGGCCATTGGTGCCGGTGAGGGCGCTGCCGAGGTAGCGGGAGCCGAGATAGAGGGAGATTTGGGCGCCGGGTTTGGCGGTGCCGGCGATGACGGCGTGGCCGGCATTGTAATCGACGGAGCTGAGGCCGAGGGTGCCGGGTTGTGGGCCTTGGCCGGAGAGGAGTTTGGAGGTGCCGTTGGCGCCGCCGGAGAGCACGGCGAGCGCGCCTTCGCTGGGGGTTTGGGGCACGTTGATGGCGACGCTGCGGTGGCTGGTGGTGATGGTGCCGGTGCCGTTGGCGGTATCGGTTTTTTCGGAGAGGGTGAGGTTGGCGCTGCCGGGGGTGAGGGGTTTGGTGGTGACGAAGGCGAAGGAGCCATCTTGCCCGACGGTTGTGGTGCCGATGGGTTTGCCGTTGGCCTCGATGGTCATGGTGGCGCCGGGGGTGCCGCGACCGGCGATGACGGCGTTGCCACCGGCATCGACGCGCACGGTATCGAAACGGGGGGCGGTGTTGAGGGATTGGGTGCTGGCGGCGGGGATGTTGGCGGGGGCGGTGGGGGCGAATTGTTTTTTACCGCCGAGCAAGACGAGGCCGACGACGGCGAGCAGGCCGAGGGCGGCGATGGCGGTGGGGGTGACCCAGCCGGGGAGCGGTTTTTTGTTGAGATCGTTGGTAATTTTGCCAGACATTGGAAATGACCCGTCATGTGCTTGCGTCGGTTTTTCTCTCCTGCCACGTAAGAGGGCGAATCGGAAGGTGCAGGAGGATTTTTGGAATATGAGTCACTTTTCAGTCACGGTTTTTTGCGGCTCTTCGCCGGGTGTGTCGCCGGTATATCGGGAGGCGGCGGAGGCGTTGGGCGCGGGGCTGGCGCGTGCGGGGCTGCATTTGGTGTTTGGCGGGGGCGATGTGGGGCTGATGGGGGCGGTGGCGGGGGCGGCGCTGGCGGCGGGCGGGACGGTGACGGGGATTATTCCGCAGTTTTTACGGGCGCGCGAGGTTGAGTTTCATGGGCTGACTGAGCTGATTGTTACGGAATCGATGCATCAGCGCAAGGAGATCATGTTTGCGCGGGGCGATGCGTTTGTGGTGTTGCCGGGTGGGTTGGGGACGTTGGATGAGTTGATGGAGATTCTGACCTGGAAGCAGCTTGAGCGGCATGGCAAGCCGATTTTGTTGTGTGATGTGCGAGGCTGGGCGCGGCAGGTGGCGGGGTTGATTGAGTATGTGATTGGCGAGGGGTTTGCGCGTGGCTCGGCGCGGGATTTGTTTGAGGTGGTGGACGGGGTGGAGGCGGTGTTGGCGCGGCTTGGAGCGTGATTGCTGACCATCAATCACGCTCCAACTTTCGTTTGCCGATCAATTTCATGGGTTCAGCGCGAATCTGTCGATTCGAGTTGAACCAATATTGATTTAATCAGAATCTGGATCGGGGTTGAGGTCGTCGGTCAGGGGGGTGGTGGCGGGGAGGGCGTAGTCTTCGTTGAACCAGCGACCGAGATCGATGGTGCGGCAGCGCGGGGAGCAGAACGGGGTTTGGGCGGGGTTGGCTGGTTTGCCGCAGATGGGGCAGGGTTTGGATTTGGTCATGGAGAAAAAATTTGGTGTTGGGCGAGCAGTTCGTGCAGGGGGGCGCGGGTGCGCGGGCGGAGGATTTCGGCGAAGCCGAGGGCGGTGAAGCCGAGCAGGCGCGGGCGTTGCGGGTCGGTGGCGAGGGCGGCGGTGAGATCGGGCGCGAGGGTGGCGCGGGCGTTGGCTTTCATGCCGGCGAAATCGATCAGGATGGCGCCGCCGAAATTGCGCAGGCGGATTTGGCGGGCGAGTTCGGGGATCAAAGCGCGGTTGAGGCGGGCGTGGGCGTCGTGCTGGGGGGTGCGGTGTTTGGTGCTGCGGTCGGCGGTGGCGTGGGCGGCATCGATATCGATGGCGGTGAGGGCGGGGGTGGGGTTGAAATGAGCGATGGCGCCGCCGGGCAGGGGGCTGTGCGGTTCGGCGAGGGCGGCGATGTCGTCTTCGAGGGCGGCGAAGCAGGCGGCCTGGTAGGTGGCGTGCGGGTGGGTCGGGCGCAGGGCGGCGAGGATGGCGTAATCATCGGCGAGGATGGGGGCGGTGGGGTGCAGGGTTTGCAGGGCGCCGAGCGGGCCGGGGCCGCGGGCGATCAGGCCGGGTTTGTGGGGGGCGGCTGCGAGGGGGTCGGCAGCGAGGGGGTTGGCTGCAAGGCGGGGGCCTTTGCCGCCTTGGGCGGCGCGGGTGATGCGCAGGCGGAGCCAATCGCCTTCGCTGACAGATTTGCCGCCGGCGCTATCGGGCAGGAAGCCGATGAGGGTGTGGGGGCCGAGATCGATGAACACGCCGCCCATGGCGGGGGCGCGGGCGGTGACGCGGCCTGCATAGAGATCGCCGACGCCATCGGGGTTGGCGGGGTCGAACAGGGTGTATTCGACCAGGGTGCCGGCTTCGAGCAGTGCGAGGCGGATCAGGGGGCCGTGGCCGGAGGCGAGGACGGTGGCGCGGGTCATGCTGGGTGGGTCATGGGGCGCGGATTAACCGAAATAGCCGAGGCCACGGAGCAGATTGGCGGTTTCGTGCAGCGGCAGGCCGACGACGCCGGAATAGGAGCCGGCGAGGAAATCGATAAAGGCGGCGGCGCGGCCTTGGATGGCGTAGCCGCCGGCTTTGCCGTGCCATTCGCCGCTGGCGAGATAGTCGGCGCGTTGGCGGTCATCGAGGCGGGCGATGCCGACGCGGCTGAGCACGATGCGGTGGCGGGTGCGGCCATCGGGCGCGCGGAGAGAAATAGCGGAGAAGACTTGGTGGCGGCGGCCGGCCAGCAGATCGAGGCAGGCTTGCGCGGTGTGGGCGTCTTCGGCTTTGGGCAGGATGCGTTGGCCGGCGGCGACGACGGTGTCGGCGGCGAGGATGAAGGCGTTGGGCTCGGTGATGGCGGCGCATTTGGTCTGGGCCATGCGCGCGGCATAGAGGCGCGGCGACTCGGCGCGCGCGGGGGTTTCATCGATCGCGGGGGCGATGTTGCTGTCGGGCGTGATGCCGATTTGGGCGAGGAGGGCGAGCCGACGCGGGCTGGAGGAGGCGAGGATCAGCCTTGGCGTGGCGGCCATTATTTGAAGCGGAACGTGATCCGGCCTTTGGTCAGGTCATACGGGGTCATTTCCACCGTGACCCGGTCGCCGGCCAGCACGCGAATGCGGTTTTTGCGCATTTTGCCACTGGTATGGGCCAAAATCTCGTGTTCGTTGTCGAGTTTCACGCGGAACATGGCGTTCGGCAACAGCTCGGTCACCATGCCGTTAAACTCGATCATGTCTTCTTTCGACATCTACCCTCAATCCGTTGTTGTCGCTCCGGCGGACACATGGGCCGCCGCGCGGGCGCGGTCAAGTTTTGTGGTCAAAACCATCAGGGCTGGTTCTGGCCGAGGCGGCGGGCGACGGAGCGCGCATGGGCATCCAGCCCCTCGGCTTGGGCGAGGGTGATGGCGGCGGGGCCGATGGCGTTGAGGCTCGCGGCGTCGAGCGCGACCCAACTGGTGCGCTTGAGAAAATCATAGACCGATAGGCCGGAGGCGAAGCGGGCGGTGCCGGAGGTGGGCAGGACATGGTTGGGGCCGGCGACGTAATCGCCGATGGCTTCGGGGGTGTGGCTGCCGAGGAAGATGGCGCCGGCGTGGCGGATTTTGGTGAACAGGGCTTGGGGGTCGGCGGTCATGATTTGCAGATGTTCGGGCGCGATGCGGTTGCAGAGGGTGCAGGCGGCATCGAGATCATCGACCAGGATGATCGCGCCGTGATGCTGCAAGGCGTGGCGGGCGATGGTGGCGCGGGGCAGGGTGCACAGGGCTTGTTCGATGGCGGCGGCGACGCGGCGGGCGAGGTCTGGGCTGTCGGTGAGCAGGATGGATTGGGCGGCTTCGTCATGCTCGGCCTGGGCCAGCAGATCGAGCGCGATATAATCGGGGTTTTGGGTGGCATCCGCGATGATCGCGACTTCGGAGGGGCCGGCGATGTTATCGATGCCGACGCGACCGAAGACTTGGCGTTTGGCTTCGGCGACATAGGCGTTGCCGGGGCCGGTGATGCGATCGACCGGGGCGATGGTGGCGGTGCCGTAGGCGAGGGCGGCGATGGCTTGGGCGCCGCCGACTCGGTAGATTTCGCTGACACCGGCGCGGTGGGCGGCGGCGAGGACCAGCGGGTTGAGTTGACCCTCCGGGGTGGGCACGCACATGGCGATGCGGGCGACGCCGGCGATGCGCGCGGGGATGGCGTTCATCAGCACTGAAGAGGGGTAGGAGGCTTTGCCGCCGGGGACGTAGAGGCCGACAGCGTCGAGCGGGGTCCAGCGCAGGCCCATGCGCGCGCCGATGGCGTCGGTGACCGTGAGGTCGTGCGGCATTTGCGCCTGGTGGAAGGCTTCGATGCGGGTGGCGGCGAGATCGAGGGCGGCGTGCTGCTCGGCGCTGATGGTGGTGCAGGCGTGATCGATCTCGGCTGGGGTGATGCGGATTTGATCGGCGGTGAGGGTGAAGCGATCAAACTGGGAGGTGAGGGCGATCAACGCGTCATCGCCCTCGGCGCGGATTTGGGCGATCACGGCGGCGACGGCTTTGGTGACGTCGGTGGCGTGGGCGCGCGCGGCGAGCAGGGCGGCGAGGTCGGCGGCGAAGGATGGATCGCTGGCGTGCAGGGTGCGCATGGGGGCGGTCATGGCTTGGCCATGGCGGCGCGGAATTGGGCGATCCAATGGCTGATCAGTTCGGGTTGGGTTTTCAGGGCGATGCGATTGACGATCAGGCGCGCTGAGGCGTGGGCGATGATTTCGCTCTCGACCAGGCCATTGGCGACCAGGGTGCTGCCGGTTTGCACCAGATCGACGATCAGGCGCGACAGGCCGAGGCCGGGGGCGAGTTCCATCGCGCCGTTGAGGGTGACGATTTCGGCTTGGATGCCACGGGCGGCGAAATGTTTGCGGGTGATGTTGGGGTATTTGCTCGCGACGCGCACCCGCGACAGGCGCGACAGATCGGTGCGGTATTGGGCGTCTTTGGGTTCGGCGACCGAGATGCGGCAATGGCCGATATCGAGATCAAGCGGGGCGTAGATTTCGGGATAGTCGAATTCCATCAGCACATCGGCGCCGCAAATGCCGATTTGGGCGGCACCGAAGGCGACGAAGGTCGCGACGTCGAAACTGCGGACGCGGATGACATCAAGGCCCGGATGATTGGTGGGAAAGCGCAGGCGGCGGGATGATTCGCGGGCGTAATCAGGATCGGGCGTGATGCCGGCGGCGGCGAGCAAGGGGGCGCATTCATCGAGCAGGCGGCCTTTGGGCAGGGCCAGCACGAGGGAACTGGTTTGCGCGTCAGAAGCGGGCTGAATGGGCGAGATCGCGGTCATGCGGCGCTCCTAGCATCGAAGCGGCGTTGCGCCAATCGCTCGAGGCGGCGTTGGCGCGCGCGGGCATGGGAGATTCATGAGTGCGTCATGGGTGCGTCTTGGGTGATAGGGGGATGTTGTCATGGACAGGGCGGAGCCGGGTTGCTACATCCGGCGCGTAGCAAGCGCTCGCGCGCTGCTTTTCCCCTCATGCTGGAAACTGCCTGATGAAAATTGTCGCCTGCAACAGCAATCCTCCCTTGGCCGAGGCAGTGGCCGCCGCGCTCGACATGACATTGACCAATGCGATGATCCGCCGGTTCGCCGATATGGAAATCCATGTCGAGGTGCAGGAAAATGTGCGCGGCGAGGATGTGTTTGTGATCCAATCCACCTCGTTTCCGGCCAATGATAATTTGATGGAGTTGCTGATTACGCTGGATGCGCTGCGGCGCAGCTCGGCGCGGCGGATTACGGCTGTGATCCCGTATTTCGGCTATGCGCGGCAAGATCGGCGCACCAGTGCGCGCACGCCGATTTCGGCCAAGCTGGTGGCCAATTTGATCACCGAGGCGGGGGCCAACCGGGTGCTCACGGTTGATTTGCATGCGGGGCAAATTCAGGGGTTTTTCGATATTCCGGTGGATAATTTATATGGCGCGCCGCTGTTTGCCCGCGACATCAAGCAGCAATTTGCTCAGCGCGATATCATGATGGTGTCGCCGGATGTGGGCGGGGTGGCGCGCGCGCGGGCGATTGCGAGTCGGCTCGATGTTGACTTGGCGATTATTGACAAAAGGCGCGAGCGGGCCGGGGTGTCTGAGGTGATGAATGTGATTGGCGATGTTGAGGGGCGCAATTGCATTCTGATTGACGATATTGTTGATTCCGGCGGCACATTTGTGAATGCCGCCGAGGCGTTGCTCAAGCATGGCGCGGCCTCGGCCTCGGCTTATGTGACGCATGGCGTGTTGTCCGGCAGTGCGCTTGATCGCATCGAGGCCAGCCCGATTGAGACCTTGACCATTACCGATAGTATTCGCCTGACGACATTGCGGCCCAAGCCCGCGAATTTGCGGGTGTTGAGCATTGCCCCGCTGTTGGCGGCGGCGATGCGCAATATTTCGGATGAAACCTCGGTCAGTTCGCTGTTCGACTGATCGCCACAACCCCAAAAGGAGCGAAAGATGAAACTCTATTTTGCGCCGGGTGCCTGTTCGCTGGGTATTCATGTGATTTTCGAGGAAATCGGCAAGCCTTATGAGATGCAGGCGGTGAATTTGCGCGCGGGCGATCATTTCAAGCCGGAATTTCTGGCGATCAACCCGAAAGCCAAAGTGCCGGCGGTTTTGCTCGATCATGGCGAAATTCTCACCGAATGGCTGGCGATTGCGGGGTATCTGGCCGCCACCAACCCGCAGGCGAAGCTCACGCCCGCCGATCCGCTGGCGGCGGCGCGGGTGACCGAGATCATGGTCTATATCAACAGCTTCATGCATGGCCAGGGTTTTGCGCGGATGTTCCGGCCTGAGCGATTTGCGCCGGAGGCGGATGAGGCGATGCTCAATAAGGTGCGCGCTGAGGGTTTGCGGCTGTTCAGCGAGGGGTTTGCGCTGATCGATCAGGCTTTGGCCGGGCGTGACTATCTGCTGGGTGATTTTTCGATTGCCGATGCGGCGCTGTTTTATGTGTCCTATTGGGCGGAGGGCCGCAAAACCTGCGCGCTGCCGCCGCATGTGGCGGCGCATTATGCCAGGATGCTGGCCCGCCCTGCGGTGCAGCGGGCGATGGCGGCGGAGGGGCTGGTTTAACAATGATCGGTCTGTTGCGGCGGAATTTTTACTTTTTGCGGCACGGCCAGACCGATTTTAATGCCCAAGGCCTATCGCAAGGGGCGATTGATATTCCGCTCAATGCCATGGGGCGTGCGCAGGCGGCGGCGGCGGCCCCGATTTTGGCCGAGCGCGGCATTGTCGGCATTGCCACCTCGCCGATGAAACGGGCGCATGAGACGGCGATGATTGTCAATGAGACGCTCAATTTGCCGGTGATGATTGAGCCTGATTTGCGCGAGGTGATTTTTGGCGGGCAGGAGGGCAAGCCATTGGCACCGTGGTTTGCGCACTGGCTTGATGGCACGGCGACGCCGGAGGGGGCGGAAAGTTTCGAGGCGCTGACCCACCGGGCGGCGGCGGCGATGGCACGGGTGCTGGCGCATCCAGGGCCGTTGCTGATTGTGTCGCATGGTGCGTTTTTCCGGGCGGTGCGCGCTTTGATGCGGCTGGACTTGGATGTTATTTCCGGCAATGCCCGACCGCTGCATTGTGCGCCGGTGGGCCAAATTTGGCAGGTGACGCCGCTCGACGGATAAAGGTTTGGAGCGGGGCTAACAATGACCATGGCCTTGGGAGGGGTGAGCGGAATGAATATCCCGTTTTTTGCGCCGCGTTTTATCGATATTGGGGGTGGGGCGGTGAGCCGGATTGCGCCCCTGCTGGCGCGGCTGGGTGTCAGCGCGCCATTGATTGTGACCGATCCGGTGATGGTCAAGCTCGGTTTGATCACGCAATTGACCGGCCCGTTGGAGGCGGCGGGAATTCGCTATACGCTGTTTGCCGATACGGTGCCGGAGCCGGTTGACACGGTGATTGATGCGGGCGTGGCGTTGGCGCGCCGTGCGGCGATTGATTGTATCATCGGCTTTGGCGGTGGCTCACCGATCGACACCGCCAAGGCGATGAATATTCTGCTCGCGGCGGCACCGGGCACGCGGCTGCGCAGCCTGAAAGTGCCGGTGAGTGCCGATCATGCCGCCTATCCGTTGATTGCGGTGCCGACCACGGCGGGCACCGGCTCGGAGGCGACGCGCTTTACCGTGATTACCGATACCGAGACCGATGAGAAAATGCTGATTGGCGGCCTTGGCGCGCTGCCGGTGGCGGCTTTGGTGGATTATGAGCTGACGCTGAGCGTGCCGGCGCGCACCACGGCGGATACCGGTATCGATGCCTTTACCCATGCGCTGGAGGCCTATGTGTCGCGGCGGGCCGGGCCGATTTCGGATGGGTATGCGCGCTCGGCTTTGGGTTTGATTGGCCCGCATCTGCGCCGTGTGTATCAAGAGCCAGGCGATCATGCGGCGCGTGAGGCGATGATGTTGGGGGCGACGCTCGCGGGGTTGGCTTTCTCCAACGCCTCGGTGGCGCTGGTGCATGGCATGTCACGACCGATTGGCGCGCATTTTCATGTGCCGCATGGCATGTCCAACGCGATGTTACTGCCCGCCGTGACCGCCTATTCGCTCGATGCGGCGTTGCCGCGCTATGCCGAGGCGGCGCGGCTAGCGGGTTTTGCGCCGCAAGATGCGCCAGACCTGGTCGCGGGGGCGGCTTTGGTGGCGGAGTTGGCGGCGATTAATCGGGATTTGGCGGTGCCGACGCCGGCTGATTTTGGCATTGAGGCGCAGGTGTGGCGCGCGCGCCGGGCGGTGATGGCGGATCAGGCTTTGGCCTCGGGCAGTCCGGCGAATAATCCGGCGGTGCCGGATGCGGCGATGATTATCGCGCTCTATGATCGGGTGTTTGAGGGTTAAAGGGCGACCGGGAATAGGGCGTTATGCGCCCAGCCGTCGAACCATTGGCGCAGGGCGGCAGCGGAGAGCGGCTTTGCTATGATGAAGCCTTGGGCGTAGCCGACGCCGAGATCACGCAGGCGGCTGAGCATCGAGGGGTCTTCGGCGCCTTCGGCGATCAGATGTTTGCCGGTGGCGGCGCAGGCGGCGACAATGCGGCGCACGAAATCATGGGCTTTCCATGAATGATCGAGGGCGGCGATGACGCGGCAATCGAGCTTGATGGCGTTGAAATCGAGCTGAAACAGCCGATCAAGGTCGGCGGTGGTTTCGGTGATATCATCAAGCGCGACGTGATGACCTTGGGCGCGTAGCGCGGTGATGGCGGCGGCGGCTTCGGCGAAATTTTCCACCGGGCGGGTTTCGGTCAGCTCGAAGCCGAGCCGGTGCGGGGCGATATTGGCCTCTGACAACGCGCGATCGATCCAGGCGGGGAGCGAGGGATCGAGAAGAATATGCAACGGCAGATTGAGCATGTACAAAAACGGCAAGCCGGTGAGCAAGCCGGTGGCGACATCGCCGATCACCGAGCGGACGACGAGGCCGGTGAGGCGGCGGGCGGGGTCGCCGGCGTGCAAGGCATCGGCAAATTCGGCGGCACCTTGCAGCACGCCATGCTGATCGCGGCGGCGGACCAATATTTCGGCGGAGGCGGGGGTGCCATCGGTCAGGCGGATAATGGGTTGATAAAGGCAGGCGACATCCGCAGCTCCAAACGGCGCGGCCTCGATGTCAGGCGCATCGTATGATGAGACGTAAGCCGAGTCGATCAATCCATCCATAGGTCTAATAGAGTCGCAATGTTACGGAGCGCAATGGTTTTACGAATAATTAACAAAATTTTGGCAATAATTCTAGACGATTAATTCAGATGTTTTGCTTATTTTTTAGACTACGCCCTTGATTTTGCGACGGTGGGATCGTCGGTGGGCTTTGCGGTACCGCGCCGCAGCTTGTTGTCGCCGAGCAGCAACAGGATCGGGGCGGCGATGAAAATTGACGACGAGGTGCCGACCACGATGCCGAACAGCATGACCCAGGCGAAGCCGGAGAGCGAGGCACCGCCGAACAGCGCGAGCGGCAGGGCGGCGAGGAACACGGTGCCGGAGGTGCCCAAGGTGCGGTTCAATGTTTCGTTGATCGATAGATCGATCAGGTCGCGCAGGGGCATGGTTTTATATTTGCGCAGATTTTCGCGCACCCGGTCATAGACCACCACCTTGTCGTTGGTGGAGTAGCCGATCACGGTGAGGATGGCGGCGATGGTCACCAGATCGAATGGGATGCGGGTGATCACCATGAAGCCGATGGTTTTGGTGGCATCCAGCACCAGGGTGGTGACGGCGCCGACGGCGAACTGCCATTCGAAGCGGAACCAGATATAGCCGAGGATCATCAGCAGGCTGAGCCCGAGCGCGGTCAGGCCCTGATCGAAAAGTTGGGCGGAGACTGAGGCACCGATGGCTTGGGTGCCGAGGATTTTGGCGTTGGGCAGGGATTGTTTGACCGCCGCTTGCGCCTCGTTCAGCGCTTGCTGGGTGGCTTTGGCGTTGCTTTGTGATTCCAGGCTGATCAGCACGCCTTGATCATGGCCGAAGCTTTGCAGCGATGCGCCGGGCAGGTGGTTGGCATCGAGGGCGGCGCGCAATTTGGCGAAATCGGGCTTGCTCGGCGTGCCGACCTGCATCACCACCCCGCCTTTGAAATCGAGGCCCAGATTTAGCCCCGGATGGAAAAACAGGATCAGCGAGGCGGTGGAGAGCACCGCCGAGACGATCAGCCCGGCGAAGCGGCCATTCATGAAGCGGATGCGGGTGCCGTCCGGCACCAGGCGGAAGGCGGGGCGGGTGATGAATTTCATGGCATTTCTCTCAGAACATTGGTTCTCAGAACACGGGGGTTCTCAGAACACGGGCAATTCGGCGGGCCGACGCGCCACGAACCAGCGTGCGGTGATCAGGCGGGTCACCACGGTGGCGGTGAATAAGGTGGTGATGATGCCGACACAGATGGTGACCGCGAAGCCGCGCACCGGGGGCGAGCCGAAAATGAACAAGGTGACGTGCGCGAGCAGGGTGGTGACGTTGGAATCGATGATGGTGCCGTAAGCGCGCTTATAGCCGGCTTCCAGGGCTGCGAGGGGCTTGCGCCCGAGTTTGACCTCTTCGCGCACGCGCTCATTGATCAACACGTTGGCGTCTACCGCCATGCCGAGGGTGAGCAAAATGCCCGCCATGCCGGGTAGGGTCAGGGTGGCGCCCATGAGCGACAGCACGCCCAGCATCATCACCAAATTGAGGATCAGAGCGAGATTGGCGAACCAGCCGAACAGACCATAGAAGCTGGCCATGAAGGCGATGACCAGCACGAAGCCGACGGCCAGCGAGATTACGCCGGCGCGAATCGCATCCGTGCCCAATTCGGGGCCGACGCTTTGCTGTTCGACGACTTTCAGCGGCGCGGGCAGGGCGCCGGCGCGCAGCAGGAGCGCAAGGTCGGTTGCGGATTTGGCGGTGAATTGGCCCAAAATTTGGCCTTGGCCGGTGATGATCGGCGAGTCGATCACCGGGGCTTCGATGATTTTATGATCGAGCACGATGGCGAAGGGTTTGCCGACATTGGCGGTGGTGATTTTCGCGAATTTGCGCGCGCCTTCACCGTTGAAGGAGAAATTCACCACCCATTGGCCGGTTTGCGGGTCTTGGCCGGCTTGGGCGTTGGTCAGATCCGCGCCATCGACCGCGACGCGCGAGAAAATGGCCTGGGCTTCGCCGGGTTGGTTCAGCACCGGCAGGACTTCGACGCCGGGGGGCAGGGTTTTGCTGGCGGCGGCGATGCCTTGGGGCACCAAATGGAAGGTCATATGGGCGGTTTTGCCGATCAGCCGCTTGATCCGGTCGGGATCGGACACGCCGGGGAGCTGGATCACGATTTGATCCGAGCCTTGGCGGGCGATTTGCGGATCAACGACGCCGGTACCATCGATGCGCCGACCGATGATGGTGATCGATTGGGCGACGGCTTGGCTGGCTTTGGCGATCAAGGCGGGGCGCGAGAGGGTCAGGGTGGCGGCGCCGGAGGGGGCGATGGCGACCACCAGATCCGGCGCGCCATTGGCGGCGGTAACCGGGGTGATCAATTTATCCAGCAGGGTTTTGACCTTGGGGGCGTCATTCGGGTCGAGGAGCGTAAAACTGACCTGTTTGCTCGCCGGATTGGCGCCGAGATTGGTATAGCCGATATGCGCTTTGAACAGGGTTGAGCGCACCTCATCGGTCAGGTCGGTCAGGTCTTGCTTGACCACGGCCTGCATATCGACCTGCATCAGCAGATAGGAGCCGCCGCGCAAATCGAGACCAAGATGGATTTGCGGCCAGGGTATCCAGGCGGCGGGGCGGGTGAACAGGTTGGGAATCGCCAAAGCGACGCCGAGCGCGCACACCAGCACGATCAAAAGAGATTTCAGTCGGGTAAAATACAGCATGACGAGCGGCGGTCTCCCAAGTCCGAAGCAGCGGTGGTATGGCGGTCCAGGATACGGCGCGCAAGGGGCTGCGCCGCTGCGACAGAATCGATACGAAGAAACGGGTTAGGGAGCGAGATCATGTCGCGATTGCGGGTGGGGTTGATTGGTGCGGGGCATTTCGGGCGTTTTCATGCGCTCAAGCTGCGCGAGGCGACCCGTGCGACGCTGGTGGGGGTGTTCGATCACGATCCGGTGCGCGCGCAATTGGTGGCGAGCGAAGCGCAGAGTGTGACGCTGGCGCGTGAGGCGCTGCTGGCGGCGAGTGATGCGGTGATTATTGCCGCACCGGCTGAGGCGCATTTTGCGTTGGCCGCCGAGGCGTTGCAGGCGGGTAAGCATGTTTTGGTGGAAAAGCCGATTGCCGCGACGCTGGATGAGGCGGATCAGCTCGCTTGCCTGGCGCGCGCGGCGGGGTTGGTGTTGCAGGTCGGGCATTTGGAGCGGTTCTCGGCGGCGCATGGCGCGGTGACGGCGCGGATGGGCAAGCCGCTTTATATCGAGGCGGTGCGGGTGGCGCCGTTCAAGCCACGGGGCACGGATGTGTCGGTTATTTTGGATTTGATGATCCATGATTTGGATTTGATTTTGGCGCTGGTGAACCAGCCGATTGAGAGCGTCGATGCGGTGGGGGCCGCGGTGGCGAGCTTGCATGATGATATTGCCAATGCGCGGGTGCGCTTTGTGAATGGCTGTGTGGCGACGATCACCGCGAGCCGGATTGCGCAAAAGACCGAGCGGCGGATGCGGATTTTTTCGGAGGCGGGGTATTTGACCATCGATTTTGCGGCGCGCAACCTGACGGTGATTGGCCGGGGTGCGGGCATGCCGATCCCGGGGGTCGCGGAATTTGGGGTCGAGCAGGTGGGTTGGCAGGATCATGATGCGTTGGAGGCCGAGCATGCGGCGTTTTACGCCTCCTGCCTCGATGGCGCGCCGGTGCTGGTGGATGCGGCGGCGGGGCGCTGGGCGCTGGAGGCGGCGATTAAGGTGGCGCAGTCGATTGCGGCGAGCCGGGCGCGTGCCGAGGCGAGCGGGTTGATTTCCAAAGTGGCGAGCGTGGCGTGAGGCGGTGCCGAGTCGCGCTTTGGTGATTATTTTGGTTAATAGGTTGATATTGATTGGAAAAATTTGACTGGGTACGGTTCGTGTTGACGCGGAGAAGCGGGCAACGCTAGCACAAGCCTGTGACACGCCCTGCTCCCCTTGATGCCGAGATCGCCACCCCGCCGATCCGTGTGCGGGGCCGCTCCTTAATGGCGTTGATTGTCGCCCCGGAACCGCCGCTCGAGCCGTGGCTCGCGGCGTTGGATGAGCAAATGGGCCGCTCGAAGCAATTTTTTGCGGATCGGCCCGTGGTGGTCAATCTGGCGGCGTTGCAGGATCAGGCGGTGGCTGAGGCGGGGGTGTTGGATGAATTGGCCGGGCAGCTTGCGGGGCGCGGGCTGAATATTATTGGCGTTGAAGGGGTTGAGCGCGCGCAGCTTGAGGGGACGCGCTGGGCGCAGGCCTGGCTGCTTGGGCCGACTAGCCGGGACCGGTTGGTGCTGGTGCCGGATGATCCCCCGCCCGCCGAAGCGTCTGCCGATGCACTGACACCGGAGGCCGAGCCGGAGCCGCCCGCGCAGACGCATTTGATTGTGGATCGGCCCGTGCGGTCGGGCCAATCGATCATTTTCGAGGCGGGCGATGTGACGGTGCTGGCCTCGGTTGCGTCGGGTGCGGAAATTATCGCCGGTGGTTCGATCCATATTTACGGGGCGTTGCGGGGTCGGGCGGTTGCGGGGGTGCAGGGCAATCCGGCGGCGCGGATTTTTTGCCGACGGTTGTTTGCCGAGTTGCTGGCGATCGACGGGCTTTATCGCACGGCTGAACATTGGGGGGAGGGGTTGCATGGCCGCCCCGCCCAGGCTTGGCTTGAGGGTGAATCGGTGCGCCTCGCGGCGCTTGAATGAGGGATTAGAGATTTATGGCCAAGGTTTTGGTGGTGACATCGGGCAAGGGCGGGGTGGGCAAAACCACGACATCGGCGGCACTCGGGGCGGCGCTCGCGCAGCTCGGGCAGAATGTGGTGGTGGTCGATTTCGATGTCGGCTTGCGTAATCTGGACCTGATCATGGGCGCTGAGCGGCGGGTGGTGTATGATTTGGTCAATGTGGTGCAGGGCGATGCCAAGCTGGCGCAGGCCTTGATCCGCGATAAGCGGGTGGAGAGCCTTTCGCTGCTGCCGGCCTCGCAGACCCGCGATAAGGATGCGCTGACCCCGGAGGGGGTTGAGCGGGTGATTGGCGAATTGCGGGAAAAGTTTGATTGGATTGTGTGTGATAGTCCGGCGGGGATTGAGCGCGGGGCGACGCTCGCGATGCGCCATGCCGATATTGCGGTGGTGGTGACCAATCCGGAAGTGTCATCGGTGCGCGATTCGGACCGGATTATTGGGTTGCTCGATTCCAAGACGGCGCGGGCGGAAGCGGGCGACAAAATCGAGAAGCATTTGCTGCTGACCCGCTATGATGCCGGGCGGGCGGCGCGGGGCGAAATGCTCAAGGTTGATGATGTGTTGGAGATTTTGGCGATCCCGCTGCTGGGGATTATTCCCGATAGCGAGGAGGTGTTGCGCGCGTCCAATTTGGGCTGCCCGGTGACGCTGCATAATCCGGCATCGGCGCCGGCGCGGGCTTATGCCGAGGCGGCGCGGCGTTTGATGGGCGAAACCATTGAAATTATTGTGCCGATTGAGCGCAAAGGCTTGATCAGCCGGCTGTTCGGACGGAGTGTAGCATGAGCTTGTTCGGGTTTTTCTCGCGGCAGCGCACCGCACCGGTCGCGCGCGAACGGCTCAAATTTTTGCTGGCCCATGAGCGGGCGCTTGATGGCCGTTCGGATTTGGCGGCGATTTTGCAGGAAGAGATTCTGGCGGTGATTGCCAAGCACGTCACGGTGGATCGCGATAAGGTGCATGTGAAGCTTGATCGCGGCAATTCGGTGTCGACCTTGGAGATTGATATCGAGATGCCGGGCGCGCCGAATTTCGAGCGCGACTAATCAGGCTTGGTTCAGGCTTGGTTGAGGTCGATCAGGGCTTGGCGGATTTTGCGGCCACGGAGCACTCTATCCTCGATATAGCCGCCATCGCCCCAGCGCACGGCGCGGGCCATGGCTTGGGCGTCTTCGGTGAAGCGGGCGAGCATTTCCAAGAGCGCCTCGCGGTTATTGAGGAATACGTCGCGCCACATGACGGGGTCGGAGGCGGCGATGCGGGTGAAATCGCGAAAGCCGGAGGCGGCGAATTGCAGCACTTCCTGGCGGGTTTCATCGGCCAAATCATCGGCGGTGCCGCAGATGGTGAAGGCGATCAGATGCGGCAGATGCGAGACGATGGCGACCACCCGGTCATGATGGGCGGGGTCCATGACGCAGACGCTGGCGCCCATCCGTTCCCAGAGCGACCGCACCCGCGCCACGGCCTCGGGATGGGTGCCGGGCGGTGGGGTGAGCAGGGTCCAGCGGCCTTCGAACAATTCGGCGAAGCCGGCATCCGGGCCGGAAAATTCGGTGCCCGCCATTGGGTGGCCGGGCACGAAATGCACGCCCTCGGGCACGAAGGGCCCGACATCGCGGATCACTGATTGCTTGGTCGAGCCGACATCGGTGATGATGGCGCCGGGTTTCAGATGCGGGCCAATCGTTTCGGCGAGGGCGGCATAGGCACCGACCGGGGCGCAGAGGATCACGCCATCGGCCTCGGTGACGGCGCGGGCCGGGTCGATCTCGCAATGATCGGCGATGCCGAGTGCGGCCACCCGCTCAAGCGTATGCGCCGAGAGGTCGTGAGCGACGATGCGCCGGGCGATAGTGCCGCGCAGGCGGGCGGCGCGGGCGACCGAGGAGCCGATTAGGCCGAACCCGATCAGGGCCAGCGTGTCGAAAACCGGTTCTGACGCGTTCGCTGCAGCCGGGTCAGCCATGAGCCAGAAAATCCTCGATCGCTTCGGCGGCGAGGGCGCATTCCTCATCGGTGCCGATGGTGACGCGCAGGCAAGAATCGAGCGCATAGGCGGCCATGGCGCGCACAATGATGCCACGGGCGCGCAAATGGGCATCGGCGGCGGCGGCGCGGGCGGGCGCGTGAAAATCGACCAGAATGAAATTGCCGTGGCTCGGATAGATCGTGAGGCCGGCCTTGGTGAGCCGTGCGCTGAGGCGGTTGCGGGCCTGGCTGTTGTGATCGCGGTTGCGGGCGATCCAGCCTGGCTCGTTCAGGGCGGCGATGCCGGCGGCGGCCAGCGCATTGACATTAAACGGGCCGCGCGCACGGTTCAGCACGTCGATGATCGCGGGTGGGGCGTAGGCCCAGCCGAGACGCGCACCGCCCAGGCCGAAAATTTTCGAGAAGGTCCGGGTCATCACCGTGTTGGACCCGGCATCGACCAGCCGGATGCCGGGATCATAGCTGGGGTCCTCGACATATTCGGCATAGGCAGCATCGAGCACCAGCAGCACATCGGGCGGCAGGCCCGCGCGCAGGCGCGTCACGTCGGCATCGGCGAGCAGGCTGCCGGTTGGGTTGTTCGGGTTGGCCAAAAAGACCAGGCGGGTGGCGGGAGTGACCGCGGCCAGCATCGCATCGATATCGGCGGTGAGGTGGCGCTCGGGCACTTTGCGCACGGTCATGCCGGCGAGTTTGCCGGAGATTTCATACATCAAAAAGCCATGGGCGCTCATGATCAGCTCGGTGCCGGGGCCGCCATAGGATTGGATCAGGAGCGCAATCAGCTCATCGGAGCCATTGCCGCAGACGATGCGCGCCGGGTCCAGCCCGAAGGTCTGGCCGATGGCGGTGCGCAAGGCGGTGGCGCCGCCATCCGGGTAGCGGTGCATGTCCTGTGCGATGGCGGCGATGGCGGCGATGGCGCCGGGTGGCGGGCCGAACGCGCCCTCATTGGAGGAGAGTTTCACCACGCGGTTGGCGCCCGCGACTTTGGATTCGCCACCAATATAGGGCGCGACGGTGAAAATCGCGGCGCGCGCTTTGGGGGCGCTGGTGGGTTGCTGCTGCGTGCTCATCGGGCGGCCTCGGTGGGAAATTCGGTGATCGGGACGGCAAAGCCGCCCAGCACCATGGCGGGGGCGCGGAAAATTTGGCTCAGGGCGGCGATGCGCGGATCATCGAGCGCCACCAGCCCGATCACTTCGGCCAGGGCGTAGCGCGGCTCGCCGCGTTCGCTGCGCCGTGACATCACGGTGACGCCCTCGAACCCGGCTTCTTTCAAGGCGGCCATGATCCGCGCGGTGCTGGTGTCTGGCGGGGTTTCGATGCCGATCAACCCGTGATCATGGCCGCTCGGATCAAGCAGGATGGGCGCCACCACATAGGCGGAGGCGGTGGGCAGACCCTCGCTGCGCTTGGCCCAGAACGGCAGTTTGGCGATGATTTGCAGGCGGGGCGCGCCGCCATGCATCAGCCCGGTCCACCAGGCGGCGCTGTCATCATCGGCCTCGCTCGGGATCGGCATGACGGCGGCTTGCGCTGCGCCGTTGGTCAGATCGTTCAGGGCTTGCGAGGCCGAGCGATGTTTGCGCAACGGGGCGAGTGGGCCGAAATGCTCGCGCGCGACCGCCGCCAAATCCTCGTTTTTGTCATCGACCGCGATGGTCAGGCTGCCTTCGATGGTGAGCGCGCCGGTGAATAGCTCGCGCCAGAGGCGGATGATGGTTTGCGGGGGCAGCGCGCCGCGATGCCGGGCGAGCAGCCGACGCAGCATTTGGGCTTCGCGACCGGGACGGATCATCACGCCGCGCTTGCCGCCATCGCGCTTGACCCGCTCGATGATGCGCGCGCGTTCCATCAGCAAATCATGCAGCCGATCATCCAGCGCGTCGATTTCAGCGCGTAATGCCCGCAGCGCCGCCGCATCGCTGGTGTCGATCGGAGGGGTGGGTATTGCCGATTCGGCCATAGAGTCCTCAATTCGCGATAGTAGTCAGCACAGCGGGTCCGCAGCCATGAAATATCATGACCATAACCGGGCTAGATACAGCAGGGCGCGCGCACGGCAAGAGCGCAACTGCCTGGCTATGACCGCATGGGTGCTACCGCCCGCTTGTCGTGGCGCGCCCGGCAGCGCATATGCGGCGCCATGGATTTGACGCCCTTACCCGAGATTGTGCATCAATCGCTGCGCCTTGACCATGGGCTAACGCTCGATTGCGGCGTCACGCTCGATGAGGTGCGGCTCGCTTATCGCACCTATGGCCAGCTCAATGCCGAGCGCAGCAATGCGATTTTGGTGTGCCATGCGCTGACCGGGGATCAATATGTGGCGGAAACCCATCCGGTCACCGGCAAGCCGGGCTGGTGGGGCGGGTTGGTCGGGCCGGGTCAGCCGGTGGATACTGACCGGTATTTTGTGATTTGCAGCAATGTGTTGGGCGGCTGCATGGGCAGCACCGGGCCGGCGAGCCCGCGTGCCGAGGGCGCTGCACCCTGGGGTGTCGATTTTCCGCCGCTGACCATTCAGGACATGGTGCGCGCGCAGAAGGCGCTGATCGATGCGCTGGGCATTGAGCGGCTGTTTGCGGTGGTTGGCGGGTCGATGGGGGGGATGCAGGTGCTGGCCTGGGCCGCGATGTATCCAGAGATGATGTTCGCTGCGGTGCCGATTGCCGCGGCTGCGTATCATTCGGCGCAGAATATCGCGTTTCATGAGGTGGGGCGTCAGGCGATTCTGGCTGATCCGGATTTTCATGAGGGGCGCTATCGCGATCATGGGGTGATCCCGGCGCGCGGCCTCGGTGTGGCGCGGATGACGGCGCATATCACCTATTTGTCGGAATCGGCATTGTCGCGGAAATTTGGCCGACGCATCCAGGGTGGGGCGGCGCTGGGCGGCGCTTTGTTTGGGGACCGGTTCGCAGTGGAGAGTTATTTGGAGCATCAAGGCTCCAGCTTCGTGCGGCGTTTTGATGCTAATTCCTATTTATGCATCACTCGCGCGATGGATTTTTTTGACTTGGCCGCCGATCATGGCGGCAGCTTGGCGGCGGCGTTTCAGGGCACAAGCACGCGGTTTTTGCTGGTATCCTTTAGTTCGGATTGGCTGTTCCCGACCGCGCAGAGCCGGGCGATTGCGCGTGCGCTCAATCAGGTGGCGGCCAATGTCTCGTTCGTGGAAATCATCAGCGATAAGGGGCATGACGCGTTTTTGCTCGATGAGCCGGATCTGGCGCGCTCGGTGGCTGGGTTTTTGGCCGGGTGCGCGGAATCGCTGGGGCTGCTTCGATGAGCGAGCGCGGGGCGGTGCGGCTGGTGTCCAAATCGATGCGGGTGGATTTGGAATTGATTGCGGAGATGATCGCACCGGGGGCGCGGGTGTTGGATATTGGCTGCGGCGATGGGGCGTTGATTGAATATTTGTTTCGCACCAAAGGCTGTGACGCGCGCGGGCTGGAGATCGACATGGCGGAGGTGACCCGCGCGGTGGCGCATGGGCTGCCGGTGATGCAGGGCGATGCCGATAGCGATTTGGCGCATTATCCGGATGATGCGTTTGACGTGGTGGTGCTGTCGCGCACGTTGCAGGCGGTGGAGAAGCCGCGCGAGGTGTTGCGGCAAATGCTGCGGATTAGTGCGCGCGCCATCGTCAGTTTTCCGAATTTCGGCCATTGGAGCTTGCGCTGGCAGCTTTTGACCACCGGGCGCATGCCGATGACGCGGACCTGGGGGCGGATGTGGTATGAGACGCCGAATATCCATCCTTGCACGATGCGTGATTTTTTCGCGCTCTGTGCGGTGGAGGGGTATGAGGTTGAGCAATGGCTGGCGGCGGATGAGGCGGGACGGCGGGCGCCGTGGCGGCGCGCACCGATGCTGGCCAATTTGTTTGGCGAGCAAGGGTTGTTTTTGTTGCGGCGCGGGGCTGGTCGTCGCTAATCGGCTTCGCTATCAGACCGTCTCGCATCAATCGAATAGGATGAATTTATGGGTCGGCCCCAATCACGGCAGTCACGCGGTCGGCCAATCAATGGCTGGATTATTCTGGATAAGCCGCAAGGCATTACCAGCGCGCATGCGGTCGCGCGGATTAAGCGGATTTTGGACGCCGCCAAGGTGGGTCATGGCGGCACGCTCGATCCGCTGGCGACTGGGTTGCTGCCGATTGCGCTGGGGGCGGCGACCAAGACCGTGCCTTATATTATGGATGGTACCAAGCTTTATCGGTTCACCCTGAAATTCGGCGAAGCGCGGGATTCGGATGATGCGGATGGCGCGGTGGTGGCGACCAGCGATGTTCGGCCTGACGATGCGGCGATCCGCGCGGCGCTCAGCGCGTTTCGGGGTTCCATTATGCAGGTGCCGCCGGCATTTTCGGCGATCAAGGTGAATGGTGAGCGGGCTTATGATCTGGCCCGGCAGGGAGCGCCACCGGCGCTGGCGGCGCGACCGGCGCAGATTGATCGGTTTGAGCTGGTCGAGCGGGTTGATGCCGATCATGCGGTGTTTGAGGTGGCCTCCGGCAAGGGGGTTTATATGCGCTCATTGGCGCGGGATTTGGCGCAGGCGCTGGGGGCGGTGGGGCATATCGCCGTGCTGCGGCGCTTGGCGGTGGGGCCGTTCACCATTGAGCGGGCGGTGACGCTGGACAAGCTGGCGGAGATGGGGCAAGAGGCCGGGGCTGATCCGAATTTTGTGTTGTCTGTTACGACCGCGCTGGCCGACATCCCGGCGCTGGCCCTAACGTCCCGCGAGATTGCTGACCTCAAGCAGGGCCTAGCTTTAAGCTTGGTGACCTTGATGGGTCGGATTCCGGAGGCCGCGAACCCTGATGATGGGCTGGTGCGGTTGATGGCGGAGGAGAGCTGCGTTGCGTTGGGGCGCATGGCCGAGGGCCTGCTCCGCACCGAGCGTTTCCTGCAACCCTGACCTGTGGAGTACAACGATGTCGACTTTGCCCGAACGCCGTCAGGCGATTATCGCCGACTATGCCAATGGCCCGACCGATACCGGCAGCCCGGAAGTGCAGGTTGCCCTGCTGACCGAGCGGATTTCCAGCCTGACTGAGCATTTGAAGACCCATGCGAAGGATTTCCATTCGCGCCGGGGCCTGTTGATGCTGGTGGGCCGCCGCCGCCGCCTGCTGGATTACGTCAAGCGCCAGGATGTGAAGCGCTATGAGGCGCTGATTGGCCGCTTGAAGCTGCGCCGCTGAGGCGGACCTCCCGGTTGGGGGGGTAAAGATATCGTGAAGATCGGGTGATTCTACGGTTATATACGTAGGTTAACCCGATCGTTACGCCGATCTCATCTATCATCCGGTTGAAAACTCTTGATTTTGACGACGATTTCGCCGAAATAGGGGTTCGCGGGCGACGCTAGTGTCGCCCTGAACGGAGCGTTGGTGATACATGGCTCAAGGTCCTGACATGCGCTCATATCGCGGTGCGGCAACCATGGCGGGCACGGGTGTGCTCGATCAAGGTCTGCGCGCCTATATGTTGCGCGTTTATAACTGGATGGCGTCCGGCTTGCTGCTGACCGCCCTGGTTTCTTATGGTGTGGCGAATAGTGGGTTGATTAATAGCCTCTATCCGCTGGCGGAGAATTCGCACGGTCAGATGGTGCGCCAGCCCAGCCTGCTGGCTTATGTGCTGATGTTTGCGCCGCTCGGCTTTATTTTGGTGATGCGCTTTGGCGTCAATCGGCTCTCCACGGTGCAGGTCCAGGCGATGTTCTGGGCGTTTTGCGCGGTGATGGGTGCGAGCTTGGCGAATATTTTCCTGGTCTATACCGGGGCTTCGGTGGTGACGACGTTCCTTACCGCGTCCGCCACGTTCGGCGCGATGAGCTTGTATGGCTACACCACCCGCACTGACCTGACCAAGTTTGGCAGCTTCCTGATCATGGGCGTGATTGGCTTGTTGATTGCGATGGTGATCAACATGTTCATGCAATCCTCGCAGATGCAGTTCATTATCAGCGGGTTCGGGGTGCTGATTTTCACCGGGCTGTGCGCGTATGACACGCAGCGGATCAAGGCCGATTATCTTCAGTTCGGCAGCCGGTTCGGCCAGGATATTGCGGGCAAGCGGGCGGTGTTCGACTCGTTGCAGCTTTATCTGAACTTCCTGAACCTGTTTTTGTTCCTGCTGCAATTTATGGGTAATCGCCGCAACTGATCGTCATTGTTGCGCGACGCGTGATGGGAGGCGGCCGGTTTCGCACCGGCCGCTTTTTTTTGGCCTTGTTTTATGGCCTTGTTTTATGGCCTTGGTTTGGGGCGTTATTTTGGGGTGTTGAGCAAATCGTGGATGGCGGCGACGTCGCTGGTGCTGAGGGCGGCGGCGGCGAGGCTTTCGCATTGGCTGAGGCTGACGGATCGGACCACGCGCTTGACCGGCAGGATCGCGCTGCCATGCATTGAGAGGCTACGCAGCCCCAGCCCGATCAGCAAGGGCGCGGCTTCCGGGCGGCTGGCCAGCTCACCGCACAGCGAGACCGGGATGCGCGCCTTGGCCGCAGCGGCAACGATCATGGCGATCAAATGCAGCACCGGCGGTTCCAGCGCGTCATAGAGGCCGAAGCGGGCGGGCAGGGCGCGGTCCGCCGCGAGGGTGTACATGGTCAAATCATTGGTGCCGATCGAGAAAAAATCAGCATGGCGGGCCAAGGCGGCGGCGGCGATGGCGGCGGCGGGGGTTTCGATCATCACGCCGAGCGGCGGCGGGGCGGCGGGCAGGCGGACATGCTCGGCCTCCAGCCGCCGCCAGACCCGGTTCATTGCCGTGCGCACCAGGGTGATTTCACGCGGGCGACACACCATGGGGATCAGGATGCGCACCGGGCCATAGATTGCGGCGCGCAGCGTCGCGGCGAGTTGGGTTTCCAGCAAGGCAGGCGCATCGCCCAGCAGCCGCACGCCGCGCAGGCCGAGGGCCGGATTTTCCTCGCGGGTTTCGGGCACCAGCCCGGCGCTGACCAGGGCCTCGATTTGTTTATCCGAGCCCCAATCGAGCAGGCGGATGGTCACCGGGTCGCCATCCATCGCTTCGATGGTGTCGCGATAGATGGCAAGCTGGGTGGCTTCGTCGGGCAGGCTGTCGCGGTTCATGAACAGGAATTCGCTGCGCATCAGCCCAACGCCGCTGGCGCCGGAGCGCACCACCATCGGTAGTTCAAACGGCAGCTCGATATTGGCTTGCAGCTCGATGGGCACATGATCGGCGGTGGTGGAGGCGAGGCGCCGGAGCCGGGCGAGGCCGCGCTGGGCGCTGGCGAAGCGGGTGCGGCTTTGCGCGGCATTGGCCAGCAGGCGCGCGCCGGGATTGAGGGTGATTTGGCCGGTGGTGCCATCGAGCACGGCGAGGCTGCCTTCGCGCGCGGCGGCGATCAGGCCGCTGACGCCGAGCACGGCGGGAATGCCGATGGCGCGCAGCATGACCGCCGTGTGGCCGCCATCGCTGCCTTCCTCGCTGACAATGCCGGCGAAATGATTGGGGGCGATCAGGGCGGCATCGGCGGGGCGCAGCGCGTCGGCCACCAGCAGGCTGCCCGGCGGCAGGCCGGTGAAGCTGCGGAACGGCAGATGGATCAAATTGCGCAACAGGCGGCGGCCCAGATCGCGCACCTCTTCGGCCTGGCGCGCGGCGGCACCGCTATCATCGGCGGCGAGGGACTGGTTTTCCAGGATCGCGGTGGCTTGGGCTTCGCTGACATCGAGCACGGCGGTGGTGGCGGAGACCAGTTTTTCCTCGATCGCCGCGTAGATGGCGCGCATCAGCCGCGATTTATCGAGCATATGGACATGGGCATCGAGCAGCGGCCCTAATTCGCCTTCGCTCTCCTCGGGCAAATGGGCGAGCCGGGCGCGTAGCTTGATCAGTTGCTGGCGGGCGCGCACCACCGCTTCATCGAGCGTGCGGCGCTCGGCGGCGATGTCCGCGGCGGCGATTTTTTGGCGGGTGATTTCGAGCTTGGGCTCGGCGGCGAAGGCGATTGGCCCGATGGCGATGCCGGGCACCACGCCGGTGCCGGGCAGGGTGAGCTGCCGGCGCGGCTTACGGAGCGAGGGATCGGCCTGTCGCATCCGAAAATTCTAACACACTCAATCGGATTCGTTGAAACCTGCTTCGACCAGCGCCACGATGGCTTCGAGCGCTTCTTTGGCGTCCCAGCCTTCGGCGGTGATTTCGATAGTGCAACCTTGGGCGGCACCGAGCATCATCAGGCCCATGATCGATTGCGCGGAGACGAATTGCTGGTCGCGCCCGACTTCGACCGAGGCGCTGAACCGCTCGGCCAGGGTGACCAATTTGGCGGCGGCGCGGGCATGCAGGCCGCGCTTATTGCGGATCACCACATTTTGCACCAGCCGCAGGGCGGAGGCTTCGCCGCCGTCACTCATGAGGAGAGAAAAACCACGATGATTGGTTATCCAACGGCGCGGCGGGGCAGGCTTGCGTGCAGCACGTCAGACCCGCTGGCGATATATTTGCGCCCGGCGGCTTCGGCGCAGTGAACGGCCTCGATCAGCCCGTGCGAGCCACGGATTTTGGCGAGTTTGACCAGCATCGGCAAATTCATTCCGGCCAGCACTTCGACGCCGGGGCGTGCCAACATCGACATCGCCAAATTGCAGGGTGTGCCGCCGAACATGTCGGTGAGCACCACCACCCCATCGCCGGTATCGACCTCGGCGACGCGGGCGGCAACTTCGGCGCGCTGCTGCTCGATATCCTCATCAGCGCCAACCGCGACGGTCGCGACATTGCGCTGGGGGCCGACCACATGCTCCATGGCGTCGCGCAGCGCATCGGCCAGGGTGCCGTGGCTGACCAGGACGAGGCCGATCATCTCGACACTCCGATCATCGTGTTTCTCCAAAAGCGCGCGGCGAGTCTGCCGCTGATATCGAGTTCCAGGGGCCCAGCGATTCGGCTGTGGTTGTTGGGGCTGGCGTTTTTTGGGCTTTGGCGTCGCGGGTTTGGCCCAGGGCGCGATGTTCGATGCGGATGCGCCAGCCTTGCCCGGTAAGATGCTCGGCCAGGGCTTCAATCACCGCGACGGAGCGGTGCCGCCCGCCGGTGCAGCCAACGGCGATGGTGGCGTAGGTTTTGCTTTCACGCTGGAAGCGCGGCAGCAGGAAATCCACCAGATCAGCGAGGCGGCGGAAGAAGCCCGGGTAATCCGTATCGGTATCGATATAGGCACGAACCGCAGCGTCGAGACCTGTCAAAGCGCGCAGATCCGCTATGTAATGCGGGTTGCGCAGGAAGCGCGCATCGAACATCAAATCGGCATCGCGCGGGGTGCCGTTGGGGAAGGCGAAGGAGACCAGCGTCACGGCGAGCCCGTCTTCCGCGCCGCTATAGCGGGCGCCGATCATCTCGCGCAGCTTGGGCAAGGGCAGATCGGATGTGTCGATCACCCAATTGGCGGCGCTGATCAGGGCCATGGTGAGGGCGCGCTCGGTCTCGACACCTTCGGCGATGGTGCCGTGCGGGGCGAGGGGATGGCGCCGACGCGTTTCGGTATAGCGGCGTTGCAGCACGGTGGGTTCGGCGGTGGCGAACACCAAATCGAGCCGCACGCCCTCGGCGCGCAGGCGGGTGAGGGTTTCGATCAATTCGGCGGCGTTGAAATCGCGGGTGCGGACATCAACGCCGATGGCGGTGCGGTGGTCGGTATGGATCAGCGAGTCGAGCAATTTCAGCGGCGCATTATCGACCGCCTCGAAGCCGATATCCTCAAGGCTGCGCATGATCGAGTTTTTGCCGGCCCCCGATAGGCCGCTGACCACCACGATGCGCGCTGGATCGGTCATCGTGCCATACTCAATGCGGCCATCATCATCATGCGGCGAAGGCTCCGCAGCGTTGGGTGCGGCGGCCACAGGCGGCATCGAGCGCCCAATGCACCCGGATTGGCGCGGAGGGCGCGCTGGGGTCGAGCGCGATCATCGGGGTTGCGCTCGGCGCGAATGCGGGCAGGCGCGCGGCGTGGGCGCCGAGCTGCACGATCAGCCGCAAGGTCGCCGAAGGCCGAAATTCCAGTTCAAACAACCCTAATCCGCGCAATTCGACCATCCCGGCGATTGCAGTGCACGGGCGCACTTGCCCGCCTTCGATGATGATCTGATCGTCGCCGATCAGAGCAAAGCCGCGATCAATGAGCCGCAATAACAGGTCAGACTTCCCGGCTCCGGGCGGTCCAACCAGTAAAACGGCGTCATCGTTTAGCGCGGCACAAGAGGCATGCACTCGCATCACGGAGCCGATTGTGGCAAGTTTTAGGCGAAAGTGAAAGAGGGGGTTGCCGCAATCTCGTGGCGCGATGAAAAATTTGATATTTTTAGCCATTTCGGGCGGGTCATCAGTGAATTGAATCCGCTGTTGCGATAAGGCCACGGGTGGAGACTCGGTGATGCCCGTGGATCACCGTTGATGATGATGCGGAGAATGAGCGAACCATGGATTATCTTGCGCCGGTGCCCGGCCAGTGCCATGTCCAATCATGCTTGATGGTGAGTGCCTGTGATGACGATTTCGCGCCGAAGGGTGATGGCGGCGTTGCCCATGCTGGGGGGCGGTGTGCTGGGAAGTGGCCTGTTCGCGCGGCGGGCGATGGCGCATGGGTTGGATGTTCGCTTGGCGCCGCAGAGTTTTGCGCCGTTGGTGCGCGCAGTGGCCCCCTCGATTGTGGGGATTTCGGTGATCCAATATGCCGGGCCTGCGCCGGCCGCACCGCGCCTCGATATGCCCAATCAGCGCACGCCAGCGGTTCGTTCGGTTGGCCCTCGTGCTGCGCCACGCGCCGTGCAGGCGGCGGGTTCGGGTTTTGTGGTGACCAAGGCGGGCATTATCGTCACCAACAATCACGTGGTCGGCAATGCGCGGGAAATTGTCGTGACGCTCGATAGTGGCCGACAGGTATCGGCCCGTGTTGTGGGCACCGATCAATTGACCGACCTCGCCATTGTGAAAATCGATGTTGGTGCGGATTTGCCGACGGTGACCTGGGGTGATTCGGCGCATATGCAGGTGGGCGATTGGATTTTGGCCGCGGGCAATCCGTTTGATTTGGGCACATCGTTTACCGCCGGGATCATTTCGGCGCGCGGACGGCAGATTGATGATGATCCGTTCGATCGGTTTTTCCAGCTCGATGCGCCGATCAATCCGGGCAATTCGGGCGGGCCGTCTTTTGATATGCGCGGCCATGTGATCGGGGTGAATACCGCGATTGTCTCGCCCTCGGGCGGCTCGGTGGGGATTGGCTTTGCGATCCCGTCCAATTTGGCGCGGCGGGTGATCGCCGCGTTGATCGCCCATGGCAGTATCGCGCGCGGTTGGCTCGGGATTAGTGCGACGGATCGGGCCGGGGCGCTGCCCGGTGCGGTGATTACCGGCGTTGATCCGCAGGGGCCAGCGGGCGGATTAGGCTTGGCGCCGGGTGATGTTATTCTGGCGGTCAATCACCATAAAGTAGGGGACGCGAATGATCTGACCCGGATGATTGCGGCGAGTATGCCGGGGCGGCGCGAGATTCTCGAAGTTGAACGACGCGGCAGGCTCTATGCCTTGCCGGTCACCATTGGCCGGAGACCGGCCGAACTCAGGAGCGAATGATGCGCATTCTTGTGGTTGAAGATGATAAAGACGTAGCGGGTTTTGTGGTGAAGGGTCTGCGCGAGGCGGGCCATACGATTGAGCATGTCGATAATGGCCGGGATGGCTTGTTTCTCGCGGCATCGGAGAATTTCGATGCGATTATTCTGGATCGCATGTTGCCGGGCGGGATTGATGGGTTGCGGTTGCTGGAAACATTGCGTGCGCAGGATAATGCGACGCCGGTGATGTTTCTCTCGGCGTTGGGGCAGGTTGATGATCGGGTCAAAGGCCTCAAGGCCGGGGGCGATGATTACATGACCAAGCCATTTGCGTTTGCCGAGTTGCTCGCGCGCGTTGAGGCGCTGGCGCGGCGCGGCAAGGGCGAGGGGCCAGCCACCCGGCTGACGGTGGGGGATTTGGAGATGGATTTGCTCTCGCGCGGGGTGAAGCGCGCCGGGCAGAAAATCGATTTGCAGCCACGGGAATTTCGTCTGCTCGAATATTTGATGCGCCATGCTGGCCAGGTGGTGACCCGCACCATGCTGCTCGAAGGGGTGTGGGATTACCATTTCGATCCACAAACTAATGTGATTGATGTGCATGTCTCGCGGCTGCGCCAGAAAATCGATAAACCGTTTGACACGACGTTGCTCCATACAGTGCGCAATGCGGGTTATATGCTGAGGGTTGAGGAGCCCTAGAGCGTGATGGCTGATCATCAACCATGCTCGAATCTTTGGTCGCCGATTAATGTCATTGGTCGCGGTCGAATCTGTCGATTTGACCTCGACCGATATTGATCGAAGCCCGGATGGCGGACATCCCCGACAGCGAGGCGACGGACGGGCTTGCCGAGCCGATCCGGCGCCCGCTTGAGGCGGAACCGATGGTGCGCAAGCGCACCGTGCTGCGCTCGGCCAGTGTGCGATTTGCCGTGCTCTATGGGTTGGTGTTCGGTGTGTCTACCATCGTGCTGGCGGCGTCGCTGCGTTATACCACGCTGGGTTTGCTGAGCCGACAGACCGAAGTGGCGATCCGCGCCGATGGTGCTGGGCTGCTGAACCATTACCGCACCGGCGGTATCCCGGCCGTGGTGCTGGCGTTGCGCAACCGGATCAGGGAAAATCCGGATGATTCGGCGATTTATTTGCTGGTTGATCCGCTCGGCAACCGGGTGATTGGCAATATGTCCGCCTGGCCGCAAGCGGTGAACCAGGATAATGTGCTGTATAGCCTGCCGATTGAGCATTTTAATAAAAAATCGGCAGCGCAATTGCGGGCTTACGCGCTGCCCGATGGCGATCAGTTGCTGGTGGGCCGCGATATTGAAATGCAGGTCAAATTGCGGCGCATTCTGCGCGATGCGATGATCTGGGCGCTTGCCGCGATGGTGGGGCTAGGTGTAGTCGGTGCGCTGGTGGTGCGCGGGCTGTTTAGCCGCTCGATTGGCGATATTAGCGCCACCACGCGGGCGGTGGCGCGCGGTGATCTGAGTAAGCGGGTCCGGCGCGATTATACCGGCGATGAGTTTGATATCATGGCCGAGACGATCAATGACATGCTGGATCGGATCGCCCGGTTGATGGATGGGGTGCGCCAGGTTTCCAACGCCATTGCGCATGATTTGCGCACCCCGATTGCGCGGGCGCGCACTCGGCTGGAATTTGCCGCTTCGCACAGCACCGATGCTGATGAATTGCGCGCGGCCATCGAGCGGGCGACGGCGGAGCTCGATGGGGTGGTGCGGGTGTTTCAGGCGCTGCTGCGGATTGCCGAGATTGAGGCCGGTGCGCGCCGATCAGCGTTCGCGGCGATTAATTTGACGCCGGTGATTGCGGATTTGGCCGAATTTTATGAGGCCGCTGCGGAAGAGCGGGGCATCACCTTCGATGCGAGCTGGCCGGACGCGCTCAATTTGATCGGCGATGTCGATATGTTGCAGCAGGCGATTGCCAATTTGCTCGATAATGCGATCAAATTTGCGCCGGATGGCGGGGTGGTGCGGCTCGCTGCCCGGCGGGATTCTGAGTTTATCGAAATCCATATCACCGATAATGGCCCGGGTATTCCCGAAGCTGATCGTGCGCGGGCGACGGAGCGGTTTTACCGGGCGGAAGCGGCGCGCAATACGCCGGGCACCGGCCTTGGCCTCGCGTTGGTCGCGGCGATTGCCCAGTTGCATAATGGCCGGATCCGGTTGGAGGATAATCATCCGGGCTTGCGCGCCGTGCTGGTATTGCCGCGCGATAACCCCAAACCGACCGGCAATTTGCGCGAGCGATTACTCTCGGTGGCGAAGCGCAAGTCCGTGGATGCTGAGAGTAATATCCGATCAGATAAAGTTGCTCGGCAAAACAATGAACAGAGCCTGACTGATTAACGCAATCAGACTCTGTTCATTTTACGCAAACACAATAGCGCGGATTATTTGGTTTCGGCGGCTTTCAGCAAATCGCGAATTTCGGTGAGCAGGCTCTCCGAGACCGTGGGCGGCGGGGGCGCTGCGGGGGCGGCGGGCTTGGCGTAGAGTTTTTGGATCATCCGCACCAGCCAGAAAATTGCGAACGCGACGATGACGAAATTGATCACGGCATTGATGAAGACGCCATAATTCAGGGTGACGGCCCCGGCTTTTTTGGCGGCGGCCAGGGTTGGTTCGACCTTGCCGGAGAGGGTGGCGAAATGATTGGAAAAATCGACGCCGCCGGTAACTAGCCCGATCAAAGGGTTGATGAGATCCGCGACCAGCGAATTGACGATTTTGGTGAAGGCGGCGCCGATCACCACGGCGACAGCCAGATCAACCACATTGCCGCGCATCAGAAACGCTTGAAATTCGCCCACCCAGCCGGGTTTTTTGATCGGTGGCAGATCAGCCATAGTTTCGCTCCATTACGCTCTTGTTACGGGTGTGATCGTTACACACATTAATGTGCTCTGGGTCAAGCAACCTTGAGCGGGCATGGGTGCTGCGGGGCCACCCAATGCGGTGCGAAATCATGCACCAGCAAGGTGAGCTGCGAGGCGGGGGCGAGATGGGCAAAATCCAAGATCGCCTCCGGCCCGGCCCACCGGAATGCGCCTTCAGGAGCGAAAAACCCGGCGGCAAAGCAATGATCATCCAGCGCCAAGTCCTGACCGCCATAAGCGAGACCGCGCAAGGCGAGGCTCAGACGCCGCCGGTCGGTCGCTGCGGGATCGATCTCGGCGGGAACGCCCGATGGGGCGCGCAGCCGCACGCGGCGCAGCGTGGCAGGGGCGGTGAACAGGACGCGCCCGGCGCCCTTTGGCTCGCCATGGATGATCTGGCCATCGGCTTCGATCATCAAGCCGCTCGGGTTGGCGGCGCTGGCATGGGCGATGCGATAGCCCGCTGCGATGGCGATGGCGGCGAGCCGTTGGCGGATGGCGGTGACCGCGGGTCCGCGATCGCAGAGGGGGGCGAAGCGCGGGACGGGTTGGGTGGCGGCGAAATCCGCGATCATCGCGAGGGCGGATTGGCCCTCGAATTGATGGCGATTGCCTGATTCCAAATAGGTTTCCGCCGCAGCGCCTTCGGCGAGAATGGCGCTGTGCTGATCAAGCTCCAGATGGTGATAGGTGATGCTGCGCGGATTGAAATCCTGGCGGATGGTGGTGCCATTGACCAGGTTTTTGGCCTCGATCAACAGGCCATCGAGCAGCAGCGCGTGATCGGGCGAGAGCGCCAACCGGCGATGCGGCGTTGCCTCGCCCAGCGCGCCGGGTTCGATGATGATCGGTGCGACCCGCTCGGGCGCCGGGTGCTGGGCCAGGGACATGCGCCGCTGGCCGCGCCAGCGGATCGCCGCGTGGCGCGGCGTGCCGTTGTGATGGATGGTGATGATGTGATCGCCAATACCCAGCGCCTCGACCGGAATTTCGCCGCGCGGGGTGAGAATGCGGGTGCCTTCGGCAAAGCAGGGTGCGGTGATCACGATGGCAGATTGGTTTGCGCCATCGAGCGTGACGGTGGCGTTGTTGGTGAAGGTGAGGTTTTGCGGATGGCCGGCGAAGACCAGGCTGAAGCTGGTGGTATAGTTGCCGGCAGCGGTGCCCTCGGAGACGACCAGCGTGCTGTTGGTGCCGGTTGTGATCAAGGATTCTGATACGAATGATGAGAACAGCGATCCGGTCAGGTCGATGGCGCTCAAATAGCCAAAGCCGGTCAAGGTGGGGCTCAAGACGCCGCTCGACACATCGGCGGTGGTGCTCAGATCGAGCGTGCCGCCGTTGGTGCCGAATAGCAGCGTTTGGTTGGCGGCGGCGCTGTCTTTCAGCTCGACGATGCCGCCATTGGTCATCAGGATGGTGCCAGAACTGCCAGCGCTGGCGGTGATATAGTCATAAATCACCAATTCCCCGGCATTGCTCGGCGAGGAGCCGGTGAGGGTACCGTTGGCTTCCAGCGTGCCGTTATTGATGAAGGTGGAGGCAGGCGAGCTGTAGCTGCCGATGGTTGCGGGATCGAGCCCGCCGACGGCTTCGATCAGCCCGGCATTGGTGAAGCTGCTGCCGGTTCCAGTGACGATTGCCACGCCATCGCTCGAGCTGGTGCCGGCGGCTTCGATGGTGCCGTAATTGACGACTGAGCCTTGGGTGTAAATGAGATTAGGCCCGATGCCGGTGACGATGGTGCTGTTGGCGCCGATATTCACGCCATTGAGATTGAGGGTGCCGCCGGTGGTGGTGGTGGAGCCGTTGGCGACTGAGCCGAGCAGGCCGATGGTCATGTTCGACAGGGTTGATATGGAGCCGTAATTGGTGGCGGTTGATGAGAGATAAACGCTGGAACCAGCGATTTCGGCGACGCTGGGTGCGTTGACGGCTTGGGTGACCCCGAGACTATTAATCGCGACGCCGAGTGAGGTGCCGGGGGCGGCGCCGAGATTCCAATAGGCCGGGTTGAGGAAATTGGCTTGGGTGCCAAGCGCGACGGCGGGGCCGCTGAAAAAATCGGCATTGCCGCCGAGCAGTTCGGTGACACCGCCGGTTTGGACCACGGTAAGGTGGTTGAGCGCGGTGGTGCCAGCGAAGCTGAGGGCGAGGGTTTCGACGGTTCCGTTGGTCAGTTTTTCGTCGAGCAGCAAGGTTTGGCTGGTGCTGCCGGTGATGATTGAATATCCGGTGATTTCCCCGGGAACGGCGGTGTTGTTGAGCGTGATGATGTTGCCGCTTTGGGTAAAGGGCGAGCCGGTGACCGAATTGGCGAAGCCGCCGAGGGGCGGGAGGTGAAACCCAACGGTTGCGCCTGAGATCACGGCGGGATTGGTGTTGACGCCCAATTTATCACCATTGCCATCGGTGAACTGGACATATTCGCTACCATTGACCGGCGCGTTCAGAATGAAGGTGCCGGCATTGCCCATGGCGAAGGTGCCGGTTTTGCCGACGGTATAGGTGTGGCTGCCATAGACCGAGCTGCCGATGATGATTTCACCGCCAAAGGCTTCGATTGAGGAATAGTTGAAAATGCCGGAACTTGCGGTTTTACCGAGCGTGATGGTGGTGTATTTCTGGGTTTGAATGATGCCATCATTGATGAAGCTGCCGCCAGGGGCGGTGAGAATAGCGACCGAGCCACCGCCTTCGTTGAGGATCACGCCATCATTGGTGACGGTGTTTTCGACGTAGAGGGTGCCATCGCCAACGATGCTGGGCTGGCCGTTATAGCCTGCTACGTAGAAATTTCTGATTGTGACGCCTTTCGCGAAAGCGACGTCATCGGCGACTAGCGTGGAGTGCGTGGGATACGTGCTGCCTCTATTGGGTGCTCCGAGGATGATGCCGAAATTTTTGCTGAAAAACGGGTCGACGGGTGCTATCGTGGTAGGCACCACATAGGCGCTGCCGTTATCACTGGTCTGATAGGCCGCAATCGCCACGGTGTTGTTGCCGATCATGACGCCGTAGTTCGCGGGACCGCCTAAGCCGAACTGCTCCTGGGTGCCGAGCGTCGAGCCTGGCGCGAAGGTCAGGCCGCTGCCCGTCGTATCGTTCAGCCAGACTGCAGTGGTGACGTGGACGAGGGTACCAGATGAATTGACTGTTGTCGTGACCGATTCGGGCGTGAACCAGTTGCCTGAGGCAATTGTTGGGTTCCAGTCGGCGTAATAGCCGTGAAATATTTCTGTTCTTGGCGGCGGTCCAATTTCGGCCATGGTGGCACCCTCTCGTCTTATAGGCTCAATGTTGTGAAGCAATGGACCGCTAGTGCCATAGTTGGGCACGGATTCACAACAAAATTAAAATCTAAACCGATTATCAAAAATTATAATTGCGCGGTAAAAAAATAAACGCCCAGACTGGGTCATCTGGGCGCTTAAAATCTCACATAATGAGGGTGAGATGCCTTTGTTAATTGGTTCCCGCGGCTGCCGCGACTTCGGCGGCGAAATCGGTGGTTTCTTTTTCGATGCCTTCGCCCAGGGTGAAACGGACGAAGCGGGTCAGTTTTGCGCCGGCTTTGTCGATCACGGTGCGCACTTTGCTCTCGCCGTCATGCACCCAGATTTGTTCGAGCAGTACCACGTCCTCATAATATTTTTTCACCCGGCCTTCGACCATGCGTTCGATGATCGCGTCGGGCTTGCCGGAGGCGCGGGCTTGTTCGGCGAGAATCGCTTTCTCGCGCTCCAACGCAGCGGGGTCGACATCGGTGATGTCCACCGCGTCGGGCCTTGTTGCGGCCACATGCATGCCGACCTGGCGGCCCAGCGCAAAAATTGCGTCGTCGGCGCGGCCTTCCAGCCCGACCAGCACGCCGATTTTGCCGAGGCCCGGACGCAGCGCGCCATGGACATAGGAGGCGACGGTGCCGGTTTGCACCGTGACCACGGCAGCGCGGCGGATGGTCATGTTTTCGCCGACCGTCGCGACCAGATGGGTCAATTCCGCGCTCACATCATGATCGGCGCCCGGATAGGGGGCGGCTTTGAGGGCTTCGACATCCTCGCCGATGGTCAGCGCCAGTTTGGTCACGGTTTCCACGAAATTTTGGAAGGCTTCGTTGCGGGCCACGAAGTCGGTTTCCGCATTGACCTCGACCATCGCGGCTTTTTTGCCGTCATGGGCGACGCCGACTAAGCCTTCGGCGGCCACCCGGCCCGATTTTTTCGCCGCCGCCGCCAAGCCCTTCTTGCGCAGCCAATCGACCGCCGCATTCATGTCGCCGCCCGCTTCGACCAGCGCTTTTTTGCAATCCATCATGCCTGCGCCGGTGCTTTCGCGCAGATCTTTCACCATGGCTCCGGTGATCTCAACCATTTTCTTGCTCCTTAAACCAGAATGGCGCGGGGCGCCTGAGATCCGCATCGCTTGAGGGGGACGCTTAATGCCCGCTCAAGCGATGATCTTGATCGCGCATCAAAACTGAGCGCGTCTCGCTGTGCAACGATGACGCTTTAGACCGACGCGGCTTCGCCATGGCTGGCAATGTCATCAATACCGACTTCATCGAGAGCGGCTTCGGGGATTTCCTCAACCGCGCCCAAATCGGCACCGCTGGCACCCATTTCGGCGCTGATGCCATCGAGCACGGCACCGGCGATCAGGTCGCAATAGAGGGTGATCGCGCGGATGGCATCGTCATTGCCCGGAATCGGGTAGGTGATGCCGGCGGGGTCGGAATTGGAATCGAGCACCGCGACCACCGGGATGCCGAGCTTGTTGGCCTCTTCGACCGCCAGCTTTTCCTTGTTGGTGTCGATGATGAACAGAATATCTGGCAGGCCGCCCATTTCCTTGATGCCGCCGAGCGCACGATCGAGCTTGTCGCGCTCACGCGACAGGTTCAGCCGCTCTTTTTTGGTCAGGCCCTGCGCTTCGCCGCTCAGCATGTCTTCGAGCTGGCGCAACTTGCGGATCGAGTTGGTGATGGTTTTCCAATTGGTCAGCATGCCGCCGAGCCAACGGTGATTGACGTAATATTGGCCGCAGCGCTTGGCGGAATCGGCAACATGATCCGCAGCGGCACGCTTGGTGCCGACGAACAGCACGCGCCCGCCCGCGGCGGTGACGTTGCGCACTTCGCGCAAGGCGCGTTCCAGCAGCGGCACTGTTTGTTGCAGGTCGATAATATGGACCTGGTTGCGCACGCCGAACAGGAACGGCGCCATATGCGGGTTCCAGCGGCGGGTGTTATGGCCGAAATGCACGCCCGCTTCGAGGAGCTGACGCAGAGAAACCTGAGGTGTCGCCATCGGCGAAGTCCTTTCATCTATGATCCAACGCGTGGATCGTCCGGTTGAGCCTCCACGGAGCTGCGCCGAAAGGCACCGGACCCGGTCAACCGGGAAAGGCGCTCCGTGTGTGGATTTGCCCAAGCGCGTGCTTGAGCGCGCCCGATATGCAATGTCTGGCGCGGCAACGCAACAGGGCGGGCGTGGGTTGGGGGCGATTCCATGCTAGAGGGTGCGGATGCAACCGCTCGCCCTTTATATTCATTGGCCATTTTGCTTGAGCAAATGCCCCTATTGCGACTTTAACTCGCATGTGCGCGAGCGGATTCCTGAAGCCGCGATCATAGCAGCCTTGCGCGCAGAACTACGCTATGAGGCGGCGCGGCTGGGCCCGCGCAGGCTCGGCTCGATTTTTTTTGGCGGCGGCACGCCGAGCTTGATGGCGCCGGCCAGTGTTGCCGCGCTGATTGATGACGCGGCGGGGCTGTTTGCGATCGACCCGGAGATTGAGATCACCTTGGAGGCGAACCCGACCAGTGTGGAGGCTACACGTTTTGCTGGCTACCGGGCGGCGGGGGTGAACCGGGTTTCGATGGGGGTGCAAAGCCTGGATGATGCGGCGCTGCGGTTTCTGGGCCGCACCCATTCGAGCGCTGATGCGATGGCGGCGGTTCGGCTCGGGCGTGAGATTTTTCCGCGGGTCAGTTTTGATTTGATCTATGCCCGTCCTGGTCAGAGCTATGCCGACTGGCAGGCTGAGCTGAGCCGCGCCCTTGATGTGGGGCTGGATCATTTATCGCTCTATCAATTGACCATCGAGCCAGGGACGCAGTTTGCCACGCGCTATGCCCGTGCCGAGTTTGCGCTTCCCGATGATGATGAGGCGGCGGCGCTCTATGATGCGACGGGCGAGATTGCGGCGCGCTATGGGCTGCGCGCTTATGAGATTTCCAATTATGCGCGCCCCGGCCAGGAATCTCGCCATAATCTCGCTTATTGGTGCTATCAGGATTATGCGGGCATTGGCCCCGGCGCGCATGGCAGGATCACCATTGGCGATCAATTGCTCGCTACGCGTCGCCATCGCGCACCGGAGGAATGGGCGCTGCGGGTGCAGAATGCGGGGCATGGAACGGCTGAGGAGCAGGCGGTTGAGCCGGATGAGCGCGCGCGCGAAGCCGTGCTGATGGGGCTGCGCCTGACCGAAGGGATTGATAGTGGGGTGTTTTTTGCCCGCACCCAGCGCCGGTTGGCGGATTTGCTCGATCCGGAAATTCTCGATCAGGCGTTGCTCGCGGATTATATCAATATCACGCCGACCCGTTTGATTGCGACCGCCGAGGGGCGCAAGCGTTTGGATGCATTGCTGGCGGCGCTGCTGAAATAGCCAGCGTGATATTTCGTGATATTTAAGGTTTTGGTGGCGCGGGAGCGTCGATCCAGCGCATCGCCGGTGTCAGATTGGCATGGTGCCAGGGGGCTGTGGCCGTGCCGAGAATTTGTTCGTTGAGGGTGGGCAAGGCGGGCTGTTGCCCGTCCTGCGGTTGGATTTGCGCGGTGAGGTTTAGGCGCGATGTGGCGCGGTTGACCGTGCCGCTAAGCCGCACGGCCCCGCTGGGGCCGACGAAATGCGCGTAATCGATGATTAATTGCTGAGCCGCGACGCTCACCGACATTTGGCCGGTGCTGAAATGGGTGGTGCCGATCGCCAAGGCGCGGCGTAGCCGATCCGCCGCCGTGAATCGGCTGATCCGGTGTGAGGCCGCACGCGCGGCCCGCAAGGCGGCGGCAGCGGCGGTGAGATTGATCCCGGCCAGCGCGGTGTGATCGGCGGTGATGGCGAGGCTGCCGGTGGCGCTTTTGAGCCAGTCAGCGCTGGAGGTGCCGGTGGCAGTCAGGGCGGTGACCAGATCGACATGACCGCCCGTGCCATGATTGCCGATGAAGGGCAGATGCAGGCCAGCTTGGGCGGCGACTTGCGTGAGGGGCGCGATTGGCGCGCCTTTCAGCGTGATGCCCAAAGCCAAATGTGGTTCCAGAGGTTGTTTCAGGGGTGGTTCCAGAGGTGGCTTAACATGCGGCTGTTGCTGGGGTGGGGCCACGAGTTTGGCTTGCACAGTCAGGGCGCCACCCATGGCGGGTGCGGCGTGCAGAGTGACCGCCAGGGTTGGTGCGGTTTTGGTGCGCGCCGAAAGTTGGCCAGTGACGTTGGTGGCGATGGTTGCGCCGGCGCGCTCGACGTGATCGGCGGTGAATTGGACCGCGATGGTGCGCCCGATCAAGCCCATGGCGCTGTCGATCAGCTGGGCGGATGCGGGCAGGGCCAGCCGATCGGCATGGAGGCGCCCGGTGAGCGTTGGGGTTGGGGCCAGGGCGAGTTTGAGCCGGGCGGTCAGGGTGCTGGCGCCGAAACTGGCGACGGCATTATCGAGGCTGATGATGTGGGGGCTTAGATGATCGCCGATGCGCAGGCCGACCGATCCGGCGCCGGGCCAGCTCAGCCCGGCTTTGACGCCCCCCGCTCTGATACCAAGATTATCGAGCAGGGCGATGGCGCTGGGGGCGCGGAGCACCAAGCTGCCCTGGGCGGTCTGCTGGGTCAGGTTGAGACGCTGATCGGCAGCCGCCGCGATTTCGGTGCGATCCAGGCCCAAATCCAGATGCCATTGCGTCATCAGCGCGGTCAGAGGGCCGCTGGCGCGCACCCCGAGGGCAAAACGCTGCTGACCGAGCGGGGCGTGCGCGATGCTGGCCGCAAGGTTGGGATTAAGGTTGGGATCAAGGGTCAGCAGCGTCGAGCTGGCGTTGGGTCCGGCGATGGTGAGTTGCGCGTGGCTCAGGCCGGTAAGGGGGCTGAATTGGCCATGCGCGTTGATCATCGCGCCGGCCAGGGTCACGCCGCCGATGCGCAGATTGATCGAGCGGCCAATAGTGCCATCGATCAATAAATGCGATCCGGTGAGGTCGGTTTTGTCATGACCGAACGCGATGGTCTGCGCGGTCAGGCGCAGCGTGATTTTCGCACCCGGCGTGGTGGGTACCGCGCTGGCGGCGATCAGGGGCGCCAAAGGCGGAGCGCCGAGGGCGAGATGGCCGAATTGCAGGCCAATGGCGCGATCCGCACCGATGCTGGTGAGGGCGCCGGTGAAATCGCTGCGGATGGCGCCGGTGCCGATCAGGCCGTGCAACTGGCTGAGGCGAAAGCCATGCGCGCTGAGCGCGAAATTGCCATTCAGGGTCAGCGGCGCTTGGCTCCAGGGCGTTTTGGCGAGCCAGGGTGGCAAGGTTGGGTCGAGCTGGCGCCAAGCGGTGAGGGCGGTGGTGATGGCGCTGGCGAGATGCGGGGCGGTGAGGGTGAATTGGCCGGTCAGGGGGCTAGAATTGTTGGCGGAACCGGTGAGGCTGAGCTGGCCGCCAGCGATATGGGCGTGCAGGGCTTGGAGCTGGATTTGGTGTTGGGTGATGCGCAGCCGGCTGGTCAGGTCGGGGAGCTGGACCTGATGATAGCGCGCATGATGCAGATGCAGGGTCACCAGGATCGGCGCGACGCTGAGCAACGGGTTGGGTGCCAGGTTGGGTTGTGCGTCGAACGGGGACAGCAGGGGGGCGATATTAAGATGATCCACCGTGAGATCGAGTGCGGCGGTGGTGCCCTGGAATTGGGCGCTGCCGGTGATGCGGCCCGGGCCGTGCTGGATGGTGAGATCGCTAAGCGCGATGAGGCGGCCATCGGCGTGCAGGGTGGCGTGCAGATGGGTGGGGGTGGTTTGCCAGCCTTGCGGCGCGATGGTTGCTTGGCCGGTGATGGTGCCGATGAGCACGCTCTGATTATTGAACTGGCCGGTGAAATTCATCGTCGCGTCGGGCTGGCCGGTTGCGGTGATCCGGCTGATCGAGGCGGTCATGGTGGCGGTGTTGGTGGCGGTGTTGGTGTTGCCCGGATGGCTGGCGTGGCTAAGATCAAGCGTGAGGTGAACCGGCTGGATGCCGAGCAGCGCGCTGCCGCCGAGGGCGAGAACGGCGTTGGGGCCGCCGGTGAAGATTGATAGGTTGGCGTTGGTGAAATGCAGCCGACCGAGATTGATGGTGCCGTTTTCAATCGAGGCGTGCAGCGAGGCCAGCCAGGGTGGTGGGGCCAGGGCGCTGGCACCACCGGGCAAGGGCCAAGGGAGATCGATAATGGGGCGGTGCAGGGTCAGGCGGGTGGCGCGCAATTGGCCGAGCAGCAAGGGCCAGGCGGCAAGGTCAAGCTTGAGGGTTTGGGCGCGCACCGAGGCGGCTTGCGGATTGCCGATGGTGATGCGCCCGGCGATGAGTTGCGGCTCGGGGATCAGGGTGAGTTTGATCGGGCCCTGAATGGTGACGCGCTGGCCGGCGACGCGGCTGGCGAGCCGCTCGATGGCGGCACGATGATAGGTTCCCGCAAGGATGGCGCGCCCGACGAGCACAATCAGGCTGAGCGCCAGGAGCGATGCACCAAGGATGAGCGCGAGACGGCGCCGACCGGTCATGCGGGGCAGGCTTGGGTTGGAGGGTCTCGGCGCATTCGGCGTTGGTATCAGACCGCGTCGCTGGAGGCGACCCCTCGGCTTGAGTGGTGCCCTCGACAGGTCGGGCTGGAGGTTGCATTAGATCAATATTGGTTTAGCTCGAATTAACAAATTCGAACTAAACCAATGAAATTGATCGATAAACAAGGCTAGAGCGTGATTGATAATCAGCCCTCACACTCTAGCAGGGGCAAGACGTAACGGGAGACTATGATGACTGAGACGATGCTGTCTGTTGCTGGGCTGCACATTGCCAAGCCGCTTTATGATTTTATTGAGACCGAAGCCTTGCCGGGAACGGGATTGGCAGCAGAGAATTTCTGGGCCGGTCTGGCCGCGCTGATTAAGACCCATGCGCCGCGCAATGCCGAATTGATGGCAGAGCGGGACCGGCTGCAGGCGGCGATTGATGATTGGCACAAGGCGCAGCGCGGTCGGCCGATCGATCAGGCCTCGTATCAAGCGTTTTTGCGCGAGATTGGGTATTTGCGGCCTGAGCCGAGTGCGGTTGCGGTGAGCACGGCGCGGGTTGATCCGGAGATCACCACCATTGCCGGGCCGCAGCTTGTGGTGCCGGTGATGAATGCGCGCTACGCGCTGAATGCGGCCAATGCGCGATGGGGTAGCTTGTATGATGCGCTCTACGGCACGGATGCGATCGAGCAAACCGGCGCGCTGGCGCCGGGGGCGAGCTATAATCCGGCGCGCGGCGCTGCGGTGATTGCCCGGGCGCGGGCGGTGCTTGATGCCTATGTGCCATTGGCGACCGGCAGCCATGCGGATGCGCTGGCCTATCGGGTTGAGCATGGGCATTTGGCGGTGACTTTGCCGAGCGGCGCGGTTGGCTTGCGTGAGGGTGCGGCGTTTGTGGGATATCGGGGCGATGCGGCGCAGCCTTCGGCGATTTTGCTAAAGCATCATCATTTGCATTTGGAAATCGTGATCGATCCGGCGAGCGTAATTGGCAAGACTGACAAAGCCGGTGTGTCTGACCTGATTTTGGAATCGGCGATCAGCACGATCATGGATGCGGAAGATAGCGTCGCGGCGGTGGATGCCGAGGATAAGGTGTTGGTGTATCGCAATTGGCTCGGGCTGATGGCGGGCACGCTTGAAGAAACGGTTGAAAAGGGCGGCAAGCGTTTTACCCGCCGCTTGGCGGAGGACCGGGTTTACACGGCCCCTGATGGCTCGAGTTTGGCGCTGCCGGGGCGGGTGCTGATGCTGGTGCGCAATGTCGGGCATCATATTGAGACCGATGTGATCACCGATGCGGCGGGCCAGACGGTGCCGGAGACGATCATTGATTTGGTGGTGACATCCTTGTGCGGGATGCATGATGTGCGCCGGGCGGGCCGGCGCAATTCGGCGGCGGGGTCGATTTATATCGTCAAGCCGAAATTGCATGGGCCGGATGAGGTTGCTTATGCCAATACATTATTTGGCGCGACCGAAGATTTGTTGGGATTGCCGCGCAACACGATCAAAATGGGCATCATGGACGAGGAGCGGCGGACCTCGGCGAATTTGGCGTCGTGCATTGAGGCGGCGCGCGAGCGGGTGTTTTTCATCAATACCGGATTTTTGGACCGCACCGGCGATGAAATTCATACCTCGATGGAGGCCGGGCCGATGATCCGCAAGGCCGAGATCAAGGCGACGCCTTGGATCAAGAGCTATGAGGATCGCAATGTCGATATCGGCATTCGCTGCGGTTTGCCGGGCCATGCGCAGATTGGCAAAGGCATGTGGGCGGCACCGGATGCGATGGCGGCGATGTTAGAGCAGAAGGTGGGGCACGCCAAGGCGGGGGCGAACACGGCCTGGGTGCCCTCGCCTACGGCAGCGACTTTGCATGCGCTGCATTATCATATGGTGGATGTGCAGGCGAGCCAGAATGCGTTGCGCAGCCGGGCGGTTGGGTCGCTTGATGATTTGCTAACCATTCCGCTCGCGGATCGTCCGAACTGGCGGCCTGAAGAGATTGCGCAGGAGCTTGATAACAACGCGCAAGGGATTCTGGGCTATGTGGTGCGTTGGATCGACCAGGGGGTTGGCTGTTCGAAAGTGCCTGACATTCACAATGTGGCACTGATGGAAGACCGGGCGACATTGCGGATTTCAGCGCAGCACATTGCCAACTGGCTCCATCACGGCATTGTGGATCATGAGCAGGTGATGGCGACGCTCAAGCGCATGGCGGTGGTGGTGGATCGGCAGAATGCGGATGATCCGTTATACCGGCCCATGGCGCCGCATTATGACGGGGTTGCCTTCCAAGCGGCGTGTGATTTGGTGTTCAAGGGACGCGAACAACCGAATGGCTATACCGAGTTCGTGTTGCATGAGCGCCGGCGCGAGGCGAAGCGCGCCGCGCGTTAGGCGGCCTCTTTCCGGCAGACGTCTCAATGGCGCGGGGTTTTGCTCCGCGCCATTTTTTTGTGCTCAGAATGTTATGGTATCAAAATAAATCGTCAAACTGTGCTATTGTGACTTGAATGCGCAAAATAATGCATTATAGTGCCGTTTAACAAAAATTGGAGGAGCGAGCCGATGTCGAATGACAATGCGGCGGCGTATTTTATCGATCGGCATGTGCGCGATGGGCGTGGGGGGCGGCTTGCGTTCATCGATGATCGGCGGCTTGTGACGTATCAGGAATTATCGGTGCAAACGGCGTTGTTTGCCGGGGCGTTGCGGCGGGCTGGGGTTCGGCGTGAGGCGCGCTTGGCGCTGATATTGCTCGATGCGATAGAGTTTCCGGTGGCGTTTTGGGGTGCGTTGCGCGCAGGGGTGGTGCCGGTGCCCGTGAATACGATGCTGCCCGCTGAGCAGGTGCGGTATATTTTGGAGGATTGCCGCGCGGAGGCGGTGGTGATCTCAGCGCCTTTGTTAGAGCATTTTGGCGCCATGCTGCACAGTTTGGTCGGGGCTGTGCGGGTGATTAGGGTGGGGCCGGCGGGAGCGGAGGCGGGGATTGGCTTTGAGGCGTTTATCGCGGGGGCTGAGCCTGTTGCTGAGCCGGTGGCGGTGAGTGCCGATGAAATTGGCTTTTTTCTCTATTCATCAGGGTCCACCAGCGCGCCGAAAGGGGTGCGCCACCGGCATGGCAGCTTGCGGGCGACGGCGGACACATTTGGCGCGCAGGTTTTGGCGATGCAGGCGGATGATGTGGTGTTTTCAGCGGCGAAGTTGTTTTTTGCCTATGGGCTGGGCAACGCGATGACATTTCCCATGGCGGTGGGGGCGTGTGCGGTATTATCCGCCGAACGGGCGAGTGCCGCGCATGTCGGCGTGGTGATGCGCCGTGAGCGGCCCAGCGTGTTTTGCGGGGTGCCGACTTTATATGCGGCGCTGGTGCATGCCGGGTTGGAGCCGGGGGCGGGATCGGATCGGTTACGGATCTGCACATCGGCGGGGGAGGCGTTGCCTGCGCATATAGGTGCGGCGTGGCAGGCCGCGACCGGGGTGGATATTATCGATGGCGTCGGCTCGACCGAGATGCTGCATATTTTTCTCTCGAACCGGCCTGATGCGGTGCGATATGGGCATTCGGGCATTGCGGTGCCGGGCTTTGCGCTGCGGCTGGTGGATGAGGACGGGGCTGAAATCGATGGGCCAGGCTTGGGCGAATTATGGGTGCGCGGGCCGAGCATGGCGGAGGGTTATTGGAATCAGACCGCAAAATCACGCGCGACCTTTATCGGCGCATGGATGGTCACGGGGGATAAATATACCCGTGATGCCGAGGGTATTTACACATATTGCGGGCGGAGTGATGATTTATTCAAAGTGAGCGGCATTTGGGTTAGCCCGTTTGAGGTGGAGGCGGCGCTGGGGGCGCATCCAGCGGTGTTAGAGGCAGCGGTGATTGGCGCGGAAGATGAGGACGGCTTGGTTAAGCCGCGCGCGTTTGTGGTGTTAGCGGATTGGGTGGAGCGCGCGGGGCTTGTTGCGCTGCTGCAAGAGCATGTGAAACAGACCATCGGCCATTGGAAATATCCACGCTGGATCGAGATTGTTGAGGCCTTGCCCAAGACCGCGACTGGCAAAATCCAGCGCTATAAATTGCGGCAAGGGTGGGTTGGATGACGGAGGATAGCGGGCGGGCCTTGTCACTTGATGTCGCCGGGCGGCGGATTGCTGCACGGCTATGGGGCGAGATTGACGCGGGGCCGACGATTATTTTGCTGCATGAAGGGCTGGGATCGATTTCGATGTGGCGGGGTTTTCCGCAAGCGTTAGCAGCAGCGACCGGGTGTGCGGTTTTTGCCTATGACCGGTTTGGGTATGGGCAGTCCGATTGTGGCAGTTTGCCATGGTCCCTTGATTATATGACGATTGAAGCGTTGGAGATTTTACCGCAGGTTTTGCAGGCGGCTGGTATTCAGCGCGCGATTTTGGTGGGGCATTCGGATGGGGCCTCGATTGCGCTGATCCATGCCGGCGGGATGCAGAATTTTGGTTTGCGCGGGGTGGTGCTGATTGCGCCGCATTTATTTGTCGAGGATGTTTCGATCCGAAGCATCGAGGCGGCGCGTGACGCGTTTCGCAGCGGTGATTTGCGCAGCCGGTTGGCGCGCCATCATGCCGATCCGGATCACGCATTTTGGGGGTGGAATGGCGCATGGCTTGATCCGGGGTTTCGCGATTGGCGTATTGATGACGCGGTGGCCACTGTGCGGGTGCCGATTTTGGCGATCCAAGGGGATGCGGATCAATATGGCACGTCCGCGCAGTTAGCGCCGTTGACCCAGGAGGCTTATTGCCCGGTTGCGGTGCATTTGATCGCTGGAGCGGGTCATTCGCCGCATTTATCGCATCAATCAGAGATGCTGGCACTGATCGCACCGTTCGTTAGGCGAATTACCCGACTGGAAAATGTATGATAGTGCATATTTCTCTTGACAGGTAACGGCAATGCATTATGATGCATTTTATGGAGTATGAGATGATTGAGATTGTGGCCAAACCGATCATTGATTTTCGCACTGAGCCGGCGCGCTATCGGCATTGGCGGATTGAGTTTGATGGTCCGGTCGCGCATTTGATTATGGCGGTAGACCCGGCGGGCGGGTTGGTGCCGGGCTACGAGTTGAAGCTAAATTCCTATGATTTGGGCGTGGATATTGAGTTGCATGACGCGGTGCAGCGCTTGCGGTTTGAGCACCCGGAGGTCGGGGCGGTGGTATTGCGCTCAGGCCGTGAGGGAGTGTTTTGTGCGGGCGCGAATATTCGCATGCTCGGCCAGTCAAGCCATGCCCACAAGGTGAATTTTTGCAAATTCACCAATGAAACGAGGCTTTCTATTGAAGATGCGAGTGCTCATTCCGGCCAGACCTATTTATGCGCGGTAAAAGGATCGGCAGCGGGCGGTGGTTATGAATTAGCGCTGACTGCTGAGCATATTATGCTGATTGATGATCGTAAATCATCGGTGTCGTTGCCGGAATTGCCATTATTGGCGGTGTTGCCGGGCACGGGCGGGCTGACGCGGGTGACCGATAAGAGGCGGGTGCGGCGGGATTTGGCGGATGTGTTTTGCACGGCGGAAGAGGGCGTGCGAGGGAAAAAGGCGGTTGCGTGGCGGTTGGTTGATGAGGTGATTGCGCCATCGGCCTGGGAGGCGACGGTGGCGCAGCGCGCGAGCGCGGCGGCGGCGCGCACGGACCGACCGACTGATGCAAAAGGCATTTCGCTCCCGTTGTTAGAGCGAATGATTGAGGGAAGCAGAATTTCTTATCCGCATGTGCAGGTTCAATGCGATGCGCGATTGCGGCGGGCAGAAATTTTGATAACGGGCCCGAACGCTGAGGTGCCGGGCGATGTTGCGGCGGCGGTGGCGTTGGGCGCAGATTTTTGGCCGTTAGCAATGGCGCGGGCGCTTGATGATGCGATTTTGCATTTGCGCACCAACGAGCCGGAATTGGGTTTGTGGGTGTTGCGCACGCACGGGGATGCGCAGCTGATGCTCGCCTATGATGCGTTTTTGGAGGCGCATCAGGATCATTGGTTGATGCGCGAAATTCGGCATTTCCTGAAGCGGGTGTTCAAGCGGCTTGATGTGACCTCCCGCAGCATCGTTGCGTTGATCGAGCCGGGGAGTTGCTTTGCCGGAACGCTGGCGGAGTTGGTGTTTGCCGCTGATCGTTCGGCGATGTTTATGGGCGATGGCGCCTCGCTAACAGTTGGGTCGGCAAATTTTGGGCCCTATAAAATGGGGAACGGTCTGACCCGGCTGGAGACGCGGTTTTTGGGCGAGAAAGCCACTTTAGAGCGAGTACAAAATTCGCGCGGTGTGGCGCTGGATGCAGAGGCGGCGGCTTCGTTGGGGTTGGTGACGTTCACTTATGATCAGACCGACTGGGATGATGAAATTCGGATCATGCTGGAGGAGCGGGCCAGTTTTTCGCCCGATAGCCTGACCGGCATGGAGGCGAATTTGCGGTTTCCAGGGCCGGAGACGATGGAGACGCGGATTTTTGGCCGGTTGACGGCCTGGCAGAATTGGATTTTTCAGCGTCCGAACGCGGTGGGGCCCGACGGGGCGTTGAAGCGATATGGTAGCGGCCAGCAGGCCGATTTCGACCGGCAGCGTGTATAAATACAGCAAAGCGACAGGAGCGTTCGATGCCCGATGGAATGAATATTGATTATGATGGCTTGATTCCCAACAATGTTGGTTTGGCGCAAGATCAGCGCGTGCGTAAAGCGTTGGAAACTTGGCATCCGGGCTACATTGATTGGTGGAAGGATATGGGGCCGGAGGGATTCCAGGAATCGCTGGTGTATTTGCGCACCGCCATTGGGGTTGATCCGAAAGGGTGGGCGAAATTCGATTATGTTAAAATGCCAGAGTATAAATGGGGTATTTTGCTGGCACCTGCGGTTGAAGGGCGGACGATCCCATTTGGTAAGCATCAGGGCGAGCCGGCATGGCAGGAAGTGCCGGGTGAATATCGGGCGTTATTGCGGCGCTTGATTGTTGTACAGGGTGATACCGAACCGGCCTCGGTTGAGCAGCAGCGGCATTTGGGAGCGACCGCGCCATCACTTTATGATTTGCGCAATCTGTTCCAGGTGAATGTGGAAGAGGGGCGGCATTTATGGGCGATGGTGTATTTGCTGCATAAATATTTCGGCACCGATGGCCGCGAGGAGGCCGAGGAATTATTGCAGCGGCGCTCGGGCCATGCTGATACGCCGCGCATGTTAGGGGCGTTCAATGAAGCCACCCCCGATTGGCTGAGCTTTTTTATGTTCACCTATTTCACCGATCGTGATGGCAAGATGCAGTTAGAGGCACTCGCGCAATCGGGATTTGATCCGTTGAGCCGAACCTGCCGGTTTATGCTGACGGAAGAGGCGCATCATATGTTCGTTGGCGATAGCGGGGTGCAGCGTGTGGTTGAGCGCACGGTGCAGGCGATGCGCGAGGCCGGTGTGACTGATCCTGAGGATCGGGCGGCGGTGCGCCGGCTTGGGGTGATCGATTTGCCGACGATCCAGAAGAAAATGAATTTGCATTTCTCACTCACCTTGGATTTGTTTGGTCATGAGATCAGCACCAATGCGGCGAATGCATTTAATGCTGGGATCAAAGGGCGCTATCGCGAGGATAAAATCGAGGATGATCACCAATTGATCGGCGCGACCTACCCGGTTTTGCGCTGTGTTGATGGCGCGATGGTGCAGGAGGATGTTCCGGCGTTATCGGCGCTGAATATGCGGTTGCGTGATGATTACGTGAAGGATTGCGAGTCGGGCGTGGTGCGATGGAACCGGGTGATTGAGAAAGCCGGATTTTCGTTCCGATTGAAATTGCCACATGTCGCCTTCAATCGGGCGATTGGCGAATTTTCATCGATCAAAGCGACGCCGGAAGGTCAGGTGATTGATGCGGCATTATGGGCGGCGCAGGCGCATGATTGGCTGCCCGATGCCGAAGATGCGACGTATATTGAGCGTCTGATGGTACCGGTGCGCGAGGCGGGCCAATACGCGTCATGGATTGCGCCGCCACGGGTCGGGATTGATAATAAAAGCGGTGATTTTGAATATGTGCAGATTGTGGAATAAGGATCGCTGATGTTAGAGGCAGCGTTTAAGCAGCATCTGATCGATCCGGAAGTTTGCATTCGCTGCAATACCTGCGAGGCGACGTGCCCGGTGGGGGCGGTCACCCATGATGATAATAATTATGTGGTGGATGCCGCGAAATGCAATTATTGTATGGACTGCATCCCACCATGCCCAACCGGCTCGATCGATCATTGGTTCATGGTGCCACAGCCATTTTCGCTGGAGGAGCAGTTTTCCTGGCTGGAATTGCCGCCGCCACCGGAGAAGGGTGAGGCGGAGCAGGCGGATGCGCTGGATGATGAGGCGATGCGGTTGCTGGAAGCGGCGCATGAGGGGGCGGGTGGGCATGCGCGCGCACCGATCAGTGCGGCGAAGCCACGAATTAATCTGTTTAATCGGGCGCGGCCAGCGATGGCGACGGTGACTGGTAATTTGCGGATCACCGGTGCGGAAACATCATCCGATGTGCGGCATATTATTTTGGATTTTGGTGCCGTGGCGTTTCCGGTGTTAGAGGGGCAGAGTATTGGCATTGTACCGCCAGGTGTGGATGCGCGCGGGCAAGCGCATGCGATGCGGCTTTATTCGGTGGCGAGTGCGCGTGATGGCGAGCGGCCCAACACCAATAATTTGGCGATTACGGTAAAGCGGGTGCGTGAGCAGGGTGCGGATGGTCAGGTGTTTGCGGGTGTGGCCTCGAACTATTTGGCCGATTTGCCGTTAGGCGCTCGGGTTGAGGTGATTGGGCCGTTCGGGGCTACGTTTTTGATGCCCGATGATTTGGATGCGGATATTTTGATGGTGTGCACCGGCACCGGCTCGGCGCCGTTTCGCGGATTCACCGAGCGTCGGCGGCGCCTGGGGCAGAGTGGACGGGGACGGTTATATTTGTATTTCGGGGCGCGCACGCCGGAGGAGTTGCCGTATTTTGGGCCGTTGCAGCGTTTACCGGATCGTTTGATTGACAAGCAATTGGTGTTTTCGCGGGTGCCGGGGCAGGCGCGGGATTATGTGCAGGATCGGATGCGCACGCAGGCCGCGACGTTGGCTGAGCTGCTCAAGCGTGACGGGCTGCATATCTATATTTGCGGGGTGCGCGGGTTAGAGCAGGGGGTTGATGCGGCACTCGCCGAGATCGCCGCGGGGGCCGGGCTGAATTGGGCAGAGTTGCGCGCCGCGATGCGCATGACGGGGCGGTTTCATGTCGAGACCTACTGAGAGGCCTTGGAATAGGGGCTTGGTTGGGCCATAGTCCGCGCAGTTTTGGAGCGCGAACATGGCGGATGAATTTGATTTATTTGTGATTGGTGGTGGCTCGGCGGGGGTGCGGCTGGCACGGATCGCGGCGGGGCACGGCGCGCGGGTGGGGGTCGCGGAAGCGCGATTCTGGGGCGGAACCTGCGTGAATGTCGGCTGTGTGCCGAAGAAATTCATGGTGATGGCCGCCGAATATGGGCTGGGGGCCGATGATGCGGTGGGGTTTGGCTGGTCGATCGAGCGCGGGGCGCATGATTGGGCGCGGTTTATCGCCGCCAAGGATGTTGAGATTGCGCGGCTGAACCGGGCCTATACCGGGCTACTGGAGCGGGCGGGCGCGCAGATGTTCGAGGGCTATGCCCGGTTTATCGATGCGCATACGCTGGAAATTGGCGAGCGGCGGGTGCGCGCGGCGCGGATTGCGATTGCGACCGGCGGGTTGCCGACGCGGCTGGATTTTCCGGGGGCCGAGCTGGCGATTGTCTCGGATGATGCGTTTCACTTGCCGGCACGCCCGGAGCGCGTGGTGATTATTGGCAGCGGCTATATCGCGGTTGAGTTTGCCGGGATTTTTGCCGGGTTGGGAGCGCAGGTTGAGCAGGTGTTTCGGCAGGATTTGCCGTTGCGCGGGTTTGATCCGGATTTGCGGATGGGCGTTGCCGATGCGCTCGCGGCCAATGGCGTTTTGCTCCGGCCCAGCGTGACGCCGATGCGCTTGGAGGCGCATGGGGCGGTGAAAAAACTATTTTTGTCGGATGGCACCAGCCTGGAAGCCGATTGCGTGTTCATGGCAACCGGGCGTTCGCCGCATGTGGCGGGGTTGAATTTGGCGGCGGCGGGGGTGGTGGTTGGGCCTTCTGGGGCGATTCCGATCAATGCGCATTATGCCACCAATATTCCGCATATTTACGCGCTGGGCGATGTGACGGATCGGTTGAATTTAACGCCGGTGGCCACCGCCGAGGGCCATGCGCTGGCCGATACGCTGTTTGGCGGGCGCGAGCGAACCGTGTCGCTGGTCGGGGTGCCGAGTGCGGTGTTTTCAATCCCGCCGCTGGCCAGCGTGGGGATCAGCGAGGATCAGGCGCCGGCGGGAACGCGGGTTTTCGTCGCGCAGTTTACGCCGATGCGGCATAATTTGAGCGGGCGGGCGCGGCGCAGCCTGATGAAATTGCTGGTTGATCCAGTGACCGACCGGGTGCTCGGCGCACATATGCTGGGCGAGGATGCGCCGGAGATTATTCAAGGTCTGGCGGTTGCGATGATGGCGGGGGCGACCAAGGGGGATTTCGACCGCACGATTGGAATTCATCCGACGGTGGCGGAGGAATTTGTCACGATGCGGACGCAAACCCGCGTGGTGGGCGGCTGAGGCGCGGCTGGGTTGCATGGCGAGGGTCGCCAAGAAACGGTCGTTGCGATATAAAGGTTCGCTGAAGTGAGTGTTGGCGCAATATCCGAATGGTCGGATCGCGTGACGGGAGTGGTATGATGAGTGCGGAAACCAAGGCGGGTGCATCGATGGCGGCGTGGAGCCCAGATTCCTGGCGGACCCGCCCGATTGCGCAGGCGCCGGTTTATCCGGATGCGGAGCGGTTACAGGCGATGGAAGCGCGGCTGCATCGGTTTCCGCCGTTGGTGTTTGCCGGCGAGGCGCGGCGGCTGAAAAAATCGCTCGCGATGGCCGCGCAGGGCCAGGCTTTTGTGTTGCAGGGTGGCGATTGCGCGGAGAGTTTTGGCGATTTCACCGCCAATGTGATCCGCGATACGTTCCGGGTTTTGTTGCAAATGGCGGTGGTGCTCACCTTTGGTGGCGCGTTGCCGGTGGTGAAATTGGGGCGCATGGCCGGGCAGTTTGCCAAGCCGCGCTCCTCGGATGTCGAGACCATTGATGGGGTGTCGCTGCCCTCGTATCGGGGGGATATTGTTAACGGGCCGGAATTTTCGGCGGAGGCGCGCATTCCTGATCCGGCGCGCATGGAGTTTGGCTATTTCCAATCGGCAGGCACGCTGAATTTGCTGCGGGCATTTGCCTCGGGCGGCTATGCCGATTTGCATCAGGTGCATCGCTGGAATTTGGATTTTGTCCGGCGCTCGCCGTTAGCTGAGCGTTATCGGGATTTGTCGTCGCGGATTGATGAGACGCTGCGATTCATGGCGGCGTGCGGCATGACCAGCCAATCGACCCCGCAAATCCATGAGACCGAGTTTTATACCAGCCATGAGGCGCTGTTATTGCCGTATGAGCAGGCTTTGACCCGAATTGATTCGACCACGGGGGATTATTATGCCTGCTCGGCGCATTTCATTTGGATTGGCGATCGCACGCGCCAGTTGGATGGGGCGCATGTGGAGTTCATGCGCGGGGTGCAAAATCCGATTGGGATGAAGGTAGGGCCGAGCCTGGGCGAGGATGAGCTGCTTGCCCTGATCGATCGGCTTGATCCAGCGAATGAGCCGGGGCGGCTGACGCTGATTTCGCGCATGGGGGCGGAGCAGATTGCGGCGAAATTGCCGCGCCTGGTGCGGGCAACGCGGCGGGAAGGGCGCAACGTGGCGTGGTTATGCGACCCGATGCATGGCAACACGATCCCGGCGCTGGGGCGGGTGAAGACAAGGCGGTTTGACGCGATTTTGGCAGAGGTGCGCGGGTTTTTCGATGTGCATCAGGCCGAGGGCACGGTGCCGGGCGGGGTGCATGTCGAGATGACCGGGCAGGATGTCACTGAATGCATTGGCGGGGCGCGGCAATTGACCGAGGCGGATTTGTCGGCGCGTTATGAGACGTTCTGCGATCCGCGGTTGAATGCCGAGCAGGCGTTAGAGCTGGCCTTTTTGATCGCGGCGGAGCTGAAATCGCGGCGCGCACCGGCGCGCACCGATGTTGCTGCCGAATAGGCGCGCAAGCCCGTGACGGCGCCGGATGATCGCGCGATTGCGGCGCAGACTGATGCTTATTTCAACCGGACACGGGCGATCATTGAGAAATTCGGTGATTGCCGCGTGACCTATGCGGTGTTTTTACGCAGGCCGGTGCTGGCGGCGGCGGGGCTGATGGTGGATTGGCTCCGCACGGTGGCGGCGGCGCGCGGGGCTGTGATTGAGATTGAGCTGCCCCATGAAGAGGGCGCTTGGGTGGGGGCGGGTGAGCCGCTGGTTTTTCTCACCGGCGCGTTTTCGGTGTTAGTCGATCTGGAGACGATATTGCTCCAGAAATTAGGGGCGGCCTGTGTGGCAGCGCATAACGCCTATCAGATGTGCCTGGCACTGCCGCAGGCCGCGTTTTTGGCGATGGAGGCGCGCCATTGCGCCGGGGCCGAAATGCACGAGATGATGGAATATGCAGCATCCGTTGGCTCGCGGGCGGCGCAGGCGGAGGGGGCGCGCGGGTTCATTGGCGGGGCGAATGATGCGACCGCGCATTATTTTGGCGCGGCGCAGGGTTTTGGCACGATGCCGCATGCGTTGATTGGGTATGCGGGTTCGACGCTGCGGGCGGCGGAATTATTCGTGGCGACGTTTCCGGGCCAGCCAATGACGGTGTTGGTGGATTATTTTGGCCGGGAAGTGAGCGATACGCTGGAGATTTGCCAGCATTTTGCGCCGATGGCGCAGGCGGGTGATCTGTCGATCCGGCTGGATACCCATGGCGGGCGGTTTTTAGAGGGGCTTGATCCGCAAGCGAGCTATGCGGTGTTAGAGCGCCACGCGCCGGGCGCGATTAGGCGGTATCGCAGCGAGCCGGAATTGCGGCATTTGATTGGCACTGGGGTTTCGGCGGCGGCGGTTTGGCGGCTGCGCGAAATATTGGATCAGGCGGGGTATCCGGCGGTGAAAATTGTGGTGTCATCCGGTTTTGGCGTGGAGAAATGCGGGGTGATGGCGGATGTTCACGCGCCGATCGATGTGGTGGGCACCGGCAGTTTTATCCCCGAGCGCTGGAGCGAGACCTACGCGACGGCGGATATTGTGGCCTATGACGGGGTGGCGCGGGTGAAGGCGGGGCGGGAGTTTTTGCTACGCCCGGCCCTGTAGCGCGCATTTGGGCGCGCATTTGGGCGCGCATTTGCGATAGATCAATGGCTTGGCGGTCAGGGCGCGCTATCGTCCCTGGAATGCTGGCGCTATGCGGGTGATTGGCGTTATGGATGGGTGTTGGTGGACCACGGAGATGATGACGCCGCAACATTGATGAGGAGCATAATCATGGCACGCAAGCGCAATCCCATGGCGCGCGAATTGCTGACGAACCCGCTTTACCGGTTAAAACGCGCGAAATCGCGGTTTGAGCGTGAGGCGCAAAAGGATCGCTGGCATCGGCGCACCAAACATAAGGGTGAGCAAAAATCGCTCGAACCGGGCTCTGGTTCGGGCGATTTTTTTGCGCGGGGCTGGGTTTGATGCGAATCAGCGTGCAGCCAGAGCGGCGGGCGTTGCGGCAGATTTATCATTTGTTTGATTTATCGAGCCTGTCGATTTCGAGTGTGGGGCCGATTTTCAGCGTGGCGGCGGCTGGCGGGGCGATGGCGCAGGCGGCGGGGGCGGCGGTGCCGCTGGCGATTTTGCTGATCGCGGTGCCGTTCATTTTATGTTCGTGGATTTTTTTATCGCTCAATCAGCATTTTCCCAATGCCGGCGCATCCTATCATTGGTCACGGCGGGTGATTGGCATTGATTTCTCCAATTTTCAGGCTTGGGTGGTGGTGATGGCCTATTTCTGGTCGATCCCGCCGATTTTGATCCCGGCGGCGCGGTTTACCTTGGAGACGCTGGGCGATCCGGCGCCGGGTGCGGGCGCGCTGGTGCTGGTGGCGATGGGCTGGGCGCTCTTTGCGGCCTTGGTGCTGCTGTTTGGCGCGCGGATGACGGCGCGGGTGACGCAGATTTTTCTGGTGATCGAGGTGGTTTCGGTCGGGTTTGTGGCGGTGCTCGGTTATGGCGCGTGGGGGCATGCCGCGCCGGGGGCGGCGGGGTTTTCGCTGCATCATGTGCGCTGGTCCGGCGTGATTGTGTGCATGGTGCTGGCGGCGACGATTGTGGATGGGTGGGAGATTGATTCGTATGCGAGCGAGGAGGCGCGCCGGCCCCGATTGACGCCGGGTTGGGGCGGGGTGATCGGGGTGGTGAGTGTGGTGGTGTATTATTTGCTGATTTGGCCGCTGCTGCTGCATCAGGTGCCGCTGGCGGCACTGGCGCATAGCCCGGACACGCTGAGCCTGTGGGCGCGAACGGTGGCGCCGGGATTTTTGCCGTGGATGCGCGTGGCCATCATTGCCTCGACGGCGGGGGGCTTGTGGCTGACGACCTATATTTTGTCGCGCGCGCTGTATGCGATGGCGCGTGATGGGGTGATGCCCCGGCTATTTGGGGTGCTGAACCGGCAGCATGTGCCGGTTTGGGCGATTATCGGGCCGATTGGCGCGGCGGTGGCGGTGGTGATGGTGCAAATGGTGTTTCCGGCGGTGCAGGGATTGTTTGCCTTGGTGCTGAGTGCGGCGGGATTTTTTCTGGTGGCGGAATTTTGGCTGGATGGGGTGACGATGCTGGTGTTTTTGCTGCGCCGGCACGGCGAGGTGCGGCACCGGGTGCGGGGGCATCATCATCTCGGGCTGTTGCTGGCGGCGGTGCTGGTGGTGGTTGGCCTCGCGCTGGTTGACGGGCTGTTTGTGATCGAGGGGCCGGTTTATATCCAGGCGGGCGTGGACCGCACGATTTTGCTCCTGCTGGGGCTGGGGGTGGTGTTTACGCTGGGCTTGCGCGCGCGGAAATCCGGGCGGTTGATGTTCGTGTTCGAGGGTCAGGTTTCTGAGAAGATTGATATTTTATCGAAATAAATTCTCTCGCGTGGTTGGTTTTGGCTGGACTGGAGGGGGCGCGTTGTTGGATCGCGCGTTTTGTTGGAATGTCATTTGGACCAATGAATCGATGGAACCAAAACGCCGAGTGAAATCTGTTAAAACTCTTGAAAAGCCGGGATTAAATTCGGGCTTCTTGTTTAAGTGGGTGCGGCGATAAAGTATGGCGGCGAGCTGGTTAGACACAGCGGGTCTCATAATGTGGAAAATGATCCATTGATTGACTAGGCGAACAGAGGATTGGTGAATGTTGAGTTGTCAGCGGAGTATACTTTTATGAGTGATGGTTTTAATTTGAATGGGTTAGTTAATAGAATATGCGGACTTTTCTATTCCAAACACAACTGTTTCCGTAGCGATTCGAGATCCACAATAATCAACACATCAAATGGGTATTACGGAACGTATAATTATGACGATTGAATGTCGGACCTTCCGTTCGCATCCGCGTCATCGTGAAATTTTTGGGCCTCGATTTGATCGATAGGAATGAGAAAGGACGCTGTCTTGGCTAACTGCCTACGAATTTCTCTTCCTCTGTTCGAACGGTCTATTCCGGAAATGCCGCCATGGTACCAATTTTTTGCTATGGGATCATGGACTGCGGCCAAGTTGAGTTCCTGCAGCGCTGACACTGTGTGAGTTGCGGCAGCTACGCTTCGATTAACAGCCGGATACATAAATTTGGCGTTAAGTCCATCTTCAATTAGCAGTTGTTCCAGGTCAACGGACACGAATCCATCTCGGGAGGGCGAGTAGGCGGCGGACGATAATACCCACTCTCCCGACGCATCGGTCACTAGCATTAAATGATGTGGCGCTTGGATTGTACGGATAACAGAATATTCAGGCAGCAACTGCGAAGATTGACGCGTTTGACGTAGCCGACACATCAGTGCCATCAAAATGCTCCGCAGCCAACCGGGGCGCCCAAAGCATAAAAAGATTGATAGCCTTAAAGCCTTCCTCTTCAAATTCATTGTCGGTGCCGTGATCCCTCACCCAAATTGAAGCATCTCCATCAGAACGCAACTCAAACTCCAACTCGCCCCGGAGGACATGCCACTCCACCTGGATGTCACCGGTGGCAAGCGGCACTACAAAGGGAGCCTGAGCACTCGATCCGAGAGACGAAAGAGCCGTTCGAATCAGAGTAGCTGCAAGATTAAGCAAAGAATTGTCGATTGGCAAAGACTCCGGGCCGTCCCACCCATGAGAAAGCCCGCGAAGTCGATTCACATTTTTCAACAACTTTCTCATCCAAGGTGTTGACGGAACCATCTCAACGCTAACCATTGGTCCCGTCGTAGGAACCAGAGTGGAGCGAGATTGCAAGTGTTCACGCATGGGATTGGCCTGAACGCGCCCGGTGAACATCTGGATTACTGGATCAAGAAACTTGAAACAGACCGAGTCCGTGCCGCTAATGGTCCAACTCATTCTTGCGCCCCGATGGTTTCAGTATTTACGGTCGCAATATGGGCATCCGTTACGGCGTCGTGCAAGGCCTCATATGCTGGTCGCAGTTGACCGGTGGAGCCTCTGTGCCCTAATCTAATCGACGATGCAAAGTTGAATATTGCTGCGGATGGACAATCGGCTGTCGCGCCCATCGCGGCAACACATTGGACTTGTGCATGTTTGGATGATTCCGGTGGCACAATCCAACTTACGTTAAGATTGGCAATCATTTTTCCAGGACGAAATACCCAGGCTTTGAACACTTCCGAAACTCTTAATAAGCGCTCTCCGCTCTTGAATGGGAAGGCGTTGAAATAGTTCAATTCACAGATTCGAAATGTGACATCAACGCCAAACCGCGCATGCCACCATTTTTGAAATTCTTCAAAGACACTTAACACCTCGTCAAGGACGTTTTCGAATCCCGGGTATGGGGTAAGTTGACCCGTTGGCTCTAGGCGACGCCAACTAACCGCTACCCTGTCACTCTGGCAGTTTACTGACCACCGCTGATCTTCGCTTAATGCGACAATTCTCGGGACATAGTCGTAGCTTCTCGAATTCGGCGAGACAAGCGGGGTTTCAGGAACCGAAGCCTCGAAATCGTACCAGTTAAATGTGGGCCACGGTGGCTGTTGTAGGAATACAGGGTAACGATTGGCGACGCCATTGTACCAATCGGCCATATCCAACACGGTCAACGGCTGTGCCGCTGAAAAATGTGCAACAAATATTACTTCGTACAACGATCTAGATGAAGCCATTATAAGTCTTATTGTGGATTAATGGTTGTTGCAGGTCAAGAGTCGCTTTGAGTTTTCCTCATATATCGTATCGGCGGAACCTTGGCCATCCTCTAGACCCATATGAGATCGACGGCTAAAGGACTGGCACGAGACTTCGGAGCGAAATCATTCGACGGTGACGGATTTGGCGAGGTTGCGGGGTTGGTCGACGTCGGTGCCTTTGAGGATGGCGACGTGGTAGGCGAGCATTTGCACTTGCAGGGCGTAGAGGATGGGGGCGACGAAGGGGTCGCATGAGGGGAGCAAGATGCTGTGGCTGGCGATGCTGGCGAGCTGGGCGGCGCCGGTGACGTCGCTCAGGACGATGATGCGTCCGCCACGGGCGGCGGCTTCTTGCAAATTGGACGCGGTTTTTTCGAACAGCGGCCCTGAGGGGATGACGGCGATGATGGGCACGTTGGGGTCGATCAGGGCGATGGGGCCGTGTTTCATTTCGCCGGCGGGGTAGCCTTCGGCGTGGATATAGCTGAGTTCTTTGAGTTTGAGCGCGCCTTCGAGGGCGATGGGCATCATGGAGCCGCGACCAAAGAACAGGATGTCGCGGCTATCGGCGATGGCGGCGGCAAGGGCGCGGATGTCGGTATCATCGGCGATCAGTTGGGCGGCTTTGGCCGGGACTTCCATCAGCGCTTCGACGAGATCGGCGATGGTCGCGTCATCAAGGGTGGCGCGGGCGCGGGCGAGGGCGAGGGTGAAGGCAGCGAGCACAGTCATTTGGGCGATGACAGCTTTGGTGCTGGCAACGCTGATTTCCGGCCCGGCGATGGTTTCCAGCGCGAATGTGCTTTCGCGGGCGATGGTGCTTTCAATGGCGTTGACCACCGCGAGGGTTTGGCAGTTTTGCTGGCGCATATAGCGCAGGGCGGCGAGGGTATCGGCGGTTTCGCCGGATTGGCTGACGACGAGGCCGAGGGTTGCCGGCTCGAGCGGGGGGTTACGGTAGCGAAATTCGCTGGCGACATCGGCATCCGTGGGCAGACGGGCATATTCTTCGAGCCAGTAGCGGCCAACGAGGCCGGCATAGAAGGCAGAGCCGCAGGCGGAGATCACCATGCGACGGATGGCGCGCAGATCGAGATCGAGCGCGGGGAGCACCGGCATGCGGCTGGCGGGATCGATCATGCGGTGCAGCGTGTCGCCGATAACCACGGGGCTTTCGCAGATTTCCTTTTCCATGAAGTGGCGGAAATTGCCTTTGCCGATGGCGGCGCCGGTGAGGCGGGTGATTTCGATTTTGCGGGTGACTTGTTGATCGGCAGCGTCATAAAATATCGCATCGGTGCGGCTCAGCGCGACCCAATCGCCGTCCTGGAGGTAGGCGATGTTGCGGGTGAGCGGGGCGAGGGCGAGGGCGTCGGAGCCGAGATACATTTCGGCATCACCATAGCCGACGGCGAGCGGAGCGCCGCGTCGCGCCCCGATGATGAGTTCGGGGTGATCAGCAAAGATCAGCGCGAGGGCGTAGGCGCCTTCGAGGCGGTGGAAGGTGGCGGCGGCGGCTTGCAGCGGGGCGAGGCCACGGGCGAGGTGATAATCGAGGAGCTGGGCGACGGTTTCGGTATCGGTGTCCGAGGCGAAGATTTGGCCGGCGGCTTCCAGCTCGGTGCGGAGCAAAAGATGGTTCTCGATGATGCCGTTATGCACAACAGCGACGCGGGCGGTGCCGTGCGGATGGGCGTTCGCCTCGGTGGGCGCGCCATGGGTGGCCCAGCGTGTATGGCCGATGCCGGTGGTGCCGGGGAGTGGGTTGGCGCGTAGGGCGGCGGTGAGGTTGGTGAGTTTGCCTTCGGCGCGGCGGCGGGTGATCGCGCCATCAACCAGGGTGGCGATGCCTGCGCTGTCATAGCCGCGATAGGCGAGGCGGCTGAGCCCATCGAGCAGAAGTTCGGCGGCGGGTTGGCTGCCGATAACACCGACGATTCCACACATGATTATTGATCCCTAGGTTGCTGGTGGCGCAGGCGGAGCGTGCGGGCGCGGCCGGGTTTTTGCACCTGACGCGCGCGGGCGAGGGCGAGGGCGTCGGCGGCGACGTTTTCGGTGATGATGCTGCCGGCGCCGATGATCGCGCCATCGCCAACGGTCACCGGAGCGACCAGGGCAACATCTGAGCCGATGAAGGCGTCCGCGCCGATGGTGGTGCGGTGCTTGGCGTTGCCATCGTAATTGCAGGTGATGGTGCCGGCACCGATATTGGTGCGCGCGCCGATGGAGGCGTCACCGAGATAGGAGAGGTGATTGACCTTGGCTTTGGAGCCGAGATGGGTGGCTTTGACTTCGCAGAAATTGCCGACATGAGCGCCTTCGCCGATCAGGCTGCCGGGGCGGATGCGGGCGAACGGGCCGATGATCGCGCCTGGTTCGATGGTGCAGCCTTCGAGGTGCGAAAAGGCGCGGATGGTGACATCGGGTGCGAGGCGCACGCCGGGGCCGAACATCACGTTGGGTTCGATGGTAACATCAGGGGCGAGGATGGTGTCGGCGGCGAGAAACACGGTGTCAGGGGCGGTCATGGTCACGCCGGCGGCGAGGGCGGCGGCGCGCAGGCGGGTTTGCAGGGCCGCTTCGGCGGCGGCGAGCTCGGCACGGGAATTGACGCCGAGGCATTGCGCCCAGGGTGCTTCGATCACGCGCACGGTTTGGTCATCGGCGCGGGCGCGGGCCACGAGGTCGGTGAGATAATATTCGGCCTTGGCGTTGTGATTCTCGATGCTGCGCAGCCAGGTGCGCAGGGCGGCGGCGTGGCCGGTGAAGCCGCCGATATTGCAGAGGGTGATCGCTTTTTCGGCCTCGGTGGCGTCAGCGCTTTCAATGATGCGCTGGGCGCTGCCGTGCTCGGTGATGATGCGGCCAAAGGCACCGGGATCGGGCGGGTGGGTGCCGATCAAAGCGAGGCCAGCGGCGTTGGGACCGCTCACCGCATCGATCAGCGCTTGGAAAATCGGGGCGGTGAGTAGCGGATTATCGCCGTAAATGATCGAGACGATGCCCTCACCGAATTGCGCTTCGGCGGCGCGGGCGGCGTGGGCGGTGCCGAGCCGTTCGGTTTGGATCAGGGTGGGGTGCGGTGCGGCGAGGCTAGCGATCTCGGGCATGTCCGGTCCGGTGACCACCACAATCCGATCATAAAGCGGAGCGAGGCTGTTGATCAGGTGCGAGAGCATCGGCAGGCCGGCGATGCGGTGCGTTACTTTCGGGTGGCGCGATTTCATCCGGGTGCCGAGGCCGGCCGCGAGGATGATGGCGGTTTTGTGCAACTGCGTCATGAGAATGCGGTAGCCTTGGGGTGCGTGCCGTGTCAAAGGATGGGGCGGTCAAGATATTTATCGGAGTTTTTCATGGCGGATGCGGTGTGCGGCAAGCGGGCGGCGATTTTTGATTTGGATGGCACGTTGATTGATAGTTTGCCGGATTTGGCGGCGGCGCTGAACCGTTCGCTGGCGCGGCATGGCCAGGCCCCGGTTGAGCCAGCGTTGGTGAAACCGATGATTGGCGATGGGGCGCTGATGTTGCTCAAGCGCGGCTATGCGGTGCGCGGGCTGGTGCCGAGCGATGCCGATGTGCAGATTTTTCTCGAGGATTATGAAGCGCACGTGACCGATTTGACCGTTGTTTTCGCGGGGATACCCCAGGCTTTGGCGACGCTGGCGGGCGAAGGCTATGTGTTGGCGGTGTGTACCAACAAGCCCGAAGTTTCGGCGCGCAAGGTGCTGGCGGCGCTGGATTTGGAGGCGCCATTTCAGGCGGTAATTGGCGGCGATGCCACGCCATTTCGCAAGCCCGACCCGCGCCATTTGCAGGCGGTGCTGGACGCGATTGGCGTGCCGGCTTCGTGTGCGGTGATGATTGGCGATCATCCGAACGATCTGGCGGCGGCGGCGGGCTGTGCGACGACCGGGATTTTTTGCAATTGGGGCTATGGGCAGGCGGACGCGGCGTTTCAGGTTGACGAGCCGGCGGAGCTGGCGCCGATGATCGGGGCGATCCTGGCGACTTGATCAAGTGATTGGCGTTATAAAAAGGCTTGACGTCTGGGCCAGCATGCCCCATTTCAATTAGGACCGCTGTTGTCCCCAATTGAGATGGCCCATGCTCCGTTTGTCACGCCTCACCGATTATGCCGTGGTTGTGCTGGTTCGTCTGGCACAATCGGCGGATATTGAGACCTCGCCGGGGATTGCGGCGGCCATTGGGCTGCCGGAGCCAACGGTCGGCAAGGTGCTCAAGGGGTTGGCGCAGGCGGGGCTGGTCGCATCGCAGCGCGGGGCGCGGGGCGGGTATCGGCTGATCCGTCCGTTAAGCGCGATCCCGGTGTCAGCGGTGATCGCGGCGATCGATGGCCCGATCGCGCTGACGGCGTGCGTCGAGGGAACCGGCGGATCGTGCGAGAGCCAATCACTGTGCCCGATGGCGGGGCGCTGGAGTGTGGTGAATGACGCGATCAGCGAGGCGTTAGGGGCGATTACGCTTGCAGACATGCAGGTGGCGACGGTGCCGAAATCCATGCGGCTTTCGGCGACGGAACTGGATCACGGCGCGTTAGCCGTATTGAAATAGGGGTTTTGATGGCTGCGATCACTGAGACACGCGAGACGATCGACCGGCTGGCCGAGAGTGGGTATCAGTACGGGTTCGAGACCGCGATTGATATGGATTTTGCACCGAAAGGGCTGAATGAGGATATTGTTCGCCTGATTTCGGCCAAGAAACAGGAGCCGGAATGGCTGCTGGAATGGCGGCTGAAAGCGTATCGCGCTTGGCTCACTATGGCGGACCCGGCTTGGGCGCGCATTATGCATCCACGGATCGATTATCAGGATTTGCATTATTACGCGGCGCCGCGCGCGCCGGCACCCAAATCGCTCGATGAGGTCGATCCGGCATTGCTGGAAATGTATGAGAAATTGGGAATCCCGCTGAATGAGCGGGCCAGCTTGGCGGGCGTTGCGGTTGACGCGGTGTTTGACAGTGTTTCGGTCGCGACGACGTTTCGCGATAGTCTGGCCCAGGTTGGCGTGATTTTCTGCTCAATTTCCGAGGCGGTGCGTGAGCATCCTGAGTTGGTGCGCAAATATCTCGGCAGTGTCGTGCCGGCTGGAGATAATTACTATGCGGCGCTGAATTCGGCCGTGTTTTCCGATGGGAGTTTTGTCTATATTCCTAAAGGCGTGCGCTGCCCGATGGAATTATCCACCTATTTCCGGATCAATGCCCGCAATACCGGGCAGTTTGAGCGGACGCTGATTATTGCTGAAGCGGGGGCCAGTGTTTCCTATTTGGAAGGCTGCACCGCACCGATGCGCGATGAGAACCAGCTGCATGCGGCGGTGGTGGAATTGGTGGCGCATGATGAGGCAAGCATCAAATATTCGACCGTGCAGAATTGGTATCCGGGTGATGCGGATGGCAAAGGCGGGATTTATAATTTTGTGACCAAGCGCGGCGCGTGCCGGGGGGCAAAATCGAAAATTTCCTGGACGCAGGTGGAGACTGGCTCGGCGATTACCTGGAAATACCCGTCCTGTATTTTGCAGGGCGAAGGGTCCAGTGGCTCGTTTTACTCGGTGGCGCTGACTAATCATCGGCAGCAGGCTGACACCGGCACCAAAATGATCCATTTGGCACCGAACACCACGAGCACGATTATCTCGAAAGGGATTTCGGCAGGGCATTCCAACAATACCTATCGTGGGTTGGTGCGGATTATGCCCAAGGCGCGGAATGCGCGGAATTTCACCCAGTGTGACTCCCTGCTGATCGGCGATCAATGCGGGGCGCATACGGTGCCGTATATTGAGTGTCGTAATCAGAGTGCGAAGGTGGAACATGAAGCGACCACCTCGAAGATTGCTGATGACCAGTTGTTTTATTGTCGCTCGCGCGGGCTGTCCGAAGAGGATGCAGTTGGGTTGCTGGTCAATGGGTTTTGCCGCGAGGTGCTGAAGGAATTGCCGATGGAGTTTGCGGTGGAAGCGCAGAAATTATTGGCTGTGTCGCTCGAAGGTTCGGTAGGGTAAGGATCGTACGATGTTAGAGATTAAGGGTTTGACGGCCTCAATCGAGGATAAAACGATCCTCAATGGCATTGACCTGGTGGTGCCGGATGGCGAAATTCACGCCATTATGGGGCCAAATGGCGCAGGGAAATCCACCTTGTCCTATGTGCTATCCGGGCGTGAGGGCTATGAGGTGACCGGCGGCAGTGTGCTGTTTAATGGTCAAGATTTGTTAGCGATGGAGCCTGAGGCGCGTGCGGCGGCGGGAGTGTTTTTAGCGTTTCAATATCCGATTGAACTGCCGGGCGTGGGCAATGCGAATTTTATTCGCACGGCGGTCAATGCCGTGCGCAAGGCGCGCGGTGAGCCGGAAATGGATACGGTTGCGTTTCTGAAAGAGGCGCGGGCGGCGATCAAGCGGCTATCGATGCCTGAAGACATGCTCAAGCGGAACGTCAATGTCGGGTTTTCCGGCGGCGAAAAGAAGCGCAACGAGATTTTGCAAATGGCCTTGTTGCAACCGAGTCTGGCCTTATTGGATGAGACCGATTCCGGGCTTGATATTGATGCGCTGCGCATTGTCGCCGATGGGGTTAATGCCGCGCGCGGGCCGAATTTCTCGGCCTTGGTGATTACCCATTATCAGCGCTTGCTCGATCATATCGTGCCGGACCGGGTGCATGTGTTGGCGGGCGGGCGCATCGTGCGATCCGGCGGGCCGGACCTCGCGCTGGAACTCGAAGCCCATGGCTACGCAGGACTAGAAGCCGCATGAACGACCTCGCTTTTTTGGATCGGATCGATTTAGCATCGGTTGCAGAGCATCCGCACCGGCGAGCGGCGCTGGACGCATTCCGGGCGGTGGGATTTCCCAACCGCCGCGATGAGGCTTGGCATTTCACCGATTTGAAGGCGCGGATGCGCGATTTCGATTGGACGCCGTCCGGTGATCGGGCCGCTTTGATGCTGCCGGATTTATCATTACCCTGCGCGGTTCTGCGTGATGGCGTTTGGGACGGTGCTTTATCGCGCCCGGCGCCGTTTATGAGCAGGCTGGTGCGTGATGAAGCCGTGCCGGTCGGGGCCAATTCGTTAGTGGCGTTGAATACCGCGCTCGGTCAGGACGGGGTGGATATCAGGCTCCGCGCTGCTGAGGCGGGTGGCACGGTGATGGTTGTCGCGCAGGCGTGCGCCAACGCGCAGCCGATCACACCGCGTTATCGGGTGGTGTTGGGTGCTGAAGCTTCATTGACGATTATTGAAGTGGCCCAAGGATCGGGCGCTTATGTTCACGATCCGGTTTGGGAGATCACGCTCGGCGCGGGCGCACGGCTTGAGCATTACCGGCTGCAAGATGATGCGGTGCAATCGGTGCATGTTGCGACGGTTTTTGTTACGATGGGCGAGGCCGCGCACTATAATGGATTTACCCTCGCCACCGGGGCGTCGCTGGCGCGCAGCGAGTTTCACGTGGCGCTGGCGGGCGCGCATGGCGATGTGCAATTGAATGCCGCGCAGATGTTAACGGGCCGTCAGCACGGGGATATCACCACAGTGATTGCGCACAAGGCACCGCATTGCTCGTCCCGTCAGACGGTGAAATCGGTGATTGACGGCACGGCGCGTGGCGTTTTTCAAGGACGCATCGAAGTGGATCGGATTGCCCAAAAGACCGATGGGTATCAGATGAACCAAGCTCTGTTGCTCTCGCCGGACGCAGAAATTGATAGCAAGCCGGAGTTGGAGATTTTCGCCGACGATGTGAAATGCAGCCACGGTGCGACGATTGGGGCGCTGGACCCTGAGCAGATTTTCTACCTGCGCAGCCGAGGCATTGATGAGGCGCAGGCACGGGCGATGCTAATCCGGGCGTTTTTAACCGAGGCGTTGGAGCCGATTGGTGAGAGTGTGGCGCGGCCAATATTCGAGGCGGCGATTGATGAATGGTGGCGGAGGGCTGCGTTATGAGTGTTGCCGTCGCAGCGCCTTCATTCGATGTTGAGCGGATCAGAGCCGATTTTCCGATCCTCAGCCAACAGGTGCATGGCAAGAAATTGGTGTTTTTGGATAGTGCCGCATCCGCGCAAAAACCGCGCGCTGTGATCGATGCGATGGTGCGCACGATGGAGACGCGCTACGCCAATGTGCATCGCGGATTGCATTGGATGAGCGAACAATGCTCGGATGATTATGAGGCAGTGCGCGACAAGGTTGCGCAGTTCATCAATGCAAGGCGCGATGAAATCATTTTCGTGCGCAACGCCACCGAGGCGGTCAATCTGGTGGCTCATAGCTATGGGCGCAGCGCACTGCAGGCCGGGGATGCGGTGGTGGTGAGCGAAATGGAGCACCATGCGAATTTGGTGCCCTGGCAGATGCTGCGCGATGCGCACGGCATTGAGTTGCGCGTGGTGCGAATTACCGATGCCGGCGAGATCGATTTTTCGCATTTGGAGCAGGTTTTTGCCGATGGCAAAGTGCGGCTGCTTGCGGTCACCCATATGTCCAATGTGTTGGGCACCTATACGCCGGTGGAGCGGTTGGCGTCGTTCGCGCATGCGCATGGCGCGCGAATTTTGCTCGATGGGGCGCAAGCTGTGGTGCATCGTGCCGTGGACGTGCGGGCGATTGATGCCGATTTTTACGTATTTTCCGGCCATAAACTATATGGGCCAACCGGGATTGGCGTCTTGTATGGCAAGGCGGAGTTGTTAGACGCGATGCCGCCTTTTTTGGGCGGTGGCGAGATGATCGGCACCGTGACCTATCAACGATCCACCTGGGCCAAGCCGCCCTTTCGCTTTGAGGCGGGAACGCCCGCGATTATCGAGACGATTGGGTTGGGGGCTGCGATTGATTACATCAATACCATCGGGTTTGAGGCAATTGCGGCGCATGAGCGTGAACTGACCGAGCATGCGTTGGCGGTGCTCGCTCATATTCCGGGGCTTCATATCGCCGGCGCAGCGCAGGATCGGGGCGGCGTGGTGTCATTCACGCTGGATGGCGTGCATGCGCATGACGTCGCCACGCTGCTGGATAAGCAAGGGATTGCGGTGCGGGCCGGGCATCATTGCGCGGAACCACTAACGCGTCGTTTGGGACTTGATAGCACGGCGCGGGCCTCCTTTGGCGTTTATTCGACATGCGCTGAAATCGATGCGCTGGGCGTGGGGCTTGAGCGAATTCGAAAGATATTCAGCTAATGTCAGACGACGCCAGCGATCTTTATCAACGGCTGGTGATGGAGCGGGCGCGTCACCCGTTGCATGCGGGGCGGGTTGCGGCGGCGCACGCCGAGGCAGAGGGCAATAACCCGATGTGCGGTGATCGGGTTCGGCTGTCGCTACGCTGTGACGAAGCCGGGATGATCACGCAAGCGGCACACGAGACGCGCGGTTGTGCGATTTGCGTCGCCTCGGCTGACATATTGGCGGAAATTGTGATCGGGCGGGCGGCTAGCGAAACAGGCCAGCTCGCAACGGAATTTGAAGCGATGGTGCAAACCGGCACGGTGCCGGCGCGGGAGGATTTCGGTATGTTGCAAGCTTTTGCCGGCGTTTCGGCCTACCGCTCGCGTCATCGTTGCGCGACGCTGCCTTGGCAGGCGCTCAGCGCGGCGATGGATAAGCGAAGGGAGCTGGAACATGGATGATAAACCGGTAATGGCGACCGAAGCGGCGAGCGTCTGGACGCCGACGGGAGAGACCACGCCCTTGGTCAGCGAAGCCGATGTGGTGAGCGCGATTGCCAGCGTGTATGATCCGGAAATTCCGATCAATATTTACGAACTTGGCCTGATTTACGCTGTTGAAATTGAAGGCAGCGCGGTCAAAGTGGAAATGACGCTCACCGCACCTGGCTGCCCGAGTGCGCAGGAATTGCCGGAATCGGTGCGCCTCGCGATTGGCACGATCCCTGGCGTCAGCGAGATCGATGTGCGTGTGGTGTGGGACCCGCCGTGGGACCCGAGCCGGATGAGTGATGAGGCGCGGTTGGCGCTCAACATGTATTGAGTGCTTTGAGACAAGGATGGTGATGTCATGAGTGTTTCTGAAACCAATAACGCTCCGGCCCGGCGCAGCCTGCCCCCGCTCCTCACGCTGACCGAGGCAGCGGCGGAGCGGCTGCGGGGGCTTTATGCTAGTGCCGAGCAGGGCAAGTTGCTACGCGTCAGCGTTGGCACCAAGGGTTGTTCGGGCATGTCATATGTGATGGATTGGGTGGAAGCGCCCGCGCCGTCCGATGAGGTGATCAAGGATCATGGCTTGACGGTGCTGATTGATCGCAAAGCGACGTTGTTTTTGATCGGCACAGTGATGGATTATAAGGTTGAGAAATTCTCAGCCGGCTTTACTTTCGAGAATCCAAACGAAAAAGGCCGTTGCGGGTGCGGCGAGAGTTTTCACGTCTGAGCGATCGAACCATCCGCACCGATGGTGCGAAAAAAGCAATTATGCGCACCGGTATGGCAGGCCGGGCCGGTTTGATCGATCAGCAATAAAATCGTATCGCCATCACAATCAAGGCGCATGGAAATCAAGCGCTGCGTGTGGCCGGAGGTTTCGCCTTTACGCCAGAGTTTTTGCCGGCTGCGGCTGTAATAACAAACCTGACCGGTGCGCAATGTTTCCTCAATCGCCTCTTGGTTCATCCAGGCCAGCATCAACACTTCACCCGTATCGTGCTGCTGGGCGATGGCCGGGATCAGGCCGTTATCGTTAAAGTGCCACGGTGCAGTCTCGGTCATTTCAACTGGTCTTCGCGATAGAGGTCTTGCATTTCATCGGCAAGGCAGGGTGAGGATGCACAAATCGTGCGGGTTTGACTGCGCAGGATTGCGAGGCCTTGGGTCAGGTCGGCAATCAAATCCTCAGGGTGCTCCAGGCCTATTTGCAAACGCAGCATCTCGCCACCAAAACGGCCAGTGCCTTCGCTACGGGTGATGGTGAAGCTGGTGGGGAGTGCGAGGCTTTCATAGCCGCCCCATGACGCGCCGATGCCAAAAAGTTTCAGCGCATCCACCATCGCCGTAACCGCGTCATAACCAAATTCCGGTTGGAACACGATGCCAAACAAGCCGCTGGCGCCGGTGAAATCGCGCTGCCAGATTGCATGACCGGGGCAGGAGGGCAAAGCTGGGTGCAGCACCCGGCTAATTTCCGGGCGGGTGGCGAGCCATTGGGCAATGGTAAGGGCTGAGCGTTCCTGATGGGCGAGGCGCACATTGAGGGTGCGCGCACCGCGCAGCGCCAGCCAGCAATCATCGGGCGAGGCATATTGCCCAAGATCGAGCGCGCCGGTGCGCAGCCACTCCCAATCCTCATCGCTATTCACAGTGATTGAGCCAAGCACCAGATCAGAATGCCCGCCAACATATTTTGTTAGGGCCTGGATCGAAACATCAACGCCATGGCGGAAGGGCTGAAAAATATGAATACCCCACGTGTTATCCATAAAAATCTTCGCGCCATGCTGATGGCCGATGCGCGCAATCATTGGCACGTCCTGCACTTCGAACGTGTGGCTGCCAGGACTTTCTACAAAAATCACCCGCGTCTGCGGCTGCAGCAGGCGGACGAGATCAGCCTCCGCGATCAGCGGATCATAATAGGTGGTGGTCACGCCAAACCGGCGCAGCGTGGTATCGCAGAAGCGGCGGGTGGGGCCGTAAATTGAATCCGGTACCAGCAAATGATCGCCCGATTTTAGATAAGCGAGCAGCGGCACGGTGATCGCGGCGAGGCCCGAGGAGACGATTTGGCAATGGGTCCCACCCTCGATGCTGGCGACCATGTTTTCGAGGGCAAAATGAGTCTCGGTGCCATAGAGCCCGTAAATTTCCTCTTGTTCCAAACGCCTTTTGCCAATGTCGCGGCGCTGCGCGCAATCTTGGTATAACACGGTTGACCCGCGCACCAGTTTTGGATTGACAAAGCCGTGGCTCTTGGTGGGGGCGCGCGCGCCATGGACCAGTTTGGTGTCGGGATGATGCTCGGTCATGCGATATTATCCGTTCGCGGTTTCAATCGGGGTGTCGGCGCGCCCGCCCCATTCGGCCCAGGAGCCGTCATAGAGGCCGCCAATCGGCAGTCCGGCATGGTGCAGTCCGAGGGTTAGAATCGCGGCGGTGACGCCTGAGCCGCACATGGTGATCACTGGCTCGGTGCCATCAACGCCGTGCTCGGCGAATAAAGCGCGCAGGGCGGCGGGGGATTTCAGCGTCTGATCGGCGTTGAGCAGATGCTGGAACGGCAAAGAGATGGCGCCGGGCACATGGCCGGCGCGCATACCGGGGCGTGGCTCGGGCGCCGTGCCGGCGAAGCGGGCGGCGGCACGGGCATCGAGCAATTTGGCGTTGCGCCGATGGGCGATGTCGAGAACATGATGCCGATGCCGCACCATATCAGGGTTCAAGCGCGCGGCGAACCGGGCGGGGGCGAGTTGGTGGGCCGCGCCGCTCGCTAACGGGCGGTCTTCCGCGCGCCATTTCGGCAGCCCGCCATCCAGCACGGCGATGTGCGGATGGCCATGGGCGTGAAACATCCACCAGACACGGGCAGCAGAAAACAGGCCGCGCTGGTCATACACCACAATCTCGGTGTCATTGCTGATACCCAGTGCGGCGATCGCGGCGGCGAACGCATCGCTATCCGGCAGCATATGGGGCAGGCCTGTGCTCAGATCGGCGATGGTTTCGATATCAAAAAACTGCGCACCCGGAATATGGGCGTCTTCAAACAAAGCACGCGGATTTTGCGGCTCGGTGGGCAGGTAGAAGGACGCATCGAGGATGGCGAGCTTGCGGTCTCGGCGGTCGAGCGCGGCGGCGAGGGCATCGGTGCTGATCAAATGATCCATGACCCAACCATACCGTGATTTTCAGGGGCGTCCATCCGCGATCAGGCGGAGCGGAGCGGTACCAGCAGCATGACGGCGGCCTGTGCGGCGATGCCTTCGCCGCGCCCGGTAAAGCCGAGCCGCTCGGTGGTGGTGGCCTTCACCGAGATGCGATCGAGCGGCAGGCGGGTCAGTTCCGCGAGGCGGGCGCGCATTTTTTGGGCATGCGGAGTGATTTTTGGCTGCTCACATATCAGGGTGATGTCGATATTGGCGATGGCACCGCCGCGTTGCGCCACCAAATCAACCGCGTGGCGCAAAAACTGCGCGGAATCGGCATCTTTCCAATGGGCTTCGCTCGGCGGGAAATGCCGACCAATATCACCCTCGGCCAGCGCGCCATAAATCGCGTCGCACAAGGCATGAATGCCGACATCGGCATCAGAATGACCAGCAAGCCCTTGATCGAACGGGATTGTGACGCCGCACAATATCAAGGGACGGTTGGCGACCAGCGCATGCACGTCAAACCCGGTACCGATGCGCGCAAGGGCGCCCTGCGCGATCAATGATCCGATATCCAATCCGGTTTGCATACCAAGCCTCCATCCGATGCGATTTCCGCCCTCCGCATGCGCATAGACCGATTGCGCGTCAAGGGCTGGGCTTGTAGTGATTAAATGATGAGCATCCAGCCACAGCCCAGCGCGATGATTAGGCCGATTACCCTGCAATCGGCGGCAAAAACCGTGCGGCTGGAAACGCCGGTGATTCTGGCACCCATGTCCGGCGTCACCGATTTGCCATTTCGCAGCATCGCCAAGCGGCTCGGTGCCGGGCTGGTGGTATCGGAAATGATCGCGTCCTGGGCGATGGTGCGCGAGAACGCCAAGACCCGGCAAATGGCGGAAATGGCCGAGGATGGTGGGCCATCCTCCTTGCAATTGGCCGGCTGCGACCCGGAAGCGATGGCGCAGGCTGCACGCCTTGGCGTCGCGCAGGGCGCTGATTTGATTGATATTAATTTTGGTTGCCCGGTGAAAAAAGTCGCGGTCGGGCAAATGGCCGGATCGGCGCTGATGCGCGATGAGGTGCAGGCCGCCCGGATTTTGAGCGCGACGGTGCAAGCGGTCGCGGTGCCGGTGACGCTGAAAATGCGCATGGGCTGGGATCGCGATCATTTGAACGCGCCGCGTTTGGCCAAAATTGCCGAGGAGGCGGGCATCGCGATGGTGACGGTGCATGGGCGCACCCGCCAGCAATTTTATCAGGGCGAGGCGGATTGGGATTTTATCGCATCGGTCAAGGATGCGGTGTCGATCCCGGTGATCGCCAATGGTGATATCACCACGCCGGAGAAAGCGGCGGAGGCGCTGCGGCGCTCGGGCGCGGATGGGGTGATGATTGGGCGCGGCGCTTATGGCCGGCCGTGGTTTTTGGCGCAGGTGGCGGCTTATTTGCGCACCGGGATGATGCCGCCGGCACCGCCGCTATTGACGCAATGCACGATTTTGCTGGAGCATTACCGGGCGATGCGCGCGCATTACGGCGAGGGGGCGGGCCTGCGGATCGCCCGCAAGCATATCTCTTGGTATGTGCGCGGGTTGCACGGGGCGGCGGAATTTCGCGAGACGGTTAATCGGCTGGATGATCCGGGCGCCGTCGAAGCCTTGATCGAGGCGATCTATCATCGGGCCGTGGAGCAGGGCTATGCCGGCGAGCGCGGATACGCGGCTGATGATGCTCTCCGGGATGCGGCGTGAGCGGGTTTCGCGAGGCGCTGCGCCGGTTGCGTCCGAGTGGCCGGGGTGAGCGCCCTGCCGAGATCGCCGCCCCATCGGCGCCATCCGCGTTGCTCGATGCGCTGCCCAACCCGGTCTTAGAGCTTGACCCGGAAAACCGGGTGGTGTCGCTGAATTACGCGGCGGAGGAATTGCTGGGCGTGTCGGCCTTGCGGCTGGTAGGCCGCGCGCTTGAGGATGTGCTGGCACCGGATTTGCCGATGTTTTTGCTGCTGGAGCGCGCCCGCCGTCAGGGCGTGACGATTGCCGAGCATGATCTGGTGCTGGATGGGCCGCGCCTGACGCGCCGGGTGGTGGCATTGCAGGCTGCCCCGCTGGCAGGCCGGGCCGGGCATGTGGTGGTGGCGATCCAGGATGGATCGGCGGCACGCGCGCTCGATCAGCAGATTTCAGCGCGCAATGCCGCGCGCAGCATCAATGGCATGGCGGCGGTGCTCGCCCATGAGGTGAAAAATCCGCTATCGGGCATCAGGGGGGCGGCCCAATTATTGGAAGCGGGGGCGCGCACGGAAGACCGTGAGTTGACCACGCTGATTTGTGACGAGGTGGACCGGATTCGCGATTTGGTCGAGCGGATGGAGATGTTTGGCGATAAGCCAATCGCCCCCAAGGCGGTGAATATCCATCGGGTGCTGGAGCATGTGCGCAGGCTGGCACAATCGGGGTTTGGCGCCCGCATCCGCTTTGTCGAGCTTTATGACCCCTCGCTACCGGCGGTGCTGGGCCATCGGGATTTGTTGATCCAGGTTTTGCTCAATCTGGTGAAAAATGCCGCCGAGGCGATTGCTGAAACCGAGCGGTTGGATGGCGAAATCCAGCTCCTGACCGGGTTTCAGCACGGGGTGCGGCTGGGGACCGGCGGCGCGCGGGCGCAGCGCAATTTGCCGGTGTTCGTGGCGGTGCGCGATAACGGGCCGGGGATTCCCGATGATATTCGGCGGCATTTATTCGAGCCCTTCGTGAGCACCAAGGCCACGGGGAGCGGGTTGGGGCTGGCGCTGGTGGCCAAAATCGTCGCCGATCATGGCGGTTTGATCCAGACCGAAAGCTGGCCGGGACGCACCGAATTTCGGCTGCATTTGCCGGTTTTCGATGAAACGATGGACGAAATTGGGGATGGACCAGGCGCATGACCACAGTGCCGACAATTTTGATTGCCGATGATGATCGCTCGATCCGCACGGTATTAACCCAAGCGCTCGGTCGCGCCGGGTATCAGGTGCGCGCCACCGGTGCGGCGGCCACGCTCTGGCGCTGGGTCGAGGATGGCGAAGGCGATTTGGTGATCACCGATATTGTCATGCCCGATGGCAATGGGCTGGATTTGGTGCCGCGCATCCGGCGGATCAGGCCCGATTTGCCGGTGGTGGTGATGAGCGCGCAATCGACGATTCTCACTGCCGTGCAATCAACCCAGCGTGGCGCGTTCGAATATTTGCCCAAGCCCTTTGATTTGACCGAGCTGCTCAGCATTGTGGATCGGGCGATCAAGCAGCCGCTGCCAGGCCCCACGCCGGAAGCGGTGCCGGGCGATGATCTGCCCTTGATTGGCCGCGCGCCGGTGATGCAGGAAATTTACCGGGTGATTGCCCGGCTGACCACGGCGGATTTGACCATCATGGTCACCGGAGAATCCGGCACCGGCAAGGAATTGATTGCGCGCGCCTTGCATGATTATGGGCGCAGGCGCCAGGGGCCGTTCGTTGCGATCAATATGGCGGCGATCCCGCGTGAATTGATCGAGAGCGAGTTGTTCGGCCATGAGCGCGGTGCTTTCACCGGCGCGACCAACCGGCATATTGGCCGGTTCGAGCAAGCGGCAGGCGGGACGTTGTTTCTCGATGAAATTGGCGACATGCCGCAAGAGGCGCAAACTCGGCTGTTGCGGGTGTTGCAGGAAGGCGAGTTTACCACCGTTGGTGGCCGCCAGCCGATCCGCGCGAATGCGCGCATCGTGGCGGCGACCCATCGGGATTTGCGCGTGTTGATCCGTGCCGGGCAGTTCCGCGAGGATTTGTTTTATCGGCTGAATGTGGTGCCGATCCGCCTGCCGCCCTTGCGCGAGCGGCCCGGCGATATTCCGCTGTTAGCGCAACATTTCCTCATGCGGGCGCAAAATGAAGGGCTGAGCGCCAAAACCTTGGCGCCCGAGGCGATGGCGCGGCTATCGGCCTATCGCTGGCCCGGCAATGTGCGCGAATTGGAAAATTTGATGCGCAGGCTGGCGGCTTTGGTGCCCCAGCCGGTCATCACCGCTGAGATTATCGATCAAGCCTTGGCCGAATTGGTGCATGCCGAGCCGGTATCGAGCAGCGAGGCGGCGGCCCAGCCGATTGAACGGGCCATTGAGCAGCATATCGCGCGCGTGCTCGCCGCCATGCGCGGAACCGGCGAAGAAGGGGTGCTCTATGACCGGATTTTGGCTGATTTCGAGGCACCGTTGATCCGTCAGGTGCTGGCTGAAACGCGGGGTAATCAAATTCGCGCAGCTTCGCTGCTGGGGCTTAATCGCAATACGCTGCGCAAGAAAATCCGCCTGCACGACCTTGACGTGGCGCGGCGGGTTGGTTGAGCCGGCGATGAACCAGATTGCGCGTTCACCAGTGCCCGGCGATCCGCGCACCAAGCCTTCGAGCGGCGGGCTTTCCCGGCTGATTGATATTCTGGTTGGCCGGGTGGCGACATTGCTGCTCGCGGCCTTGGCCCTGACCTTGGGCATTGGCAGTTTTGCCTATCTCGCTGGCGGCATCAAACTCGGCGTGCATTCGGGCGCGGCGGTTGGCTTGGCAGTGGGCGATATTGCGATTTTGCTGCTGCTGATCATTGTGCTGGTGGCACGCGTGACGCGGGTGGTGCTGGAGGCGCGGCGCGGCGCGGCGGGGGCGCGGCTGCATGTGCGCCTCGTGCTGTTATTTGGCGGCATTGCGGCGGTGCCTGCGATATTGGTTGCGATTTTTGCCGCGGTATTCTTCAATTTTGGCATCCAAGCCTGGTTCAATCAGCGGGTGCGCACGGCGCTGGCGGAAAGTCAGCAAGTGGCGGTTGGGTATATGGATGCGAAAAAGAACAGTATTCGCGTCGATGCGTTGGCGATTGCCAATGATCTGAACCAAAATGGTCCGATTTTTTACGGCAGCGCGCAGGATTTTTTCGATCAAGGCTTCCTCAATGTGCTGATCGCCCAAACGGCGTTGCACGGATTGACCCAGGCGGTGATTTTTGAGCCGCTGACCGATAAGGTGATCGCCTCGGCGGGGCTGTTCGCCGGCACCGATGTTTCGCTCCCGCCGCAAGCGCAGATCGATCTGGCCGAGAAGCATCAAATCGTGGTGTGGAGCACGCCGCATTCAACGCTAGAACACGCGATGGTGCAGCTTGAAGCCGCACCGGCTTTGATGCTGATGGTCGAACGGCCCATCGATCCGAGCATTTATGCCCATGTCAAACGCACCGAAAAGGCGCTCGCCGAATATAATCGGCTTGAGCATCAGCGCGGGCAATTCGAATTGTTCTTCGCCCTGATTTTCGTGACCGTGGCGCTGCTCGTGCTGTCGGGGGCTGCGTTGATCGGCTTGGTGTTCGCCAATCAAATTGCCCGGCCCATCGGTCATTTGATCCGCGCTGCCGAGCGGGTGCGCAGCGGGGATTTGCAGGTGCGGGTGCCCGAGGGTGATTCCGGCGATGATGTCGCTGGCTTGTCGCGCGCCTTCAACCGAATGACCGGGCAGCTTGCCGCACAGCGGGCGGAATTGATGAGTGCCTATGGGCAAATCGATGAGCGGCGGCGGTTTACCGAGACGGTGTTAGCCGGTGTATCGGCGGGGGTGATCGGGCTTGATCCGCAAGGGCGGATTGAATTGCCCAACAAGGCGGCTTCGGATTTACTCGGCATTGATTTGCTCGCGCATCTGGGCGAGCGATTATCGGTGCTGCTGCCTGACTTTGCCGCGTCCCTGGCGCTGGCCGAAGCAACGCCAGACCGCCCGATCACCGCTGAAATCGCTTATGCCGGGCAGGGCGGCAAACGGATTTTCATGGCGCGGATTGGTGCGGATCGGCATGGTGATCGTGCGCCGGGTTTTGTGGTGACTTTTGATGACATCACCGCCTTGCAAACCGCCCAGCGGAAAGCGGCCTGGGCGGATGTGGCGCGGCGAATTGCCCATGAAATCAAAAATCCGCTCACCCCGATCCAGCTTTCGGCCGAGCGGATGAAGCGGCGGTTCGCCAAAGAGATCAAGTCCGATCCTGAGAGTTTTGCGCAATGTGCCGACACGATTGTGCGGCATGTGGGCGATATTGGCCGGATGGTGGATGAGTTTTCGGCCTTTGCCCGCATGCCGGTACCGGTGATGCGCCTGGAAAGCCTATCGAAAATTCTGCGCGAGGCGGTGATTCTGCAGCGCACCGCGCATGCAGAGATCGATTGGCGGGTCGAGTTGCCGCCGGATGATCCACGCGCCCTGTGCGATGCGCGGTTGATCGGGCAGGCATTGACGAATTTATTGCAAAATGCAGCAGATTCGATCGCAATGCGGCCAATTTCAGCAGAGCAATCGCCACACGGCGAGGTTGTTTTGCGAATCACCGAGGATGCGGCATGGTATCGGATCGAGGTGATCGATAACGGCATTGGCTTGCCCGAGCAGGATCGGGATCGGCTGACCGAGCCTTACGTGACGCACAAGGTGAAGGGCACTGGTCTTGGACTCGCGATCGTGCGCAAGATCATGGAGGATCATCATGGCGCGCTGGAATTGGCGAGCCGGGAGGATGGCGTGGGTGCGGTGGTAACCTTGCTATTGCCATCGAAAGCCCTGGTAAACGACGCTGTGTCGGCGGGATTGGAGCGGAATGACTGAGATTCTCATTATCGACGACGAGCCGGACATTCGCTTTCTGGTTGACGCGATTTTGCGCGATGAAGGGTTTGAAACGCGCAGCGCCGGCTCGTCGGACGAGGCATTGGCAGCGTTTGCCGAGCGCCGGCCCGATTTGGTGATTCTCGATGTGTGGTTGCAAAATTCGGCACTCGATGGGTTGGGGATTTTGCAGGCGATGCGCGCCGAAGCCCCAAACCTGCCGGTGGTGATGATTTCCGGTCACGGCACGATTGAAATGGCCGTGCAGGCGATCCAGCACGGGGCGTATGATTTCATCGAAAAACCGTTCAAATCCGAGCGGCTGTTATTGGTAATCCAGCGCGCGCTGGAGGCGGCGCGGCTGGTGGCCGAGAATGCCGAATTGCGGCTGCGCACCGGCTCGGAAAATCGGCTGACCGGGTCGAGTGCCGTGATCCATGCGCTGCGCCACGCGGTTGAAAAAGCGGCACCAACCGGCTCACGAATTTTGATCACCGGAGCAGCGGGCGTGGGCAAGGAGGTGGTGGCGCGGATGATCCACACCCAATCCAAGCGCGCGAGCGGCCCTTTTGTGGTGTTGAACTGCGCCACGCTGGCGCCCGAGCGGGTCGAGGCGGCGCTGTTCGGTGTCGAGGCGGGGGCCGATGGGGCGAGCCGTCCGGGCTTGCTCGACCGGGCCAATGGCGGAACCCTGCTGCTCGATGAGATCGCGGATATGCCGTTGGAAACCCAAGGCAAAATCGTTCGTGTGCTGCAAGATCAGCGGTTTGAGCGGTTGGGCGGCGGCGCGCGGGTGAAGGTCGATGTGCGGATTCTGGCCAGCACCGCACGCGATTTGCAGGCCCACATTAATGCGGGCAGCTTTCGGCAGGATTTATATTACCGGCTCGCCGTGGTGCCGCTGCGGGTGCCGAGCCTGCGCGAGCGGCGCGAAGATATCCCCGAATTGGCCAGCCTGTTTTTGGCGCGGGCGGCGGAAACCTCCGGCTTGCCACCACGCATTTTGGCCTCGGACGCGATTGCGGCGCTGCAGGCGCATGATTGGCCCGGGAATGTGCGCCAACTGCGCAATGTGATCGACTGGCTGATGATCATGCATCCCGGCGAGGCCGGCGAGCCGTTTCACGCCGCGCAATTGCCTGGCGAGATCAGTGCGCACGCGCCGCGCGCATTGGCGATTGATCCGCTGGCCGATATCATGGCGCTGTCGCTGCGCGATGCGCGCGATGTGTTCGAAACCCAGTATTTGCAAGCGCAACTCCTGCGGTTTGGCGGCAATATCAGCCGCACCGCGCAATTTGTCGGCATGGAGCGCAGCGCCCTGCACCGCAAGCTCAAGCAATTGGGCGTGGGGCCAGAAGACCGACAATCGGCGGGCTGATTGCGGCTTCTGGGTTGAACCGAGGGGGCGGGAACCCCATTCCATCAAGGGGACAGAATGAAAATCAGGAGTGTCGCCGATGGATCCGTTTCGCGCCAAAACCACATATAATTTCAACGCAACCAAAATGGCGGAGGATATCGAGCGGCTGGTCGGTCAGCTCGATCATTTGCGTGACCGGGTGGTGCAGGTGGCCGATACCGTGCTGCACGAGGTGCAGGACCGCCTGAAGCAACCGGCATCCACGCCAAGTGCGGGGCGCGGCAGTCTCGACCAACGGATCGAGGCGCTGACACGCGATATTGCGGGATTGAGTGATCGCTTGACCGATACCGGGCGCGGTGCCTCGAACCGGACAGCGCAATTTGTGCAAGAGCGGCCTTTGGTGAGCTTGGCGATGGCGTTTGGGGCGGGGTATCTGATCGCGCGCTGGATCAAGCGCGGTTGATGCGTTTGTTCGCACCGTTATTGGACATGATCGGCCTGCGCGCCTGGCGCGAGCGCGTACTGCTCGGGGCGGTGGCGCTGGTGCTGGGGCTGCTGGGGCTTGTGTTTCTGTTGGCAGCTTGTTTTCGCGCCTTGGCGCAGATGATCGGCGTGCTGCAGGCGGATTTGATTTTTGGCTGTGGGTTTTTGCTGCTGGCGCTGCTGTGCTGGGGCATCACCCGCTATCGCTGGCGTCGCCGGCCGCGCCCGGCGCAAAGCGGCGCGCTGTTGGCGGTGCTGGCGGAGGGATTGGCCCTCGTGCGCAGCCTAATGCGCCGAGACCCGGCGGTGCTGGCGCTGCTCGCGATCTTGCTCGGCACGCTCCGGGCGATGTTGCAAAAAAGTGACTCACCCTCTGATTGAGGGTTCGATCCTGGATCAGCGGAATTAATTTCACCGATTGACGGTCACGTGAGGGCAAAATAATCGGGTCAGGACATTGGCTTAACCCGCCGACTGTCGTAAGTCTGCGGTCTCACGCCCGATCATCCACCCCCGATCCTCCACCCCGATCTTCCATAGGGACTGATCATATGTTTCGGCTCTCGGTGCCGGTCCGTTTAGTATTAGCGCGGCTGACCCTCCCGGTCATGCTGCTGCTTGCGCTGGGATTAATGATCGCAGGCCGCGCCAATAGCCGGCTGACAGCCTCGCTGCGTCTGGGCCTTGATGATGCGCTGGCGCCAGCGTTTCGGGTGATGTCACGCCCGATCGTCAGCCTGACCCGCGATGATACGGCTCTCGGCGCCTGGGTTGGCATGCATCGGCAAATCCTGGCGCTACGGGCGGAGAATGCGCGGCTGCGGCGCTGGCAGTCGGTCGCACTGGCGCTGGCCGCGCAAAATCAGGCGCTCAAATCAACCTTGCATTTCGTGCCAACGCCGACGCCGGAATTTTTCACCGCCCGGGTGATCGCCGATAATGGCGGGCTCTACGCCCATTCCGTGTTGGTGTCGGTCCCGTCGGGCGCGCCAAACTTGGTCGATGCGATTGCGATGGACGGGCGCGGCGTGGTCGGGCGGGTGGTGCAATCGGGGCTGCGCAGCGCGCGGGTGCTGTTGATCAATGATTTGAACAGCCGGGTGCCGGTGGCGATGGGCACGTCCGGCGCGCATGCGCTGATGGTGGGCACCAATGGTGCGATGCCGAGTTTGCAATATTGGTCGCCCAATCATCCACCCCATGAGGGGGAAATAGTGTTGACCAGCGCGGCGGGCGGGGTGTTTCCGCCCGGCTTGCCGGTAGGCGTCGTGCATTATCAGGGCCGTAATAACCCGGTCGTGCTGCCATTCGCCGGGTTGCACCGGCTGCAAGTATTGCGGCTGTTTGATTATCATCTGGAAGGTCAAAGTGCCGCCCAAACAGCGATCAATCCGCTTGCGAGCAATGGTCCGTGATTGCGTGGCCGAGTTTGTGGCGCGATCTGGATCGTGCGGCGCGGCATGCGTTGCCAAGCTGTTCGATCATGCTGATCATGATGGTCGCGTCAGTGCCGCTATTGCTGCCGGACCCTGGGGCGTTCCGGGCGGCGTTTGTGTTGATTTCGGTGTTTTTCTGGACCTTGTATCGCCCGGCGGCGCTGCCAGCGCCAGTGGTGCTGATCCTCGGTGTGTTGCTCGATTTGATCGGCAATTCGCCGCTCGGCTTGTGGGCGGTGTTGTTATTGCTGAACCAGGCGGCGGTTCTGGCACTCCGGCGGGTGCTGGCCAAGCAAGGATTTTTCCTGGTTTGGCTCGCATTGGCGGCGAGTATGGTGGGTACCAGTGGGCTTGAATATCTGATCCGATCCTTACTCATTTTGCAATTTTTACCGCTGGGGCCGGTGTTGATTCAGGCGGTGATTGGCGTTTTGCTCTATCCGCTGTTGGCGCCCTGGTTGATCAAGGCGCATCGTGGTGCTGCGGCGCCCGAGTTCGCGTGAATGAGGCGCGAGACCAAACGGCGTTCGGTGTTTACCCGCCGGGCCTTGCTGGTGGGTGCCGCGCAAACGGCGGCGTTCGGCGCGATGGGCGTGAATTTATACCGCTTGCAGGTGCGCGAGCATGGGCGGTTTGCCACGCTGGCCAAGCAAAACTCAATCAATGATCGCCTGATCGCGCCCGAACGCGGGCTGATCACTGACCGATATGGGGTGATTCTCGCGGGAAATCGCCAGCATTGGCGGGCCTTGTTCATGATGGCGCAGGCGCACGACCCGGAAGCGGTCATTGATCGCTTCGCCGCGCTGATGGCGTTGTCCCCGGCAGAGCAGGCGCGGATTGCGCGGGATTTGGCCGGCAAGCCGCGCTATGTGCCGATTTTGCTCAAAGATGATCTCGACTGGTCCGACATGGCACGGATCGAGGTGCGGGCGGTGGATTTGCCCGGCGTGTTTGTCGATGTCGGGGCGTCGCGCACCTATCCGCTCGGGCCGCAGGCGGCTCATGTGATCGGCTTTGTCGGTCGGCCAACCCAGGCGCAGGCGCAGCGCGACCCGATGCTGGCCTTGCCGGGCATGCGGGTTGGGCGCACCGGGATCGAAGGCGCGCATGATCGTGCGCTGCGGGGCACGCCGGGGATTGTGCAAACCGAGGTGAATGTCCACGGCTCGGTGGTGCGTGAGCTTGATCGTGACAATGGCAAGCCGGGCGCTGTGGTGCAGACGGCTTTGGATACCGGCTTGCAAACCTTGGCGGCAACAAGGCTAGCCGGGCAGGCTGGCGCGGCCATTGTGATCGATGCGGTGGCAGGGGAAGTGCTGGCGATGGCGAGCACGCCCGGTTTTGATCCGGGCCTGTTTGATACCGGCGTGCCGGCGGCGACCTGGGCGAATTGGATGCATGATCCGATGCGCCCGCTGACCAACCGGGCCGCGAATGGGCTTTATGCGCCCGGTTCAACCTTCAAGCCCTGTGTCGCTATCGCGGCTCTGCATAGCGGCGCAATCACCGCGCACACTACCTTCACCTGCCCCGGCTATTTGAAGCTCGGCGATCATACATTTTATTGCTGGCAGCATAGCGGCCACGGCACCATTAATGTGGTCAGCGCCCTGCAGCAAAGTTGCGATGTGTTTTTCTATCACACTGCCTTGGCGGTGGGCATTGATAAGATCGCCGCGATGGGGCGGCGGCTTGGCCTTGTGGGCTCGCTGGATATTGGCATGCCCGGCGCCTCGACCGGGTTTTTACCAACCCATCAATGGGCCAAGCGGCGCAAGCTGGTTTGGACCAAGGGCAACACCGTGATCCAGGGCATCGGCCAGGGCTTTACCCAGGTAACCCCGCTCGGCTTGGCCACCATGGTGGCGCGCATCGCCACCGGGCGGGCGGTGCAGCCCCGGCTGACCCGAGCCATTGGCACGGTGCATCAGGCTGATGGGTTGGATTATGGTTGGCCCTCGCTTGGTTTGCAGGACCGGCATTTGGAAACGGTGCGCGCCGGCATGACCGAAGTGGTCAACACGCCATCGGGCACCGGCTATGCCTCGCGCCTGATGCTGCCGGGGGTGCAAATGGCCGGCAAAACCGGCACCGCGCAGGTGCATGATTTGTCGCAAGCGCAGGAAAAAGCGAATTACGACGATGCCAGCCTGCCCTGGAAATACCGCCCCAACGCGTTTTTTATCGCGTTCGCGCCGGTGGCAGCCCCGCGCTATGCCATATCGGTGGTGGTGGAGCACGGCAATGAAGGGGCGGCAGCATCGGCACCGATTGCCCGTGATTTGATGACGCTGGCGCTGACCAGCACGGCGCAGCGCCCGGCGGCCAAGCCGGGATTTGTCGCAGCCCCGCAAACAGTGGCGATGGTGACCGCGTCATGAGCGGTTTGATCGATTATCGCCCCTATTACGCGCGCTCCTTCGGCTTGCTGCGTAAATTATTGCGCATCAATTGGCTGTTCGTTTTGGCCTGCTGCGCGCTGGCGGGCATTGGCTATGCCGCGCTCTACTCGGCGGCAGGGGGCCATGGCGAACCGTATGCCACACCGCAATTGATCCGGTTTTCTGCGTCATTAATCATGATGATCGCGATTGCGTTGGTCGATATCCGGCTGATCGCCAAGCTGGCCTGGCCGGCCTACGCGCTGGGCCTGGTGTTGCTGGTGGTGGTGTGGCGGTTCGGCCATGTCGGGCTCGGCGCGAAACGCTGGATTGATGTCGGCGGGTTGCATGTGCAGCCATCGGAACTGATGAAGCTGTTTCTGGCGCTCGCGCTCGCGTCATGGTTTCAGCGGGCCAGCTATGAGCGGGTCGGCCAATTGCCGTTTCTGATCCCGCCGATCCTCGCGATTTTGGTCCCGGCGGCGTTGATCCTCAAAGAGCCGAATCTCGGCACCGCCGTCATCACCATGAGTATCGGCGGCACAATTTTACTCGGGGCCGGGGTGCGCTGGTGGAAATTCGTGATCGTGATTGCGGTGGTCGCGATTGCCGCGCCATTCATTTATCATCATCTGCACGGCTATCAGAAACAACGGATTCTGACGTTTTTGCATCCGGGGCGCGATCCGCTGGGTGCCGGTTATAATATCATCCAGTCCAAAATCGCGCTCGGCTCGGGCGGGTTCTGGGGTCAGGGATTTTTGCACGGCACGCAAAATCAGCTCAATTTCTTGCCGGAGAAACAAACCGATTTCGTGTTCACCATCATCGCCGAAGAGTTCGGCTTTGCCGGCTCCTTGGTATTGATCGGCGTGCTCTTCTCGATGATTGCCATGGGGTTCTACACCGCGCTGCGCTGCCAGCACATGTTCGGGCGGTTGGCGGCGTTGGGGATTGCCACCAATTTATTCCTCTATTGTTTCGTCAATTTGGCGATGGTGATGGGGCTAATTCCGGTGGGTGGGGTGCCGTTGCCTTTGGTCTCTTATGGCGGTTCGGCCTTGACGGCGGTGATGCTTGGTTTCGGTGTGCTGATGTCGATCCATGTGCATCGGGACGTTGAATTTGCCGCGTCCGAGGAATAGCGTCTAACGTGACGCCGCGCCCCTTATTCGCGGGCGCGTTCAAGATAAGGCGACATTGGTTGAAAGAGGCTTGATCGTGGATGATCCATATAAAACGCTGGGCGTGCCGCGCGATGCGACGCCTGATGCCATCCGCAGTGCCTATCGCAAACTCGCCAAGCAGCATCATCCGGATTTAAACCCCGGCAATGCGGCGGCGGAGGAGCGATTCAAGGCGGTGGCGTCCGCCTATGGTCTGCTTTCGGATGCCGAGCAGCGCGCCCGCTTTGACCGGGGCGAGATCGATGCCAGCGGCGCTGAGCGTTCACACGCCCATCCGCACGCGCATCCGGGCTATCGCGCCCATGCCGAATCCGGGGCCGGTCAGCGCTATCGCCATGCCGGGCCTGAGGCCCAGGATTGGAACGATCCTGATTTGGAGGCAATGTTTGCCTCGATGTTTGCCGACGGTCGGGCCGGTGCGCGGGCCGGTGCGCGCGCTGAGGCGGAGCGCTACCGGCTGGCGGTGCCGCTGCTCGATGCGGTGAATGGGGCGACCAAGCGATTGACCCTGCCCGATCAGCGGGTGCTGGATGTGAAAATTCCCCCCGGCACCGAGGCGGGGCATATTTTGCGCCTGCGCGGCCAAGCGGCCCATGCGGCAGGGACCAACGCAGCGGGGGCGGGTGCCAAAGCAGGCGATATACTCATCGAAATCGCGATTGAACCACACCCCGCCTATAGCCGCGATGGCCAGACACTCCGGATGGAGTTGCCGGTGTCGCTCCGCGAAGCGGTGCTGGGCGGGCCGGTGGAGATTGCCGGGCCGCGCGGCGCGTTGCGGCTGCGGATTCCGCCGCATTCTGATACCGGCACCGAATTACGGGTGCGCGGGCGCGGCGTTCCGGCGCATAATGGTCTGCCGGAGGGCGATTTATATGTCCGGTTGCGGGTGATGGTCGGGCCGGATGACCCGGCTTTGGATGCGTTTTTGCAGACATGGCAACCGGCGCGGCCGTTTAATCCGCGTCAAACAATGGATGCAGCGTCATGATGACAATCGACAGGCTGATCGCCGAAATCGGGCAGGTGGAGCGGGCGGATTTGGAGCGTTGGATCCGCGAAGGCTGGGTGCGGCCCGAAGGCGAGCCAGATGCCTATCGGTTCGTTGAGATCGATGTCGCGCGGGTTCGCCTAATTTGCACCCTGCGCACCGATATGGAGGTCAATGAGGCCGCGTTGCCGGTGGTGCTGTCCTTGCTTGATCAGCTCTATGACACGCGCCGTCAGATGCGCGCCTTGATCGAGCGGGTCCGCGCGACCGCGCCAGATCAATGGTCAAATCAAGAGCCAGAATAAAGGCACTGGCGCCCGCTCTGGATCAAATTTTGTTGCGGCGGTTGACCCTCGGCTTGATGCTGATAGTCTCGATCCACGCCACCCGGTATGGTCCGGAGAACAAGGCGGCGAGGAAACGGAGCAAATCATGAGCCATTACGTGATTGTCGGCGCGGGGTCGGCTGGCTGTGTGCTGGCGGCGCGCCTGAGCGAGGACCCTGCGGTGCAGGTCACCCTGATCGAGGCGGGTGGGCCGGATAGCGCGCAGGAAATTCACATCCCGGCGGCGTTTCCTCAGCTTTTCAAGTCCGAATATGATTGGGATTTTTCGAGCGAACCAGAACCCGGCTTGGCGGGGCGGCGGATCTATCTGCCGCGTGGCAAAATGCTCGGCGGCTCCAGCTCGATGAACGCGATGGTCTATATTCGCGGCAACCGGGCTGACTACGATGGCTGGGCAGCCGAAGGCGCCACGGGCTGGAGCTATAACGAGGTGCTGCCCTATTTTCGGCGGTCGGAAAATAACGAGCGTGGCGAAGATCAGTTTCACGGCAAGCTTGGCCCGCTCTCAGTGTGTGAAGGGCGCTCGCGCAACCCGTTGATGGATGCCTTCGTCGAGGCGGGCGTGCAGGCCGGGTTTCCGGCCAACCCCGATTTCAACGCCGCCCAGCAAGATGGCGTTGGCTTGTTTCAAAACACCCAGCGCAACGGCATGCGCTGCAGCGCGGCAGTGGCCTATTTGCATCCGGCAATGGCACGGCCCAATCTGCGGGTGATCACCGACGCCCTCACCACCCGCATCCTGTTCGATGGCGCGCGCGCCAGCGGCGTGGAAATCGTGGTGAACGGTCAGGTCGAGACGATCCACGCAGAGCAGGAAGTCATTTTGGCGGCGGGCGCCTATAACTCGCCGCAATTACTGATGCTGTCAGGCATCGGGCCGGCGGGTGATCTCGCGGCGTTGCAAATTCCGGTGCGGGTGGATTTGCCGGTTGGTATCGGTCTGCAGGACCACCCGATGACCTTGATGACCTGGTACACCAACACCGAAACGCTGATGACCGCAGCAACGGCGGAAAATGCCGAATTGCTGATGAAGGAAGGGCGTGGGCCGCTAACCTCGAATATCGGCGAGGCGGGTGGATTTTTCCGCACGCGCGCGGAGCTTGATGCGCCAGATGTGCAGTTTCACGCCGCCCCGGTGATGTTTTATCAGGAAGGCATGGGCGTGCCGACCGCCCATGCGTTCGGCTTTGGCCCCTGCGTGTTGAAACCCACCAGCCGAGGTCAATTATCGCTGCGCTCGGCCAATCCGCGCTCCAAGCCGCGCATCACCCATAATTACTTCGCCACCCCGGACGATCGCGCGAGCGCGCTGGCGGGGATGCGGATTGGGTTGGACATTGCCAAACAGCCGGCGCTCCAGGCCCACATCACCGCGCCGCATCAGGTGCCCGCTTCCGCCTCCGATGCCGATCTTTGGGATTATATCGAGCATTATACCCATACCGTGTATCATCCAACCAGCACCTGCGCGATCGGCCCGGTGGTGGACCCGGCTTTGCGGGTGCATGGTGTTCATGGGCTGCGGGTGGTCGATGCCTCGGTGATGCCGAGTGTGGTGCGCGGCAATACCAATGCACCCACCATCATGATCGCTGAGCGCGCGGCGGATTTGATCCGACGCGCCGTGTAATAACTAACAGTTAGAATCCAGCGAGGGCGCGGAACTCGGCCTCGGTGAGAAGCGCAATCCCCAAAGCGGCGGCCTTCGTCGCTTTGGACCCTGCCTCGGCACCGACCACCACGTAATCGGTGCGTTTGGAGACGCTTTCCGTCACTTTGGCGCCGGCTTCCTCGGCGCGGGCCTTGGCTTCGGGCCGGGTGATGGTTTCTAACGTGCCGGTAAAAACAATGGTTTTTCCAGCGAGCGGTGTATCCTCACCCGGGCCGGTCTCATCCTCAATGCTCAGCTGCGCATCCAGCGTCGCCAGCAGCGCAAGGTTATGCGGCTCGGCAAAAAATCCAACCAGCTCCTCGGCAATGGACGGACCGATGCCCGAAATCACCCCGAGTTCGAGCCGCGCATCCGAGCCGATGATCTGGGCGGCGATCATCGCCTCGCGCCAAGCGGCGAACCGGCCATAATGGCGCGCGAGCAGCTTGGCGTTCGCCTCGCCGATGCGGCGAATCCCCAGCGCATAAATAAAGCGGGCGAGCGGGATGCGGCGGCGGGTGCGAATCGCCGCACTCAGCTTGGCGGCGGATAGCGCGCCCCAGCCATCAAGGCTGGCAATTTTCGCCTCTAGGTCAGGCAGTGTGAAAATATCGGCTACAGTGTTGAGCCAGCCCAGCGCATGAAATTCACGGACGGTCTTTTCGCCCATGCCTTCAATATCAAAGGCCGGGCGCGCACAAAAATGGATCAACCGTTCCACCACCTGCGCCGGACAGGACAAGCCGCCGGTGCAGCGGCGCACAACCTCGCCTTGCGGGCGGATCGCGAGCGACCCACAGATCGGGCAATGATCGGGGAAGCTGAACGGCACGGCATCCGCCGGGCGCTGCGCGGTCAGCACCGCAACGATTTGTGGAATAACATCGCCGGCCCGTTGAATTTCCACCATGTCACCCACGCGCACGTCCTTACGGATGATTTCATCCTCATTATGCAAGGTGGCATGGGTAACAATCACGCCGCCGACATTCACCGGCGTGAGTGTCGCGCGCGGGGTGAGTGCGCCGGTGCGCCCAACTTGAATATCAATCGCTTCGAGCCGGGTGATGGCGCGCTCGGCAGGGAATTTCCACGCAACCGCCCAGCGCGGCGCGCGCCCGGCAAAACCAAGCCGGTCCTGCAAGGCCAGATCATCAAGCTTATAGACCACGCCATCAATGTCATAAGGCAGATCAGGCCGCAGCGCGCCGATCCGCGCTTGGAATGCCATGGCTTGGGTCTCGGCAATCGGTTCGGCTAACGGATTGACCGTAAATCCCCAGCGCCGCAGCGTCGCCAGATACTGAAAATGGGTTTGCGCAACCGGCGCGCTGGCCGCACCGCGCGCATAGGCAAACAGCGATAATTTGCGGCTGGCGGTAATGCGCGGATCAAGCTGGCGCAGACTGCCAGCGGCGGCGTTGCGCGGATTGGCGAACGGGCGCGCCTGGGTCGCGTTCAGCGCGAGAAAATCTGCGCGCGCCATATAGATTTCACCGCGAATTTCAATAAGATCTGGTGTATCCTCAGGCAATTGCAACGGCAAACCGGGCAGCGTGCGCACATTCTCGGTGACATCCTCGCCCTCTTCGCCATCGCCCCTGGTGGCGGCACGGATGAATTTTCGGTCTTGATAGGTCAGCGAAATCGATAGTCCATCGATTTTCGGTTCCGCGACAAACTGCAAAATCGTGGCATCCAATCCCAGAAACCGGCGGATACGCGCACAAAACTCGCTGAATTCTGCAGGGACAAAAACGTTATCGAGCGATAACATCGGCTGCGCGTGACGAATTTTGCCAAACCCCGCTGCGACCGGCGCGCCAACCTGCGTGAACACTGCACCGCGCCGCTCGGCTTCGCGTTTGAGCGCGTCATAGCGTGCATCATCCATCATCGGGCGATCATCGCGGTGATACGCCAGATCAGCGGCGGCGATCTGCGCGAGCAGCGTCTCTAGCGTCATCTGGTCAAGCGGGGTCTCGCTCATGTCGGGCTCAACAGGCTGTGGGCGGCGGCGCGCGCGGCATCGGTAATGGTTTCGCCGGCGAGCATGCGGGCAATCTCCTCATGCCGTGCGTCGTGATCAAGGCGCCGGACCGTGGTTTGCGCCCGATTTTTCAGGGCTGATTTAGCGACAACGAAATGATGGGCGGCCCGTGCGGCAACTTGTGGCGAATGGGTCACCATCAAAATCTGGGTCGCCTTGGCAATCCGCGCGAGCCGTTCGCCCACAGCGGCGGCCGTCGCCCCGCCAATGCCGCTATCGACCTCATCAAAAATCAAGGTGTCAGCAGGCCCGGCGCGGGTGAGCACCACTTTCAGCGCCAGCATCAGGCGCGATAATTCGCCGCCCGAGGCCACCCGGTCGAGCGCGCCGGGCGTATCGCCAGGGTTGGTCGCAACCAGAAAGCTGGTTTCATCCATCCCCGCTTCGGACCAGCGTGATTCCGGCAGCGCCGTGCAGGCAATGGTGAACCGCGCACGATCAAGTTTGAGCGGTGGCAATTCGCGGGCGAGCGCCGCCTCCAGCTTGCGGGCAGCGGTGCGGCGTGCGTCATGCAGGGTGTCGGCGGCCTCGGTGAAATCGGCGCGCGCCGTCGCGGCGGCGCTAACAAGAGCGGCAATCGCGTTCTCGCCGGTTTCCAAAGCCGCAATCCGCGCCGCAAAACTTTCAGATAGAGCCGGAAGATCGCTCACCGCCACGGCGTATTTGCGGGCGGCGGCGCGCAGGGCAAATAAGCGGGTTTCGATTTGATCGAGAGCGCGTGGATCGGGGGCGGCGTCAGCGCTGGCGCGCGAGAGCAACGTTTCGGCTTCGGATAAGGCTTCTTCCGCGCGTTCAATCGCGCTCAGCGCCTGCGCGGCTTGGCTGCCCGGCTCGGTTTCGGCGAGGCGGGACAGGCTGCGGGCCGCACTGCGCAGCGCCACCGCCGGCCCGCCTGATCGGCGTTCGCGCGGCGCAATTTCGCTCAGCGCGGCATCAATCGCGGCGGCGCGGCGCTCGGCCCCCTGCAAATGCTGGCGCTGGCTCGCGAGCTGTTGCTCCTCATCGGGCTGAGCGGCCAGATCGTGCAATTCACCATAAGCGTGGCGCAAAAATTCCTCATCGCGCCGCGCCGCCTCAATGGCGTCACGCGCTTCGCGCAGCGCCGCCTCAGCCGCGCGCCAGCCGCGCCAAGCGCTGAGCGTGCGTTGGCGCAGTGCTGCGGGCACGCCGAATTGATCAAGCAAGCGCAATTGAGTCGCGGGCTCAGCTAGCGCTAGGGCTGCGTGCTGCCCCTCAATTTCGATCAGAGTTTCAGCAACGCGGCGCAGGAGCGACAGGCTGACCGTTTGGTCATTGATCAAGGCACGGGATTTGCCATCGCGGCTAACGATCCGGCGCAGCACCACCGTGTCATCGCCGTCCAATCCCTGTTCGGCCAGCAGCGCGTGCGCGGGATGGCCGGCTTGGAGCGAAAAAGCGGCGGTGACCACCGATTGCGCGGCCCCGGCGCGGATCAGTCCGGTATCGGCGCGCGCGCCCAAAGCAAGGCCAAGCGCGTCCAGCAGAATCGACTTCCCAGCACCGGTCTCGCCGGTAAAGGCGGTCAGGCCCGGCTCGAACTCAAGGTCAAGCTGGTCGATCAGCACCACATCGCGGATCGACAGGGCGATGAGCATAGGGGCCGAGCACCCGGGCTAGAAAAGTCCGAACAGCCAGCCGCCGGATTTATGCGGCGGCGGCGCGGCATGGGCGAGCAACTTATGGGCGCGCAATTTATGATATGCGTCCTGATACCAAGACGAACCGGGATAATTATACCCCAGCACGGCGGCGGTGCGGCGCGCTTCATCGGTCAGGCCCAAATCGAGATAGCACTCGACCAGCCGCTCCAACGCTTCAGGCACAAACGTCGTGCTCTGATATTGCTGCACGACTTTCTGGAAGCTGTTGATGGCGGCGGGATACAGATTTTGCCGCTCATAAAACCGCCCGATCACCATATCATGACCGGCGAGCCGGTTCTCCGCGAGGCGCAATTTGATCCGCGCATCGCTGGCATAGGCGCTGTTGGGGAAGCGGGTAATCACGTCTTGCAGCGCCTGGGCCGCTTCTTTGGTGGTAGTTTGATCGCGATGCACGCCCTCAATTTGCTCGTAATAGCACAAAGCACGCAAATAATAGGCGTAGGCGGCTTCGGGGCTGGCCGGATGCAGTTGCACGAATCGGGTGAGCGAGGCGATGGCGGCGGTAAAATCCTGGCGCTGAAAATCGGCATAGCCTTGCAGCAGCGCGGCATGGGTCGCCCAGGTCGAATAGGGATGATTGACCTGCACGGCGCCGAACGCGGTCGCGGCTTTTTTGTTGTTGCCTTTGCGCAATTGCTCAATTCCGGCCTCATATTGGGCGCTGGCCGAGAGCGGCGGTGCGGTTATCGCGTCGGCCTGGCCGAGCTTGGGTTTCGGATGGCTTGACCCAAACAGCCCGCAGCCGCTCAGCAGAAGCGGGAGCGTCAGGCAGATCGGCAGCAGCGGGTTCAAACGGCGCGGCAATGCGAAGCGATATTCTCTCATGGGAGGGTTCTATAGCACGAGACGTCGCGGCGCGAAGCCTGCCCGGCTGATCTTAAAATTGCCGTGGTTTAGGCTTGATTACCCTTGCGCAGGGGTGGTTTTGCCGGTAATGGAGGGGTCAGCTGCGGCATGGTGCTTGCGGCTCGATCCGTTTTGGATCGTCATGATTAACCAAGCCGGCTGGCAAAGCCGTGCTAGACGTGGGTTTCTGATCACAGTTGGATCATGGAGTATCCGCGCACGCCAACCCGATCGGCTTAGGGCCGGTCTCGTTTCAAGGATCAACACCGTCTCATGGGTTCTACCGCAACTGCCACGCGCTCGCACGCTGATCAGCATGCCGCCGATAATGATTTTGCCGCGATGCTTGATAGCTCGCTCGGCATCGATACGGGCTTTGAAGGCTCCGTCGTCACCGGCCATGTGCTGCGGATCGACGATGATTTTGTCGTTGTTGATGTCGGGCTGAAAAGTGAAGGCCGGGTGCCGGTCAAGGAATTCGGGGCGCAGGAAGTCAAGCCCGGCGACTCGTTTGATCTGTTCGTTGAGCGCTATGAAGACAAAGACGGCTCAATCGTGCTGTCGCGCGAAAAGGCGCGGCGCGAGGAATCCTGGACCACATTGGAGCGCGCCCATGAATCGGGCGTGCGGGTCAATGGCGTGATCCATGGCCGAGTCAAAGGCGGTTTCACTGTCGATCTGGGCGGCGCCACGGCATTTTTGCCGGGCAGCCAGGTCGATATTCGTCCGGTGCGCGATGTCACGCCGCTGATGGGCATGTCCCAACCGTTCCAAATTCTGAAAATGGACCGCGCGCGCGGCAATATCGTGGTGTCACGCCGCGCCGTGCTCGAAGAAACCCGCGCCGAGCAGCGCTCCGAGCTGATCCAGGGCCTCAAAGAAGGCCAAATTCTGGATGGCGTGGTGAAAAACATCACCGATTACGGCGCCTTCGTTGATTTGGGCGGCGTGGATGGCCTGCTGCATGTCACCGACATTGCGTGGCGCCGGATCAACCACCCAGCCGAAGCCCTCACCATCGGCCAGCCGGTGCGCGTGCAGGTGATCCGCTTCAACCCGGATACCCAGCGCATCAGCTTGGGCATGAAGCAGCTTGAGATCGATCCGTGGGAAGGTGTGGACGTGAAATACCCCGCCGGCATCAAGGCCGCCGGTCGGGTGACCAACATCACCGATTACGGCGCGTTTGTGGAACTGGAACCGGGCGTCGAAGGTCTGGTGCATGTGTCCGAAATGTCGTGGACCAAAAAGAACGTGCATCCGGGCAAAATCGTCTCGACCAGCCAAGAAGTCGAAGTCATGGTGCTCGATGTCGATGCCTCTAAGCGTCGCATTTCGCTGGGTCTGAAGCAGGTCAGCCGCAATCCGTGGGAGCAATTCCTCGATGATCATCCGGTTGGTTCGGTGGTCGAAGGCGAGATTCGCAACATGACAGAGTTTGGCTTGTTCATTGGGCTGGCGCCGGAAATCGATGGCATGGTCCATATGTCGGACCTGTCATGGGATGATACCGGCGAACTCGCGATGGCCAAGTACAACAAGGGCGATCACGTCAAAGCCAAGGTACTCGATGTCGATGTCGAGAAAGAGCGGATCAGCCTGGGCGTGAAGCAGCTCGAGGAAGATCCCGCCGCCGGCGTGCTGGACCGCGTGAGCAAGGGCATGATCGTGACCTGCGTGATCACCGCCGTGCAGACCAACGGGCTTGAAGTGAAGGTCGATGATGTGTTGACCGGCTTTATTCGCCGTGCCGAACTGGCTCGCGATAAGGGCGATCAACGTCCGGAGAAATTTGCCGTCGGCGAAAAAATCGACGCCAAAATCACGGCGGTTGATCGCGCGGCGCGCAAGCTGCAACTCACCGTCAAAGGCAAAGAGATGGACGAGGAAAAGCAGGCCATGGCCGATTTCGGCTCGGTCGATTCCGGCGCCTCGCTGGGCGATATTCTGGGTGCCGCGATCCGTCGCCGCAATCAGCAGGCCCAGTCCGAAAACTAATCGACAAACTCATCGATAAACAAATCGAGCCTTCGCTCGATCGTTGCAGAAAACGCCGCCCCGCAAGGGCGGCGTTTTTTATGCCGCTTGCGGATTAAAATAACTGGACAGAGCGCGAAAATCCGGTAGGGTTACAACCTTAACGCGATTTTATCGGAATGTTCGCGTCTATCGTGTGGGATCGATTGCTGAAAACCCTGCGCCGCGCTGAAACGGAACCGTTTCCAGACGCGCCGGCGCGCCGTGTCAGCGGCATGGCGGAGCGTCCGGCGGCGGCGCCGACGCCAGCGCCTGCCCCCGTGCCGCAATCGATGGATGGGCTTGGTTTGGGCGATGCGGGCTTGGATCATGTGCCATTTCCCAGCACCGGGCCGTTGGGTCATCGCGCGCGGATGCGCGAGCGCTTGTTGGAGCGTGGTGCCGAGTCGCTGGCCGATTACGAGCTTTTGGAAATGCTGTTGTTTCTCGCCTTCAAAAAGGGCGATACCAAACCGCTCGCGAAATCATTAATCAACCGATTTGGCTCTTATGCCGGCGTGCTGGTGGCATCGCCCGAGCTTTTGGCCGTCGAGCCGGGCGTGGGACCGCATAGCGTGGCGGCAATCAAATTGGTGCAGGCCTCGGCGGAGCGCTTGGCGCGGGCGGAATTGGCGGATCAGCCGATCTTGAACAATTGGGATCGGTTGATCGATTATTTGACCATCGCCATGGCGCGCGAGCCGATCGAGCAATTTCGGATTTTATTTCTCGATAATCGCAATCGGCTGATCGCCAACGAAATCGCCTCCCGCGGCACGGTCAATCACACCCAGGTTTATGTGCGCGAAGTGGTCAAGCGGGCGTTGGAATTGCACGCGACGGCATTGATTTTGGTGCATAATCACCCCAGCGGTGACCCAACGGCCTCGCGGGATGACATCGCCATGACCGCCGAGATCGAGCGGGCCATCCAGGTGATGGATATTGTGCTGCATGACCATCTGATTATCGGCAAAGGCCGGTTTCTGAGTTTCCGCCAAGAGGGCCTGATTGGCCGTGCGGCAGGCCGGGCATGAGCATCGCCCGCATCCAGAGCTTCGCCTTCGCCGGGATTGAGGCGATGAAGGTGGAGGTGCAGGTGCAAATCGCCCCCGGCTTGCCGGTGTTTTTGATCGTCGGCCTGCCTGACAAGGCGGTGGCCGAATCGCGCGAACGGGTGCGCGCCGCCCTCACCGCGATGGGGCTGGCACTCCCGCCGCGCCGGGTTCTGGTCAATCTGGCGCCAGCGGATCTGGCCAAAGAAGGCAGCCATCTCGATTTGCCAATCGCCCTTGGCGTGCTGACGGCGATGGATATTTTGCCCGTCGATGAAATGGCGAATTTCGCCGCCTTGGGAGAATTGTCGCTCGATGGCAAATTGGCGCCGGTCAGCGGGGTGCTGCCGGCGGCGATTGCCGCGTCAGCGCGCGGGCTTGGCCTGATTTGTCCCGCGCAACAGGGCGCTGAGGCGGCATGGGCCGGGGATATTGGCGTGCTGGCGCCACCGGATTTGCTGGCCTTGATCAATCATTTCAAAGGTGAGCAGATTTTGTCGCCCCCGCCGCGCGGCATGCTCGATCAGCGTGATCCGGGTGGCGATTTGGCCGATGTGCGCGGCATGGAAACCGCTCGGCGCGCTTTGGAAATTGCGGCGGCGGGTGGGCATAATTTGCTGATGATCGGCCCGCCAGGGGCGGGCAAGACCATGCTGGCGTCGCGGCTTGCGGGCTTGCTTGCGGATTTGACCCCGCGTGAGGCGCTGGAAGTCAGTATGGTGCATTCGGTGGCAGGAATGCTGACCGAGGGGCGGTTGATCACGCGTCCGCCATTTCGCGAGCCGCATCATTCCGCCAGCCAGGCGGCGATTGCCGGTGGCGGCAACCGCGCCAAGCCAGGGGAGATTTCGCTGGCCCATTGCGGCGTGTTGTTCATGGATGAATTGCCGGAATTTCCCCGTGCGGCGCTCGAAGCGCTGCGCCAACCGCTGGAATCAGGCCGCACCACCGTGGCCAGGGCAGCCGCCCATGTCACCTATCCGGCGCGGTTCCAATTGGTCGCGGCGATGAACCCCTGCCGCTGCGGGCATTTATTCGATCCCGCCCGCGCGTGTGGCCGCGCGCCGCGCTGTGGCGAGGAATATCAGAGCAAAATCAGCGGGCCGCTTTTGGACCGGATTGACCTTGTTTTGGAAATCAGCCCGATCCCACCATCGGAATTACTGCACGCCCCACAAGGCGAGACCAGCGCAATGGTCGCGGCGCGGGTGCGTGCTGCCCGCGCCCGTGCCCAGGCGCGGGCGCAAGATTATGCTGAACTCGCCGGTGGGGCCGTGGGTGGGGCTGCGCCGGATCTGCCGGCCAATAATGCCAACGCGCCAACCGATCAGATCATCCTGCTCCCCGAAGCCAAGGGCTTTGCCGAGCAGGCGGCGGAGCGGCTGCGCCTCTCGGCGCGCGGCTTCACCCGGGTTTTGCGGGTGGCGCGCACCATCGCCGATTTGGCCTGCGTCGATCAGGTGCGGCGGGTCGATGTGGCGGAGGCGCTCGCTTATCGCCACCGCATGGCCGGGCGGGCGAATGTGGCCAGCCTGCCGGGTCCAGCGGCGCAGCGCCGAGGCTCATAGCGCGAGGGCCGCACCGTCACGCAAAATTTGCTCCGCTGCCGGTGAAAATCCGTTGGTGTCGTGGAGCGTCAGACCGGCGAGCAGCCGCAACGGGCTGCGGCCCTGCAGGCACCCTTGCACGATCATGAGTTTGGCGGGCCGCCCGGCGCGGGGCCAAAGTGGCATGATTTTCAGCGCGCCGATATGGGCCGTGGTGCAGCCCTGCATGAATTCCGGCAATCGGCTGGCGGGCAGGATCAGCGTGATTGTGCCGCCGGGGCGCAGCAGGCTGGCGAGGGTGGTGATCCAATCCTGCAGCCCTGGTACGGAGATCGCGCGAGCCAGGCGGCGCAGCGGATCGGGTGAGGCGGTGTTGGCGGGATCAAACCAGGGCGGGTTGGCCATGACATGGTCAAACCGGCGACGCGCCAGCGGGGCCGCGATCAGATCACCGACCAGGATGGCGCCGGTGGAACAATGATTGGCCCGAAGATTGGCGGCAGCGAGGGCAGCGAGGGTTGGCTCGCGTTCCAGCCCGATCCCGATGCCAAGCTCGACCCGGTGAGCGAGGCAAAGCAGCCCCGCCCCGGCGCCGGTCCCGGCTTCAAGAATGGTCGCGCCGGGTTTGGCCGGAATGCTGGCCGCGAGCAGCACCGGCTCGATGCCGGTGCGATGGCCGGAATCGAGCTGGTGATAGATGATTTTCCCGCCAAGGAGTGTTTGCTGGGCTGCCATGCTTAACTGACTTGCGCCTCGCGCAGCACCCGGCGGGCTTGATCGGCCTGATCGCGCGGCACGGCGAGGCGGCGCGGAAAGGCGCCGATATTGCCTTCGACGGCGGCGATGTGCTGATCGAGCAGCACCGGGTTCAGCCCAGCGTCGCGCAAGAGAGCGATCAGAAAGCTCAGCCGGATTGGGTCGGTCGAGGTGGTGATAATTTCCATTTGGCTTGACCCTATTTCCTTCGAGCCGATATTCTGTGTATCGGATCGGTTTAACAAGAGCGGGTTTATTTGTGGACGGCATCGTAGCACCTGATCGCGACCCTTTGACCGACGAAAACCCTGCTTGCGCAGATGCTTTGACGCGCCTGTCGCAGGTGCTGCACGCCGATTTGGCGGCGACCAATCAGACGATTTTGACCAATATGGCCAGCGATGTGCCGCTGGTGCCGCAATTGGCGGCCCATATCGTGGCGGCGGGCGGCAAAAGATTGCGGCCTTTGTTGACGCTGGCGGCGGCGCGGCTCTGTGGTTATCAGGGGGCGCGGCATATCGGGCTGGCGGCTTGTGTGGAGTTCATTCACACCGCGACGTTGCTGCATGATGATGTGGTGGATGACAGCCATTTACGGCGCGGTTTGGCCAGTGCCAATGCGGTGTTTGGCAATAAGGCCCCGGTTTTGGTGGGGGATTTTCTGTTTGCCCGCGCTTTTGAGCTGATGGTGGCCGATGGTTCGCTCGATGTGCTGCGGATTTTATGCCGGGCGTCCGCGACGATTGCGGAGGGTGAGGTGTTGCAACTGGCCACCCAGAATGATCTCAGCACCGATATTCCGCGCTATTTCAAAGTGATTGAGGGTAAAACGGCGGCGCTGTTTGCGGCGGCGTGCGAGGTGGGCGGGGTGATTGCGGGGGCTTCGGCCGAGCAATGTGCTGGTTTATCGCGTTATGGCCGGGCGCTGGGGATGGCGTTTCAATTGGTGGATGACGCGCTCGATTATGCGGCGGATCAGGACCAGCTCGGCAAGAATGTGGGCGATGATTTTCGTGAGGGTAAGCTGACTTATCCGATTTTGCTGGCCTATCAGGCGGGCGACGCCCACGAGCGGGCTTTTTGGCAGCGCACGATTGAGCAAAGTGAGCAGGGCGAGACTGATTTGGCCGAGGCGATGGCGCTGATCGCCCGGCATGATGCGATTAACGGCACGATTGCGCGGGCGGCTGCGTTTGCGGCCGAAGCGCGAGCGGCGCTGGAGCCTTTGCCGGCCCATGAATTGCGCGATTTATTGGCGGTGGCCGCCGATTATGCGGTGGCGCGGAATCACTGAATTTTGGCTATTGGCGGGCGGCGATAATTAGCGCCTCGGCGGTTTCCCCATCCAGAGCGATTGCGTTTTCGGCGGTGGCCCGGTCAAAGCCGGCGCGGGCTAAAATGCCGAGGGTTTTCAGCCGGTCACCGGGGCCGAACGGCGGCAAGCGGCGGCGGCGCAGCAAAATGCAGGCGCTAGCGAGATCGCGCGCCGGGTCCGGCGGGAGGGCGCTGGCGGCGAGATCAGGATTGATCCCTTTGGCGGTGAGGTGAGCGAGGCTGGCATTGCGTGATTTGCCCGATCGGGCGAGGCGGCGGGCGCGGCTTTCAGCGAAGGCTTGGTCGTTCAGGGCGCCGAGGCTGCGGAGTTGGGCGATCAAACTGGGCAGGCTGGCGCGGGCGGTTTGTTGGGCGGCCTCGATGAAATCGGTTTCGAGCCCGGCTTGCTCAGCGGCGCGGGCCCATCTGGTGATGCGGCGGGTGAGGATTTGGTGGAGATTGGCCTCGCTGGCGGCAAAACGGGCCAAATGGGCCAGGGCGGCTTCGCGCAACCGGGCGGCGTCGGGCGGCGGGCCGAGGGGGCTTTTGTCGCGTTTCATGGTCTGTTCCTGCCATGCGGTGGGGCTATGCGAAACCCCCCGCTTGACCGCTCTCAGCGGGGGGCATAGTGCCAGGGGATCGCACACGGATCATTCAAGGAGAATTTCCGATGGCCAAATCCCCCGTTCGTATCGCGGTGACCGGCGCTGCCGGCCAGATTGCGTATGCGTTGATTTTTCGCATTGCCAGTGGCGCGCTGCTTGGCCCTGATCAGCCGGTTATTTTGCACCTCCTTGATCTGCCGCCGATGCAAGGTGCGCTCAAGGGCGTGATGATGGAGCTTGAGGATTGCGCTTTTCCGGCGTTGGCGGGGATGGTGGCGACCGATGATCCGATGGTTGCGTTTAAGGATATTGATATCGGGTTTTTGGTCGGTGCCCGCCCGCGTGGCAAGGGCATGGAGCGGAAGGATTTGCTGGGCGCCAATGCCGAGATTTTCACGGTGCAGGGCCGGGCGTTGAATGCGGTCGCCAAGCGCAGCGCGCGGATTTTGGTGGTGGGCAATCCGGCCAATACCAATGCGTATATTGCGATGAAGTCAGCACCTGATTTGTCGCCTGATTGCTTCTCGGCGATGATCCGGCTCGATCATAATCGGGCGGTTTCGATGCTGGCCAGCAAGGCCGGGGTGGCGGTGGCCGATATTGAGAAAATGGTGGTGTGGGGCAATCATTCGCCGACCATGTATCCGGATTACCGGTTTGCGATGGCGGGTGGGCGTGCATTATCGGCGTTGATTGGTGATGAGGCTTGGAATCGAGACGTGTTTATCCCGACTGTGGGCAAGCGCGGTGCGGCGGTTATTGAGGCGCGGGGCGCGTCATCGGCGGCGTCGGCGGCGAATGCGGCGATCGATCAGGTGCGGGATTGGGTGCTGGGTTCGCAGGGCAAATGGGTCTCGATGGCGGTTGCCTCGGATGGCAGCTATGGCGTGCCCGAGGGCATCATGTTTGGCGTGCCGGTGACGACGGCAGGTGGCGTGGTGACGCGGGTGACTGGGCTGGCGATGGATGATTTCGCCAAGGAACGGTTTGCGATTACGCTGAATGAGCTGAAAGAAGAGCGCGGCGCGGTGGCGCATTTGCTCGGCTGATCGGCGACGCAGCGGCCCGTCGCTTTACGGGCCGCTGTTTTTTGGCATAGATGTTGTTATATCGTAACAAAATGGACGTGGGTCGGAGTTATGCTGCTGATTTTTGATAAAAACTGGGGTGGCGTTGGGGGAAATTGAGGCGATCCGGCGCGGGGGCTGGGTGCGCCCAGGCGCGGCGTGGTTTATGGCGGCGGCGGATGCGTGGCGGGGTGTGGTGGGGTGCGGGGAGCGCAAGGCCGAGCAGGTGGCAGAGCGGGCGCAGGATGCGTGCGAGGCCGGGATTATGATTGAGCAGGCGGGAAAATTCCGGTTCGCCGATCAGGCGGTGCAGCCTATCGGTGGCGGCGGCGATGCCGGGGCGGGGGATGAGTTTCGGCAGCCAGCCATGGGCGCGCGGGAACAGGATTGGGCGGGTGAAGCTGTGCGCGATGAGGATTTTTGCGGCTTGGCGCGGCGTGATTCCGGGATTGGCGGTGGGGTTAGCGCGCGTTGGGGTGTTTGGTTTGGAGGATTGCGGCGGCGCCCCGGCGGCGGCGCGGGCGGTGAAGCGCCAGCCGATGCGGTGGACGCGGTTCCAGACCATGACGAGCAGGCGGCCGAACAGGCGGACTTCATAGCCATCGCTGGTGATGGCACGCAGAAGCTGGTGCATGATCCGGGTGAAGCGGACGGCCAGATGCTGATGGGTTTGGGCCGTGTGCATAAATACTAACATTGCATAAGCGGCCTTGGGTGCGCAAGGGCAATTTTGGAGGGGTGATGGTGTATCAGGTGGCGATTGCGGGTGGGTATCAGGTGATCTTGTGCTGTCGGGGCATGAAGCTGTAGGAATGTTTGAAGCGAACATTCGGATAAAATCAATAAAAGTTCACTTTAGCCGCGGCTTGTAGGGAGATGATTTTGTTTCAGCGCCTATTATTGGCCCGTCGGTCCATGGTTTCTCATAAGATGGGGCAATTGGGCTTGGCCGCTGCGGTGATCCTGGTTTGGCTTGGAGCCTGCTGGTATCGGGTGCCGTCGCCACAGTCTTTATGGTTCTATGACGCGCCAGTTTATCTGAGCATTGCCTATGATATTGATCATTTTCATCGGTTTACCGATGGTACCGGGTGGAGCACGCCGAGCGTCGATCCATCCCGACCGTCAGGAATGGCCCGTACCCCCCTTTACCCGTTTTTTCTGGCTGCGGCGGCGGAGCTTGATCCCACGTTCAAACAATCGTTGGATTGTTTGGTGCAACACGGTGCTGCTTCGACTTGCCCACAGCGCGCCCCTCTGCCGCGCGCCCTACAATTTACGATGACTGTTCTGGTTTATTTGATGTTATGGCTCATTGCTATTCGTGTGACTGGGTCAAGAAAGGTAGGATGGCTGTCTCTGGGCGTTGGGCTGATCGCGGCGCCGGTGCTGATACGAAGTGTTAACGTATTAATGACCGAGACGCTAACCTTATTTTTGACCACAATGGCGACGCTGGCAGCGGTTGAGATGTTGACGGGGCGACATCGCTTGAGATGGGCGGTTGTTTCTGGGATTGCCGTTGGTCTGGCGGCGTTGTCTCGTCCTCCCTTCGCCTATTTTTTACCGTTTGCCGCGGTTGCTGTGGCCATGATGATTGTCTTTGGCTCTCGACAGTGGCGTCACGCGATGACTTTAGTGGTTTTCTTGGTGGCGAGTGCCTGTGTGATCACGCCGTGGATTGTGCGCAACAAAGTTATTCTAAATGATCCTGCATTGACTGCTGGATATGCTCAGTTGGCTCTCACCCAGCGCATTGCGTATGATGCCATGAGTTGGAAGCAATTTTCTGTTTTCAGCCTCTGCTCGCTGCCTGACGGGACGGGTATGGGAAGCCTCTTGGTCAAGCCAAACGCATGTGCGAAATTTGGGTATGATGGAACCCCGAACGGCTTTTACTCAATAGGCTCAACCACCCTGTTAAAACATATCGCTATTGCCGCCGGCGGAACGGCCAATGAGGCTCGTTACGAGGTTGTTCATTACATAATTTATGATCCGGTATGGCACGCCATTGTCTCGATCCCGATGGCGATGAGGGGGTTGTGGATTGATCATTATTGGGGTTTTCTGTTGGCGATATTTTGCATACGTTTAACCGTTCGGGCATTGCGGGCTTTTGACGCGCCAATGCTGGCCGTGACGCTACCTGGATGGTTCATGCTGGCTTTTTACGCCGCACTTTCGGCGAACCAAATGCGTTATAATTTGATGCTCATTATTCCGTTCGCCATTGCAGGTGGCATGACAATCAATAGTTTATTGACGAAATTCAGATGGGTCCGGCCTGCATTTCCGTCGTGTCAATCCGGAGCGGGGGTGTTGGGTGCATGAATTTGGCGTGGGTTCGAGGTGAGCTGGTTACGTTTGGAAATTTCGTTTGGTTCTGGGAAATTGGATGCCTGTGAGATGATATTTTGGTGATGTATGAGGTTGAGCTTGCTGATGGCTATTCGATTAGTGATGACCGGGGGCGGTTGGATATGGGGTTTATCCAGGCGTCATTGGCCAGCACCTATTGGGCGGCGGACCGTCCGGCGGCGTTGACCGAGCGAAGCTGGGCGCATTGCCTGGGTTTTGGGCTTTATGACCGTGCGGGCCAACCGGTTGGGTTTGGGCGGGTGCTGACGGATTATGCCTTGCGTGCGCATATTGGCGATGTTTTTCTCCACCCGGCGCAGCGCGGCTTGGGGCTTGGCAAGGCGCTGATTGCCAGTATTTTGGCGCATCCAGCACTCGCCTCGGTCGAGGCTTGGACGCTGACGACGGCGGATGCGCATGGTTTGTATGAGCGGTTTGGGTTTCGGCTGGCGGAGCCGGATGGCAAATGGATGGTGATGGGGCGTGGGGTGGGTCACCAACGATAATCCGTTTGTTTCAGGTATTACGTTGATTGGTGAATAATCAATTGTTAAATATCTTAAGCAAAACACTTATTAACTCATTGCCTTTTATCGGTGGCGGTTCGTTTTAGTTCCATTATAGTTGCGCGGATGGTGCTGCGGCCCGCCCTGGCGGCGGGTAAAAGCGGAGGAGCAAAATCATGAGGGCCATGGCGGGGAGGGCGGCGAGGATTGAAAATTCGTAGAAGGGCAGCCAGCCGAGACGGTGGGCGATGAGGCCGGAGGCGCCGCCGATGGTGCGGAGCGACAGAGCGGCGGCGGAGGAGAGGAGGGCGTATTGGGTGGCGGTGTAGTGGCGGTCGCACAGGCTGGAGAGGTAGCTGAGGAAGGCGGCGCCGGCGATGCCTTCGGCGAAGGATTCGGTGATGGTGGTGATCAGCAGCATGTGGGGGAAGTGGGGGTAGAGGCCGAGGAGGGGATACATAGCGAGGGCGGCGGTTTGAAAGATGCCTGCGGCGAGCAGGGCGCGGCCAGTGCCGAGGCGGGCGACTGCGGCGCCGCCGAGGGCGGTGCCGGCGAGGGTGGCGGCGAGGGCGGGGATGCCGGTGGCGATGGCGATGGCGGCGCGGTTGAAGCCGAGATGGGTGTAATAGGGGGCGAGCATGACGCCCGCGAGGGCGTCGCCCAGATAGAACAGGATGATGAAGGCGAGGATCAGCGGCGCGCCGGGGCGGGTGAGGAATTGGGCCAGCGGATCGATCACGGCGGCGCGAAATTGGGCGGCGATGGAGCGCGGGGCGGTGGCGGCGGGTGGCGGTGGTTCGGTGGCGAGCAGGGTGGCGATGATGCCGGCGAGTTGCAGCGGGACCATGAGCAGCAGGGCGGCGTGCCAGCCGATGAGGGTGGAGAGGGCGATGACGCCGGCGCCGGAGATCAGCATGGCGGCGCGATAGCCCCAGACATAGCCGGCGATGGCGGTGCCCATGGCGGGGAGGGCGAAAAATTCGATGCGCCAGGTATCGATCATGATGTCTTGGCTGGCGGAGCAAAAGGCGACGAGGGCGCCGAGGCTGAGGGTGAGGGGAAGGTTGTGGGCGGGATGGCTTAAAGCGAGGCCGAGAATGGCGGCGGCGAGGCTGAGCTGGGTGATCAGCAGCCAGCTTCGGCGGCGGCCCAGGGCGCGGAACGGGGGTGGCGCGCGGAAATGATCGAGCGCGGGCGCCCAGAGGAATTTGAGCGAGTAGGCGATGCCGAGATTGGCGGTGAGGCCGATTTCGGCGAGGGGCAGATGGGCGCGGGTGAGCCAGAGGCGGAGGGTAAAGCCGGATAGAGCGAGCGGCAGGCCGGAGGAGAAGCCGAGCAGGGTGATCAAGCTGAGGGTTTTGGCCGTGATCGGGTGATCGGTGGGGGTGGGCGGCCCGGGGTGCGGCCCAGGGAGCGACGGGGTGCTCACATGCGTTTGACCGTGTAGACCTGTTCCAAGGCGCTGGCGATGGCGTTGCCGTGGCCCGCGTCACGGGCTTCGACCATGATTTCGAGGGTGGCGGCTTGGACGGTGGGCGAGGCGAACAGGCGCTGATGGACGACTTCGAGGATATTGCCGCCTTGGGCGCTGATGCGGGTGGCGATGTCCGCCAGGACGCCGGGGCGATCGGGGATTTCCATCAGCACGCGCAGCAGGCGGCCATCGCGCAGGAGGTTGCGCAGCAAAGTGTTGGCGAGGATGCGCGAGTCGATATTGCCGCCGCAGATGGGCAGGGCGACGCGCTGGCCTTTGAAGCGTGCGGGGAAGGTGAGGATGGCGGCGAGGCCGGCGGCGCCCGCACCTTCGGCGACGAGTTTGCCTTCCTCGATCAGCATGGCGATGGCTTGCTCGACGGCGGCTTCGGGGACGACCAGGATTTCGGCTTGATGGGCGCGCAGGATGGCGAGGGGCAGGCTGCCGATATCGCGCACGGCGATGCCTTCGGCGATGGTGGCCCCGCCGACGGCGACTTGTTGGCCGGCGAGGGCTTGGGCAAAACCGGCATAGGTTTCGACCTCGACGCCGAACACTTGCATATGTGGGGCGCGGGCGCGGGCGGCGATGGTGCAGCCGGCGATAAAGCCGCCGCCGCCGGTGGGCACGATCATGGCGTCCAGATCGGGTTGGTCGGCGATGATTTCGAGGGCGATGCTGGCTTGGCCGGCGATCACGGCGCGGTCGTTATAGGGGTGGACGAAGACGAGGCCATCGCGCGCGGCGAGGTGGTAGGCGTGGTCTGAGGCTTCGGCAAGGGTTTCGCCGTGCAGCACCACATTGGCGCCCCAGGCGCGGGTGCGGGTGACTTTGGTGGTGGGGGTGAACAGCGGCATGACGATGGTGGCGGCGATGCCGGCGAGGCGGGCGTGGCGGGCGACGGCTTGGGCGTGATTGCCGGCGGACATGGCGATGACGCCGCAGGCGCGCTCGGCTGGGGTGAGCAGGGCGATGCGGTTGGCGGCACCGCGTTCTTTGAAGGCGCCGGTGGCTTGCAGATTTTCGAGCTTGAGAAAAATCTCGGCCCCGGTGGCGCGCGAGAGGGCATCCGAGCGGATCAGCGGGGTGCGCAGCACCGAGCCTTGGATGCGTTCGGCGGCTGCATCGATCTCGGCGAGGGTCGGCGGGTCGCCCGCGACCGGGCTTGGGGCGCGGTCAGCCACCGAAGCGGATCGTCAAGATTTCGTAGGAGCGATCACCGCCGGGGGCGGGGACGGAGACGGTATCGCCGGTTTTTTTGCCGATCAGGGCTTTGGCGAGCGGGGCGGTGATGGAGAGGCGACCGGATTTGATGTCGGCTTCGTGCAGGCCGACGAGCTGGTAGGTCACTTCGCGGTCCGCTTCCTCATCGTAGAGGGTGACGAAGGCGCCGAATTTGACGCTGTCACCGGAGAGGGAGGCGATGTCGATCACTTCGGCGGAGGAGATGACTTCTTCGAGCTCGGCGATGCGGCCTTCGATGAAGGATTGGCGCTCGCGCGCGGCGTGATATTCGGCGTTTTCCGAGAGATCGCCGTGGCTGCGCGCCTCAGCGATCGCGCGGATGATGGCGGGGCGTTCTTCGGACTTGAGATGGCGCAGCTCGTTTTCGAGCGTTTGCAGGCCAGGTCCGGTCATCGGAAATCTTTGCACGTCTAATCCTTAACGCTTGCCCGATCGGGTTGAGTGGGCGAGAGGCTGGAGGTTGGCAACAAGACAGGTTTTTTAGCCGGGGCGGTGCAAAAACTGCCCCGGGTCATCAGAACGAGGAACGAAAATACGACTGAAGCGGCGCAACATCAAGGTGACCCGCCGCGAGGGCGGAAATGGCGTGCGAGGCGGCGCGCGCACCGGCGATGGTGGTGAAGTGCGGCACGCCGTGGGTGAGGGCGGAGCGGCGGATATCGAAGCTGTCGGCGACGGTTTGCGCGCCGGAGGCGGTGTTGATGACGAGGTCGATTTCGCCGGAGCGAATGGCATCGACGCAATGGGGGCGGCCTTCGAGCACTTTATTGACCGGCTCGGCGGCGATGCCGGCGCTGGCGAGATGGGCGGCGGTGCCCCGGGTGGCGCGGAGTAAAAAGCCGAGTTCGGTGAAGCGGCGGGCGATGGGGATGATGGCGGATTTATCGGCATCGCGCACGGAGAGAAACACCGTGCCCGCTTGCGGGAGTTTGACGCCGGCGCCGAGTTGGGCCTTGGCGAAGGCGCGGGCGAAGCTGGCATCCAGCCCCATCACTTCGCCGGTGGATTTCATTTCCGGGCCGAGCAGGACATCGACGCCAGAGAAGCGGGCGAAGGGGAAGACGGCTTCTTTGACCGCGACATGGCTGCGCATGACGTTGGGATCGAGATTGAAAGCGGCGAGTTTTTCGCCGGCCATCACCCGCGCGCCGATTTTGGCGACCGGGATGCCGGTGGCTTTGGCGACGAAGGGGACGGTGCGCGAGGCGCGCGGGTTGACTTCGAGCACATAGACATTGTCGCCGCCCGCTTGGTCGCGCTGGATGGCGAATTGGACATTCATCAGCCCGACCACGTTGAGGGCTTTGGCCATGGCTTCGGTTTGGGCGCGCAATTCATCGATGATGGCGGGGGAGAGCGAATAGGGCGGCAGCGAGCAGGCGCTATCGCCGGAATGGATGCCGGCTTCTTCGATATGTTCCATCACGCCCGCGACATAGACGGTTTCGCCATCGGCGATGCAATCGACATCGACTTCGATGGCGTCGTTCAAATAGCGATCGATCAGCACCGGGTTGGTGCCGGAGACCACCACCGCCTCGCGCATGTAGCGGCGCAGATTGGTGAGGTCATAGACGATTTCCATGGCACGCCCGCCGAGCACGTAGCTGGGGCGGATGACCACGGGGAAGCCGATGCGCGCGACGATGGCTTCGGCTTCATCGGCGGAGCGGGCGATGCCGTTTTCGGGCTGGCGTAGGCCGAGCTGGTGCAGCAGGGTTTGGAAGCGCTCGCGGTCTTCGGCGATGTCGATGGCATCGGCGGAGGTGCCGAGGATCGGGATGCCGGCGGCGGCGAGGGCTTGACTGAGTTTCAGCGGGGTTTGCCCGCCATATTGCACGATGCAGCCGAGCAACTGGCCGTTGGCTTGTTCGCGCTTGATCAGGGCCAGCACGTCTTCGGCGAATAAGGGTTCGAAATAGAGCCGGTCGGAGGTGTCGTAATCGGTGGAGACGGTTTCGGGGTTGCAATTGACCATGATGGTCTCAAACCCGGCATCACGCAGGGCGTAGGCGGCGTGGACGCAGCAATAATCAAACTCGATGCCTTGGCCGATCCGGTTGGGGCCGCCGCCGAGGATCACGATTTTGGTGCGCGCACTGGGTTCGGCCTCGCAATGAGGGGTGCCGAAGCCGCCTTCATAGGTGGCGTAGAGATAGGCGGTGGCGGAGGCGAATTCGCCGGCGGTGCTATCGATGCGGCGATAGGTGGGGATTACGCCGAGCCGTTGGCGGGTGGCGGCGATGTCGGGTTCGGTGAGGCCGGACAGGGTGCTTAGTCGTTTATCGGACAGGCCAAGGGCTTTGAGGGCGCGCCAGCCATCTGCGTCATCGGGCAGGCCGTGGGCGCTGACGTGGTTTTCGGCCTCGATGATCACAGCGAGCTGCTCGATGAACCAGGGGTCGAATTTGCAGGCGTTATGGATGTCCGCGACGCTAAGCCCGGCGCGCAGGGCGGAGGCGGCGATCAGCAGGCGATCCGGGCGCGGGGTGGAGAGGGCGGCGCGATAGGCGTCATGCGTGCCATCGCCGGGGGGTTCGATCGGGTCGAGGCCGGCATAGCCGGTTTCCAGGCTGCGGAGGGCTTTTTGCAGGGCTTCGGGGAAGCTGCGGCCAATCGCCATGGCTTCGCCGACCGATTTCATGGCGGTGGTGAGCAAGGCGGGGGTGCCGGGGAATTTTTCGAAGGTGAAGCGGGGAATTTTGACCACGACGTAATCGATGGTCGGCTCGAAACTCGCGGGTGTGACTTTGGTGATGTCATTGCGCAATTCATCGAGCGTGTAGCCGACGGCGAGTTTGGCGGCGATTTTGGCAATCGGAAAGCCGGTGGCTTTGGAGGCCAGGGCCGATGAGCGCGAGACGCGCGGGTTCATCTCGATCACCACCATGCGGCCATCGGCGGGGTTGATGCCGAATTGCACGTTGGAGCCGCCGGTATCGACGCCGATTTTGCGCAGGCAGGCAATCGAGGCGTCGCGCATGATTTGGAGTTCGCGGTCGGTCAGGGTCAGGGCCGGGGCGACGGTGACGGAATCGCCGGTATGCACGCCCATCGGGTCGATATTTTCGATGGAGCAGATGATGATGCAATTATCGGCGCTGTCGCGCACGACTTCCATTTCATATTCTTTCCAGCCGAGCACGCTTTCTTCGATCAGCACTTCGGTGGTGGGGGAGGCGTCCAGCCCGCCGGTGACGATTTCGAGGAATTCGCTCCGGTTATAGGCGATGCCGCCGCCGGTGCCGCCGAGGGTGAAAGAGGGGCGGATGACGGCGGGCAAGCCGACGATCTCCAGGGCGGCCTTTGCCTCATCGAGCGAGTGGGCGATGCGGCTTTTGGGGCTTTCGATCCCGATTTCGGCCATGGCGTCGCGGAATTTGAGGCGGTCCTCAGCGCGATCGATCACGTCGGCTTTGGCGCCGATTAATTCGACGCCGTGCTTGGCCAGAATGCCGGATTTGGCCAAGGTCATCGCGGTATTCAGCGCGGTTTGGCCGCCCATGGTGGGCAAGATTGCGTCTGGGCGTTCTTTGATGATGATTTTTTCCACCATTTCGGGCGTGATCGGCTCGATATAGGTGGCGTCTGCTAATTCCGGGTCGGTCATGATGGTGGCGGGGTTGGAATTGACCAGGATGACGCGGTAGCCTTCCTCGCGCAGGGCTTTGCAGGCCTGGGCGCCGGAATAATCGAACTCGCAAGCCTGGCCGATGACGATGGGGCCGGCGCCGATGATCAGGATCGAGTGCAGGTCGGTGCGCTTGGGCATCAGGTGGCTCCGTGGGGGCAGGCGGACGGGATTGAGAACTTGGCCGGTCGTGGTGCGATCAGGCGGGGCGCATCATGGCGGTGAAGCGGCTGAATAGGTGATTGGCGTCGGATGGGCCGGGGCTGGCTTCGGGGTGATATTGCACCGAGAAGCAATTTTGCGCCGGGCAGGCGATGCCCTCGTTCGAGCCATCAAACAGGCTGCGATGGGTGATGGTGACGCCGTGCGGCAGCGAGGCTTCATCGACCGCGAAACCGTGATTTTGGCTGGTGATTTCAACCCGCCCGGTCGCCAGCTCTTGCACCGGCTGGTTGGCGCCGCGATGGCCGCGCGCGAGTTTGTAGGTTTTGCCGCCGAGAGCGGTGGCGAGGAGCTGGTGGCCGAGGCAGATGCCGAATAGCGGAATTTTCGCCTCAAGCACCCGGCGAATGGCCGGCACGGCGTAGCGGGCCGTGGCGGCGGGGTCACCGGGGCCATTGGAGAGAAATACGCCATCGGGCTGGTGGCGCAGAATATCCTCGGCGGTGCTGGTGGCGGGCACCACGATCACCCGGCAGCCAACACTGGCGAGATTGCGGAAAATATTGCGTTTGGCCCCGTAATCGACCGCAACCACGGTGTATAAGGGCGCGGTCTGCTGGCCGAAACCGCCGACGCGGTCCCAGAGTGTTTCGGTCCACTCATAGGGTTGGGTGCAAGATACGACGCTCGCGAGGTCCATGCCGGTGAGGCCGGGCCAATCGCGCGCTTGGGCGACCAGGGCTTGGATGTCGAATTTTTGGTCGGGCGGAAAAGCGAGCAGCGCGTTGGGGGCGCCGTCATCGCGGATCGAGAGGGTGAGGGCGCGGGTATCGACGCTATGGATGCCCGATAGGCCGATGCGGGCACACCATTCATCGAGCGATGCGGTGGAGCGCCAGTTTGAGGGTTTGCTGATGGGCCGGTTGAGCACGAGGCCGCGGGCGAAACTCTGACTGGCCTCGATATCTTCGGCATTGCTGCCTACATTGCCGATATGGGGGAAGGTGAAGGTGATGATTTGGCCGGCGAAGGAGGGGTCGGTCAGGGTTTCCTGATAGCCGGCCATGCCGGTGGAGAAGCACAATTCGGCGGGCTGCTGATCGGGGCGGCTCGGCGCACCAAAGCCGATGCCCCAGAATACCCGCCCATCGCCGAGCACCAGGGCGGCGGTGGCGCGATCGGGCTTGCGGGTCGATGCTTCGTGATTGACCCCGCCCGGCAGATCATCGAGGCTCAGGCCGGTGGCGGCGAGCACGGTGGGCCAGTGGCGCGAGGGGATTGCGCCGGTGCTGCGCCATTTCCGCACCGCTTCGGTCGAGACGGCGGTGAGTTTGGCGGCGGCGTCCGGGCCGCCGAGACGATCAATCAGGGATTCTATGGACAGGGGCATGATTGCAAGGCATATCGGAAATTAAATCCGGGTTCAATATCGCGGGCGGCAAGCCGGAAATTTTTTCCGGTCCAAAAGGGCAATGCCGATGGGTCATGCCGATGGTCAGAGTAAAGGAGCAAAAAATGAGTTCAGCGTTGCGGGCGCAGATGACGGAGAGTGTGAAGGCGGCGATGCGCGCGGGTGATGCGCTGCGGGTTTCGACGCTGCGCATGATGAGTGCGCGGTTGAAGGATTTTGACATTGCCGCACGGCCCAAAGGGGTGATGGAAATTCCCGATGCCGAGATTATTGCGATGCTGCGCGGCATGGTGAAATCGCGCCGGGAATCCGAGGCGCAATATCGGGCGGTCAATCGTCCTGCGCTCGCGGATAAGGAAGCGGCGGAAATTGCGATTATCGAGGAATTTCTGCCGCGCACGCTGGAGGGGGCGGCGCTGGCGGCGGCGGTGGAGCAGGCGATTGCCAGCACCGAGGCGGCGGGGCCGAAGGATATGGGCAAGGTGATCGCGGCGCTGAAACAGGCGCATGGGACCGATTTGGATATGGGGGTGACCTCAGCGCTGGTGAAAGAAAAACTAGCCGCCCGATGAATTGGCCGGCGCCTTTTCTGGATGAATTGCGCACCCGCACGCCGATTGCAGCGCTGATCGGCAAGCGGGTGCGCTTGACCCGTTCGGGGCGCGAGCAAAAGGGCTGTTGCCCGTTTCATAACGAAAAAACGCCGTCTTTTTACGTGTATGACGATCATTTCCATTGTTTTGGCTGCGGCGCGCATGGTGATGCGATCAGCTTCGTGATGCAGAGCGAGGGGGCGAGTTTTACCGAGGCGGTGGAACGGCTGGCGGGCGAGGCGGGGATGGAATTGCCCAAATCCGACCCGCAAGCGGCGGAGCAAGCCTCTCGCGAGGCGGGGGTGGTGGCGGTGCTGGCGATGGCCGGCGCAGAGTATCAGCGGCGGTTGATGCTGCCGGAAGGGGCGGCGGCGCGGGCCTATTTGGCCAAGCGCGGGTTGGATCGCGCGGCGATTGAGCGGTTTGGGCTGGGTTGGTCTGGCGAGGGGCGCGGCGCGTTGCTCGCTTCGTTGGGGCGCGAGGGGGTGAGCGCGGAGCGGCTGGTCGAGGCTGGTTTGATGAAGCAGGGCGAGCGCGGGCCGGTTGATTATTTTTATAGCCGGTTGATGTTTCCGATCCGTGACCGGCGCGGGCGGATTGTCAGTTTTGGGGGCCGGCTGCTGGGGGCGGGCGAGCCGAAATATCTGAACGGGCCGGAAACGGCGGTGTTTTCCAAGAGCCGCACGCTCTATGGGCTGGACCTGGCGCGCGCCGCGCTGCGCCAGGGGGCGCGGCTGCTGGTGGTGGAAGGCTATATGGATGTGATTGCGCTGCATGAGGCCGGGTTTGGCGGGGCGGTGGCGCCGCTCGGCACGGCGCTGACCGAGGCGCATTTGGCGGAATTGTGGCGGGTTTCACCGATGCCGGTGCTGTGTTTGGATGGCGACAAGGCGGGCCGGCGGGCGATGTTGCGGGCGATTGAGCGGGCTTTGCCGTCGCTGGCCGCTGATCGGTCGTTGATGGTGGCGCGGCTGCCGGATGATGAAGACCCCGATAGCCTGGTGCGTAAAGCCGGGGCGGCGGGGTTTGCTTCGGTGCTGGCCGGCGCGCGGCCGTTGGATGAGGCGTTGTTTGGGTTGCTGGCGGAAGGGGCGGATCAGGCGGGACCGGAGGGCCGGGCGGCGCTGCGGCGGCGCTTGGAAGCGGCGGCGGGGCAGATTACCGACCGGGCTTTGGCGAGCGAGATGCGGCGCAGTCTGCTGGATCGGTTCTTTGCGGCCCGCCCGGCGCGGTCGGCGCGCCCGGAGCGGGCGGGCTTTGGCGATCAGCGGCGTGGTGCCGCTCCGGTGCGCCGACCGCTTGGCTTGGTGCGCCCGGTGATTGCGCCGGAACGCACCCAAGAGCGGCGGGCGCGTCTATTGCTCGGAATTTTGTTGAAACATCCGGCGCTGATCCCCAATTTCGATGAGGCGTTGGTTGCCCTTGATCTGCCCGCATCGCTGATCGCGTTGCGGGCGGCCCTGATCGAATGGGCGAATTACGCCACGGCTCTTGACAGCGCGGCCTTGGTTGACCATCTCCGCACATCAGGTTTCGGGGATTTAATGTCGAGCATCGAGGCTGAAACGCTGCCATCCATCGTGTCGCGCCCTGACGCGCTCCGGCCCGACATCGAAGCCTGCTGGTATGGGATTTTCGGCCTGATGAATCTCGATTGGTTGCGCGACCAATGCGCTGAGCAACATCGGCGCTGGCGTGAGACCAACGATGCTGGGCATTGGGACCGGCTGGTATCGCTCACCCAGGCGCTCAAACGGGCCGAGCGCGGCGAGAGCGACGAGGATGCGCTAGATTGAGCGGATGATGATTGAGCGGATGTCGCGTGAGCGGATGACGCGTGATGAGAATGCAACCGGGGCGCACTGACCCGGAGATAAATTGGTTCGCCGCCTATGATACGGGTTGCGATGCTGTTTGCGATACTGTGTGTGCGATACTGTGTGATCGAGTTGGAGACTATGTTTATGGCCATCAAACCAGCCACTGCCCCGCAATCCGAGCCCGCCGCCGCTGAGGCCGAGCCGGAGACTGTGACCCTTGATATCCAATCGGCCTCGGTGAAGCGGCTGATCGCGCGGGGCAAGGAGCGCGGCTATATTACGTTCGATGAGCTGAATGCGGTGCTGCCGGCGGAGCAGAATAGTTCCGAGCAGATCGAGGATGTGATGTCCCAGCTCAGCGAGATGGGCATTCAGGTTGTCGAGAGCGAAGAGAGTGACGATGTCGAGCCGGTGACTGAGAAGGCCGAAGAGGCCGTTGATGCCGAGGATGAGCCGGTTGCGGGCAATATCAGCGAGGCCAGCGCCGGGCGCACCGATGATCCGGTGCGGATGTATTTGCGTGAAATGGGCACGGTGGAATTGCTCTCGCGCGAGGGCGAAATTGCCATTGCCAAGCGCATTGAAGCCGGCCGCGACATGATGATTGGCGGGCTGTGCGAAAGCCCGCTGACCTTCCGGGCGATTATTGCCTGGCATGAGGCGCTGAAATCGAGCCGGATGTTGTTGCGCGACGTGATTGATCTGGAAGCGACGCAAGGCGGCGGCGAGCCGACCAGCGAAGCCGGGTTTGATGCGGTGGTTGAGGAGCCGGAGGAAGAGGAAGAAGGCGAGGGGAGCGGCATGTCGCTCTCGGCGGTGGAAGAAAAGCTCAAGCCGGAAGTGTTTGAGACTTTTACCGTGATTGAGGATTTGTACGAAAAATTCATGAAGCTCCAGCATAAAAGGCTGGATGCGCTGAACGCCGGCACCGAGGCCAATAAACGCTCAGAAAAAACCTATGAGAAATTGCGCGATGAGCTGGTCGCCAAGGTTGAGCAGGTGCGGCTGCATACCAACCGGATTGAAGAATTGGTGGTGCAGCTCAAGGAATTGAGCCAGCGGCTGAATGGGCTGGAGGGTCAGCTTTTGCGGCTGGCGGAGAGCTGCAAAATTTCGCGCGAGGATTTTCTGGCGGCCTATCGCGGCTGTGAGATGGACCCGGCTTGGCTGGATCATGTTGCTGATCGTCCTGGCAAGGGCTGGAAATTATTTGTCACCAAGCATGCAGCGCAAATTACCGAATTGCGGGCGCAAATTGGCCGGATCGCTGCCGAGGCGCAATTGCCGATTGAGGAATTCCGCCGGGTTTATGCCACGGTTTCGCGCGGGGAGCGTGATTCGACGCGGGCGAAGAAGGAAATGATCGAGGCGAATTTGCGCTTGGTGATTTCGATTGCGAAAAAATACACCAATCGAGGTTTGCAGTTCCTGGATTTGATCCAGGAAGGTAATATTGGCTTGATGAAGGCGGTCGATAAGTTTGAATATCGGCGCGGCTATAAATTCAGCACCTATGCGACGTGGTGGATCCGTCAGGCGATTACCCGCTCGATCGCCGATCAGGCGCGCACCATTCGCATTCCGGTGCATATGATTGAGACGATCAACAAATTGGTGCGCACCTCGCGCCAGATGCTGCATGAAATTGGCCGCGAGCCGACGCCTGAGGAATTGGCCGAGAAATTGGGCATGCCGCTTGAGAAAGTGCGCAAGGTGCTGAAAATCGCCAAGGAGCCGATCAGCCTGGAGACGCCGATTGGCGATGAGGAAGACAGCCATTTGGGCGATTTCATCGAGGATAAGAACGCGATCATTCCGCTCGATGCGGCGGTGCATGCGAATTTGCGCGAGGCGGCGACGCGGGTGTTATCTTCACTAACGCCGCGCGAGGAGCGTGTGTTGCGGATGCGTTTTGGTATCGGGATGAATACCGACCACACGCTTGAAGAAGTGGGCCAGCAATTCAACGTGACGCGTGAGCGCATCCGGCAAATTGAAGCCAAGGCGCTACGCAAATTGAAGCACCCGACGCGCAGCCGAAAATTGCGGAGCTTTCTGGAAGACTGAGCGGCAATGTCCAGCTATTGGCAGGCGTTGCCGGGTGAGGCCGTTGATCGGGTGATCGTAACGGTGAGTTTCATGCGCCTCGATGCGAAGCCGGAGCGGCGCTGGTCGGCCTTGCCGGAGGGGACGCGGTTGGAATTGGCGCCGCGTTTGAGTGTGGCAGCGTATCGCGATTTATATGATCGGGTGGGCGGGCCGTGGTTATGGTGGCTGCGCCGGATGATGACCGAGCCGATGCTCGCGCGCTTGCTCGCCGATCCGGCGGTCGCGGTGTATCGGCTGTGGCAGGGGGAGGCGGTTGCCGGCTTTTTTGAGCTGGATGCGACGAGCTGGCCCGATGTTAATTTGAGCTATTTTGGCCTGCTGCCTGAGGCGATTGGCCAGGGTTTGGGGTTTTCGCTGCTGGGGGCTGCGATTGATCAGGTGTTTTCCGGGCCGGTGCGCGGCATGACGGTGAATACCTGCACGGCGGATCATCCACGGGCCTTGCCGAATTATCAGCGGGCGGGGTTTCGGATTATCCGGCAGGTGCGCGAAGTGTGGGATATTCCACAGCGATTGGGTTTTGTGATCCCGCCGCATTTGCGCCCGATTGGTCAGGCTTCGGGTTACTCTGCAGATCGGGCGGGTGATGCTAGCGGTGCGGCGTGATCACCTCGCTTGCGCTGGTCGCGCTGGCGCTGGCATTCGCGTGGAGCATGGGCGCGCATTATACCGGGGCCTGCATGGGCATGCCCTATGCTATGGGCGCGTTATCGCGCCGGGCGGCGCTGGGGCTGATGGCGGTGCTGGTGTTTTTGGGGGCGAGCCTGTTCAGCCATGCCACGCTAGAGCGGATTGGCACCGGGATTATCGGCGCTGAATTGCACAAGCTGGATGCGGCGCTGGTGTTGGCGGTCGCGTTTGGGTTGACCACCTTATTCACCGGGCTGCGGATTCCCACCTCGACGATCCAGATTTTTGTGGCCGCTTTGGTGGGGGCCGGGTTGGCGCTGGGTCTCGCGGTGGCGTGGGGGCATGTGCTGGGCTTGATTATGCTGTGGGTGGCGGCGCCGGGGGTTGGGTTTGCGCTCGGCTGGGGTGGCACATATTTGTTAGACCGGGTTTGGCGCGTGGCGTCGCGCTTTGGTGATCCCACGCGCACGGGGCGGGGCTTGCTGGCTTTGGGTGGCATGGCCGCTTCGTTGGCGATGGGGGCGAATGATGTTGCGAATGCGACGTCGGTGTTTCGCACCACGGGGTTCGGGTCGGTGTGGTTGGCGGCGATGCTGGGTGGGGCGGGTTTGGCGCTGGGTGCGGTGACCTGGGGGCGGCCTTTGCTGGAGCGGGTGGCGTTCAAGGTCGTGACGATGGATTTGCCGATGGCGATTGCGGCGAAATTTGCCCAGGCGCTGATTGTGCTGGTGGCGGTGAGTTTTGGCGCGTTCACCTCGATGAACCAGGCGTTGATCGGCGCGATGGCGGGGGCGGGAACGGCGCGCGGCGGGGCGATTGATCGGGCGGCGCTGGTGGGAATTTTGCGCGGCTGGGTGATTGGGCCGGTGGCGGGGTTGGCGCTGGGATTCGCGCTGGTGCGGCTGCGGCAAATGCTGGGCATTGGCTGATGGCGTTGGTGCCAGAAATTTTATTTCAGTCGAACCATGTGCTGATAATCAACAAGCCGGCGGGGTTGGCGTGTCATCCGGGCCCTTCGGGGGCCAAGCGGGGTGGGCCGAGTGTGGAGGATTTTTTTCCGCTTTGGCGGCGTGGGCATGATGGGCCGTGGCTTGCGCATCGGCTCGATACGGACACGGCGGGGTGTTTGATGGTGGCGCGGCGCAAGACGGCGTTGCGCGCGATCCAGGATGGGTTTCGCACCGGGGCGGTGCGCAAGATGTATGCAGCGATTGTGCGCGGGGTGCCGGGTGCAGCGTCCGGGGTGATCGAGGCCCCGTTGACCAAACTCAATGATGTGACCGGTTGGCGCATGGTGGTTGATCCGGCGGGGCAGGCGGCGCGCACGGTCTGGCGGGTGTGGGCGGTGGCGGCGGGGCGGGCGTTGCTGGAATTGCGGCCTGAGACCGGGCGGACCCATCAATTGCGGGTGCATTGTGCCAGCATTGGCCATCCGATCATTGGTGATCTGGTTTATGGCGAGGGGGCTTCTGGCGAGGGGGCTTCTGGCGAGGCGGCGGGCGGGTTGAGCTTGCTCGCCCGGCAGTTGGATTTGGTGTTGCAGGATGGGGCGATCCATGCGGAGGCGCCGTGGTCGCCGGCGATGCGCGCGGCGTGGCGCGAGACGCTGCCTGACCGATAATTCATCGAGAGGATTTTTGTTCGCATCGGCTTACGGACAATGCTCTAGGTGATTGTTTTAGAGAGGAATTTTATCCGATCCGATGATTTGATTGGGTCGGATGGTGCGGGGAGCGGCTCGATCCGCTCTTGCATGGCGGCTTGGGGGGCACCAAGCTAGAATGATGAAACGCGAACCCGGCCCGATTATCGATATGCAGCCTGACGGCAGTTTTGCGCCGGCCCCGAAACCGGGGCTGGGCACGGTTTTGCTGCGGATTGCGATCGTTGGGGTGGTTTTGGTGGTCGGGATTTCGCTGCTCTGGGCGGCGCTGGTCAGTGCGGCGGTGATGGTGCTGGGCGGCTTGGCGCTGTATGGGTTTTGGCGGTTTCGGCAATCGCCGTTGATGCAGTGGTTTCGCGGCAAATCATCCAAACAATCATTGACCCGTTGATTTAGAGCGTGCTGGGTTGGCATTAATCACGCTCTCACCCTTGTTTGCCGATCAATTTCATTGGTTTCGGTCGACTATGTCTGGTCAACCAAAACCAATATTGATCTAGCTCGGATCATAGGGGTTTTTGCTGCCACGGAGCGAAATGCGGATCGGCGTGCCGGGCAGTTTGAAGTGCTCGCGCAGGCTGTTGACCAGATAGCGCTGATAGGAATCCGGGGTGGATTCGACGCGGGTGCCGAACAGGATGAAGCTGGGCGGGCGGGCTTTGACTTGGGTGATATAGCGCAGTTTCAGCCGTCGTCCTTCGACCAGCGGCGGCGGGAACCGTTCAAGCGCGCCTTCGAACCAGCGATTGAGCGCGCCGGTGGGGATGCGGGTGTTCCAGATGGTGGCGGCGTCTTGCACGGCGGCGAGCATTTTGCCGATGCCCTCGCCGGTTTCGGCGGAAATCGGGATGGCGGGAATGTCTTTGAGCTGCGAGAGCGAATCGTTCAACCGCTCGCGGATGGCGCGGCGGGTGGCGTCGCGGTCTTCGACCAGATCCCATTTGGTGAGGGCGATGATCAGGCTGCGGCCTTCGCGCTCGATCAGCCGGGCGATTTGGAAATCCTGATCATCCATGCCGCGTGCGGCATCGACCGCGAGGATCACGGAATCGGCGCGTTTCATCGCCTCGATGGTGGCGGAGGTGGACATTTTTTCCAGCCCCTCATCGACGCGGGCGCGTTTGCGCAAGCCTGCCGTGTCGATCAGCCGGTAGCGATGGCCGTCGCGGTCGGTGAAATCGGCGGCGATGGCATCGCGGGTGAGGCCGGGTTCGGGGCCGGTGATTGAGCGTTCGGTGCCGAGCAGGCGGTTGAGCAGGGTGGATTTGCCGGCATTGGGACGGCCCAGGATGGCGAGATGCAGCGGGCGGTCCGCTTCGGGCTGTTGCGGGCCGGTCTCGGGGAGCATCTCAAGCATGGCGGCGATCAGGGAGGACACGCCCTCATTATGCTCGGCGGAAATGGCGATGGGTTCACCAAAGCCGAGCTCGAAGGCTTCGAGGGCGGCATTGGCGCCGGCGCGGCCTTCGGCTTTGTTGGCGACGACCAGCACCGGGCGACCGGAGCGGCGCAGCCAGGCCGCGACATGGCGATCATCGGGCAGCAAGCCGGCGCGGCAATCAAACATGAACAGCACGAGGTCAGCCGTGTCGATTGCGGTGCTGGTGGAGGCGCGCATCCGCCCGGCGAGGGTTTCGGGCGGGGCCTCTTCGAGACCGGCGGTGTCGATCAGCACCACGCGGCGGCCAAATAATTCGGCCCAGCCTTCTTTATGGTCGCGGGTGACGCCGGGTGTGTCATCGACCAGCGCCATGCGCCGACCGACGAGGCGGTTGAACAGGGTGGATTTACCCACGTTGGGCCGCCCACAAATGGCGATTTTGGGTTCCACGGTGCGAGGATGCTTATCGGTAACTGGTCAGGACGGCATTGCGCGTCAGGGTCAGTAATTGGCCGTTGACGGCGATGGGGGCGTGATCGGCCTTGCCGCGCAAATGCAGGGCATGGGCGGGTTGATCGAGCAGCGCGCCGGTCATCGCATCGACCATCAGCAGCCGGGAATCATCGCCAGCGAGGATCAGGCGGGTGCCCGCAAGCAGCGGGCCGTGCCAAGTGATCGGGCCGGAATCGGATTTTTCGTTGCGGAAGGCGGGCAGTTGCGTCACCCAGGCGACGCGGCCTTCGATGGCATCGATCGCGGCGAGTGTTTGATCATCGGTCAGGAGAAACAGCCAATTGCCGGCGGCGGCGGGGGTGGATGACGCACCGGCGCTATGGCTCCAGATGCGGCGACCGGAGCGCAGATCGAACGCGACGGTGGAGCCGGAGACGGAATTGACGATCACCAGATTGCCGCTGATCACCGGGTCCGCCAGGATGGTCGCGATGTTTAGCGGGTTGCTGGCATCATAGCCGGCGGCGAGGCTTTGTTCCCAGATGGCGGTGCCGGTTTCGGCGTGGATGCCCGCGATCAGGCCGGTGCCGAACCCAGCGACCACGATGCCGTGCTGATAGGCGGGCGCACCGGCGCCGAGCACGGAATTGACCGATTCGCCGGCGGGGAAACGCCAGCCAAAAGCGCCGGTTTTGGCGTCATGAGCGACCAGCGTGTTGTCGAGCTGGACCAGATAGACCGAGCCGCCGCCGATGGTGGGCGCGGAGCGGGCCGGCTGGCCGAGCGATTTTTGCCAGCGCAGCGCACCGCTGGCCGGATCGAGCGCATGCAACTCGGAAAAGGCGGTGGCGACAAATAAGGTGCCATCGGCAAAACCCAGCCCGCCGCCGAGCGCGAAGCTGGTGACGTGTTTGGGGCGCATGGATTTACGCCAGACGCGCCGGCCATTGCTGGCATCAAACGCATCGACAAAGCCATTGGCGTCCATGGTGAAAACTTGGCCGTTCGCGGCAATCGGGGCGGCGTGCAGCACCCGCCGATAGGTGGCACCGGCGCCGATGGAACTGTGCCAGGCCTCGCCGAGCTGCTCGGGCAGCGCGATATTACCGGTGGCATGCAGCGCATTGCGCGCCGATTGCGACCAGGCTTGGTTGGTCGCAGCGGTGGGCAGGCTGATGGGCGGGGCTTGCGGATCGATTTTGAGCGGGTTGCGCGTGGCAATCACCGGGATTTTCACGCCGGGGACGATGCTTTTCTTTTTGCTGTCGAACAGGCCGCAACTGGCGAGGAGGCCCACCGGCAGCATGAGCGCGGTGCGGCGGGCGATTTTGATGGGACGCTGCATCGGGCGGACCTAGGATTGCACGGTTGAGAGCAAGCCTTGCGCCAGATTGCGCAGGCCCGCCGGCGTCGCGGGATCATCGGTCACGCGCTGGAGCAGGGATTTGGCGGCGGCATCGTTGTGCTGATGCAAATCGAGCACCGCTTGGTCGAACTGGGCGATGTCATGCCAGGCATTGTTCGGGTTCATCAGCGGTTTGAGTTTGGCGCTCACTTGTGCGGCGGGGGCGGTGCCGAGGGCGCTCTGCGCCCAGAGCAGATTACCAAGATCGCGCAGGGCCGGATGACCCTCGGCTGATGCGCCGATCTGCAACCAGAGCGCTTGGGCTTTGGGCAATTGCCCGGCGTCGCGATACAGGCCCGCTGCGCGCAATTGCGCGAGCAGCTTATAGCCAGTCGGGGCGGTTTTGGCGAAATTGAGCAAATCTGCCGCATCGGTCAGCCGCTCTTGATTGGTCAAAGCGGGGCCGGCGGCGGCAATCTGGTCGGTCAAGCCGAGATAGAGCGAGGCGGCGTGCAGGGCTTGTTGATGGCGGTGCCATTGCCAGAATTTGTAGCCGCCCACGCCGGCCAGAACCAGCAAGGCGGCACCGAGGAAGGCACCGGCATAGCGGAGCAAAAATTGGCGCGTGCGATCGGCGCGCAGATCATCGGCAACTTCGTCAAAAATATCGGGCACGCCTGGTCTCGCTCTCTGTCTGTGTCGCTGGGTCTGTATCGCGGGGTCTATATCGCAGGGTCTGGGTCGCTGGCGACAGGCGATGGGGCCAGCGATGCGACGCCCCAATCGCCTGTTCGCGCCCTACATAGCGGTGCTGACCGCTTTGAGCAACGTAACTGAATTTTCACCTTTTGGCGCGATAAAGCGAGCATGACGCATCGACGATGGATCAAAAGGATCATGCTGCTGGGCGGGCTGGTCACGGGCTTGCTGGGGCTGAGTGGCTGTGGCTTGAGCGCGGGGGCGGATGCGGGCATTGGCGCTGGGGCGAATCTGGTGGCGCTGACCACGATTCATCGCACGATTCCCGATGCGATTGTCTCGCTCGCTTTGCATCGTGATTGTTCGTTGGCCCGGCTGGATGCGGGCAAAAGCTATTGCCGCAATCCGGCGCCGTTGCCGCCGCCCATCCCCTATTGCACCCGCACATTGGGGCAGGTGACATGCTGGTCTGACCCGGAAAATTTGCCGGATCATGCGCCGCCGGTCGCTGAGGGGCCGAACCGGTTGAGCCGGGCACAATTGGCCAATCGCAATCATGGTTGGCCCTAAGCGGCTGGACATAAGCACACCGGTTCGGATCACGCTTGCGCGAGCCATGATCGATGTGCTGCGCCAGGGCGATGATGGGGGGGTGCATGGCTTGACCGCGCGGTGAAACCCGATAGGGTGAGGCTGACGCGATTATCGATTTTAATAACGCAACAAAGCAGCCCTTAAACCATCACGATCTGACCATCATTCGGAGGAGCGAACCATGGATACGGCGCCAAATTCCGGCCAATTATCGCATCAAGCGCTGGAGCGGTTGCGCGGTTTGCGTAGCGAAGGCAGCCATGAGGGGATTTTTACCTCGGATTTCTCGGTCAATGAATTTTTGATGGTGCGCGAGGCCGGGTTCGAGCCACTTGGCCTGGTGGTCGGCTCCTGCATTTATCATGTGGGCGTGCAGTATAGTTCCTGGAGCAAGAACCAGGAAATGACCGTGCTTTCGCAAGCCATGTATCATGCGCGCGAATTGGCCATGTCACGCATGGAGCAGGAAGCCTCGGCGCTGCATGCCGATGGGATTGTTGGCGTGCGGCTTGAAGTCAAACGCATGGAATGGGACCAGGATATTCTGGAATTCATGGCGATTGGCACCGCGATTGCGCATTCCGCCGGTCATCCGATGTTCAAGGGCGTGGGCGGCAAGCCATTCACCTCGGATTTGTCGGGTCAGGATTTGTGGCTGTTGCTGCAATCGGGCTATCGGCCGCTGGAAATGGTGATGGGCTCGTGTGTGTATCACATGGCGCATCAGGGCGTGATGCGCTCGCTCGGGAATGTCGGGCGCAACACCGAAATCGAGGTGTTTACCCAAGCGCTGTATGATGCGCGCGAGTTGGCGATGGAGCGGATGCAGCGCGAGGCCGGTGAGGCCAAGGCCGAGGGCGTGGTTGGGGTGCAGCTCAAAGAAGGGTCGCATAATTGGCAGCCCCATGTGATCGAATTTTTTGCCGTGGGGACGGCGGTGACGCCGGTTGAGGATAAATCGGTGCTGCCGGAGAAATTGATCCCGCAAATTGTGTTGCCGGTGAATGATTAACCTCAAAAGGGGGGTGTGGAAATGAGTTTGTTATCGCGCTTTAGCAATCTGGTGGCGGCGAAGGCCAATAAGTTTCTCGATGCGGCAGAGGATACCGATGCCGAGCTAGATTTATCCTATGAGAAAATGCTGACCAGCTTGCAGGAGACCAAAGGCCATTTGGCCGATGTGGTTGCCGAGCAAATCACGCTTGAGCATCAGATTGCCGATCATAAAGCCGCGATCGACCGGCATGATAATGATGCGCGCATTGCCCTGAAAGCCGGGCGCGAGGATTTGGCGCGGGCGGCGTTGGCGGATAAGGCGGCTGAGGAGCACCGGCTGGAGCCGATTCAGGGTTCGCTTGAGCACGTGAAGCAGCAGGCTGATAAATTAAAGCTCTATGAGCAAAAGCTCGAAGATAAAATCGAACAATTCCGCACCGAAAAAGAATCGCTAAAGGCCGAGCATCATGCCGCCGAGGCGGAGCTGAAGGTGGATCAGCAATTGGCCGGGATTGGCAAAGGGTTGGGCGGGGCTGGTGATTTGATCCAGCATGCGCGCGACAAGACCCATGCGATGTCAGCCAAGGCCGAGGCGATGGAACGGTTGATGGATGAGGGCGTGATCCATGATCCGTCTGACCACAGCACCGGCAATGATCACGAAATCGCGAAATTGCGGGATCAGGCGGGGATTGATGACCAATTGGCCAAATTACGCGCCGAGATGGAGGGATCAGCCCCCAAGCCCGAGGCGGATAAACCGTGAGTGAGACTACCGATGCGTGACGGCACCCATGAGTGACAGCACGGGTGGGTTGGATCTGCACGCGGCGTTTATGCGCCGGGCGGCGGCGGACCAGCCTGCCTTTCTCGAAGCCTTGGCGATCCGGCTGGAACAGGCTTTGCCGGGCCGGGTGCAGGTCGTGCGCAAAAAAGACGGGCTATTTTCGAAAACCGCCCATGTGCGCGCGATTACGGTGGATACCGGTGACGCGCGCTACGGGTTGGAGAACGAGGCGGGATTGCTGCAGGCGAGCCGGGCGCGCGGCACCCATGGGGTGGTGTTGAAGCGCGACACGCTGACCGTGCCGCAATGGTTGGATGAGTTGAGCGCGGCCTTGGCCAAATTATCGACCGATGCCGAGGGTGCGCACCGGGTTTTGCATGATTTTCTGATGTCCTGAGGAGGGCGCCATGTCGTTCAAGGATTTACTGAAGGGCGTGGTGGGGGCGGTCGCGGCGCAGGTGCCGCTAGCGCAAGATCCCGCCGAGGTGGCGCGGCAAGATGCGCGGATGCAGGAATGGTCGGTCGCACTCCGGCGCAATAGCGTGCCGGGTTTCGTGGCCGAGCGGCTGCGCCATACGGCGGCGGGCAAATTGCCCTGGGTTTCCACCGCATCGCCCGCCGATTTGCTCACGTTGCACACTCACGGGATCGAAACGCTGGGCATGGTGTCCGGCAATTGCTGGTTTCATTTCGGCTTTTCCTGGACCGAGGGCCATCGTGATGGCTGGAATGCGGCGATTGCCCGCATGCAGCATGAAGCCGAATTGATGGGGGCGCACGCGGTGGTGGAGGTGCGGCTGAAGACGCGCCGGCTGAACGATGCCGAGGCGCGATCTTCGATGGATTATGCGGTGACCGGAACCGCGGTGACGATCAAGGGCTACGCCCATAGCGGCCCGCCTTTGGTGGCGACCGTGTCGCAATTGGAGTTTGCCCGGCTGCTGGAGGCGGGAATTTTGCCCATCGGGCTGGCGGTGGGGGCGCATTTCGAGTGGATGGCCGATCCGTACGGCTGGGCGGATGCGCGGCGCAGTTTTTACAATCAGGAATTGGAAGTGCTGGCCGGGTTTCAGCGCCGGGTGCGTGCCTCGGCGGTTGATGGCATGCGTCGGCATGCGCGCAGTCTGCGCGGCTCGGGGGTTTTGGGGCGGGTGCAATTCACCGAAATGTTCCGCGAAGAGGGCCGCAATGAAGAGCCGACGCAATATTTATGTCGGCATATCGCGTTTGGCACGACGATTCTGCACCGGCGCAACCAGCATGAATCGCTCAAACCGCGCGCGGTGTTGATGATGGGCCGGGCCAAGGCGCCCTCGCTTGAAGCGGCGGAGGATATTATTTAGTCGCGACAAAAGCCCATTGACGCGGTCACGGGCGATTCGTCAGGTATAAGGGGCTGACGATATCTGAGGTTCCCATTGCCCGTGCACGCTATTCGCGAATTGCCGCTCGATCAGTTGCTTCTCGGCGATGCCGTCGAGATGATGCGGATGCTGCCCGATGCGTCGATCGACTGTATTTTCGCTGATCCGCCCTATAATTTGCAGCTGCGCGGTGAGTTGCGGCGGCCTGATGATAGTCTGGTCGATGCGGTGGATGATGATTGGGATAAATTTGCCGATTTCGCGGCCTATGATGCGTTCACCCGCGCTTGGCTGAGCGAGTGTCGGCGGTTGTTGCATAAGGATGCGACGATCTGGGTGATTGGTTCGTATCATAATATTTTCCGGATTGGCGCGATTTTGCAGGATTTGGGGTTCTGGATTCTGAATGATGTGATTTGGCGTAAATCCAACCCGATGCCGAATTTTCGCGGGCGGCGCTTTACCAACGCGCATGAAACCTTGATTTGGGCCGCGCGCGAGCCGACCTCGCGCTATAAGTTCAATTATCAGGCGATGAAGGCGTTGAACGAAGATTTGCAAATGCGCTCGGATTGGACCTTGCCGCTGTGCACCGGCGCGGAACGGCTGCGCAATGATCACGGCTTGAAGCTGCACCCCACGCAAAAGCCCGAAGCCTTGTTGCATCGGGTTATCCTGGCAGCGACTAATCCTGACGACGTGGTGCTCGATCCGTTCGCCGGCACCGCGACCACGGCGGCGGTGGCCAAGCGGCTCAATCGGCATTTTATCGGGATTGAGCGGCATCCTGCCTATGTCGAGGCGGGTTGGGCGCGGTTGAAGGCGATGCGAGCGGCGCCGCCTTATTTGACATCCACCCTGTCGCGGCGGGATGTGCCGCGGATTCCGTTTGGCACCTTGGTGGAGCAGGGCATGGTTCCGGCGGGCACGGTGTTGCATGACCGGCTACGCCGGGTGCGCGCGGTGGTGGCGGCGGATGGGACGATCATTGCGGGGGCGGTGCGCGGCTCGATCCATCAGGTGGGGGCGGCGGTGCAGAATGCTGCGAGCTGCAATGGCTGGAGTTTCTGGCATATCGAGCGCGATGGCCGGTTGGTCGCGATTGATACGCTGCGCGCGACGATGCGCCTGTGAGCGCTGATCCACCGCCCGACCTCGCGTCGATGACCGGGTTCGCCCGGGTGGCTGAGCCGGGCGATGCGCTAGTGGTCGAGATTCGCAGCGTCAATGGCCGTGGGTTGGACCTGAAATTGCGCCTGCCGCCGGGGTTGGATCGGCTGGAGGCGACTTTGCGCCCGCTCGCCGAGCGGGCTTTGGGGCGCGGCAATGTAACCGCGACGATCAGCCGCAAGCGCGAGGAGCGGCCAGGGTTGGTGGTCGATCAGGCGGCGTTGGGCGCGATGCTGACGGCGATTGAGGAGATCCGCGCGCGCCTGCCCAACACAGCGCCGCCGCGTGCCGAGGCGGTGCTGGCGTTGCCCGGCGTGCTGAGCCGGGCGGACGCGGTTGATCAGGCGGATCCGGCGGCGGATCAGGCGTTGGAGCAGAGCATCGTTGGGTTGTTTGAGCGGGCGGTGGCCGCGCTGACCCTTTCGCGCCGGGCCGAGGGGGCGCGGCTTGCGGCTATTCTGGCGGTGACACTCGATCGGGTCGAGGATCTCACCCTGCGGGCGCGCCGCGTGGCGGCGGCGCAACCGGCGCTGCATCAGGCGCGGCTGCAGCAGGCGCTGGCGTCGTTGCTCGGCGGTGCGGAGCCGGTGGCGCCTGAGCGCTTGGCGCAGGAAATTGCGCTTCTGGCGGGAAAATCCGACGTGACTGAGGAGCTGGATCGGCTGGATGCCCATTGCGCGGCGGCGCGTGCTTTGCTCGCTGAGGCGCGGGGGGTTGGCCGGCGGCTGGATTTTCTGGTGCAGGAATTTAATCGCGAGGCGAATACGCTGTGCAGTAAATCGGCCTCGCTGCCATTGACCACGCTGGGGCTGGAGCTGAAAGCGGCGATTGAGCAATTGCGCGAGCAGGTGGCGAATGTGGAGTGAGGCGTGAGCAGGCGCGGATTATGCCTGGTGCTGGCAGCGCCTTCGGGCGCGGGCAAGACAACCTTGTCGCGCCGTTTGCTGGCGGCGGACACAGCGATTGCGCTCTCGATCAGCGCGACGACGCGCGCACCGCGCGCCGGTGAGCGCGAGGGCGAGCATTATTTTTTCAAGACCGATGCGCAATTCGCCGCGATGGTGGCGGCGGGGGCGTTTTTAGAGCACGCGACCGTGTTTGGCCGCTCTTATGGCACGCCGCGCGCGCCGGTGGTGGCCCGGCTACAGGCTGGGCAGGATGTGTTGTTCGATATTGATTGGCAGGGGTTCCGCCAAATTCGGGCGGCGCTGCCGGGCGATGTGGTTGGTGTTTTTGTCCGCCCGCCGAGCTTGGCTTCGTTGCGGGAGCGCTTGCAGGGGCGCGGCGATGCCGCCGAGGATGTGGCGCGGCGGATGGCGGCGGCGCAATCCGAATGGGCGCATCAGAGCGAGTTTGATTATATCGTGCGCAATGATGATCTTGAGCAGGCGCTGGGCGATTTGCGGGCGATCCTGCGCGCCGCACGGCTGGCGAGCGCGCGGCAAGACGATTTGGCGCTGATTGGCGAGGACGGCTAGAGCAACATCCGATCAGATGGAATCATCTGATCGGATAAAGTTGCTTGCCAAAACAATGAGTTAGAGCATTGTCGGTGAGCTTATGCGAACGGAAAATGCTCTAGAGTTTAATTATTCTGCATTATGTCGGTCTTATGCTTTAATTTGGCAATTAATGATACTGATTTGACGCCGGTGTGGTCATTGATGACCGGCCAATATTATGCGTCTGTTGCGCTCGGCATTGTCGCGTGATCGTTATGTCATCATCCGGATGCTTTTGATGTTGCGTTTTTCATGTATATGCAGCATGAGCGCGTAGGTTGTGCTTGGCGCAATCTCAGGGTGTTTCCACTGTTCAACCAGGCCAACGGGCCGAGGATCGGGGTATGGGTTTAGCAACGGTTATTTTTGTTGTTCTGGTCATTGGTGTGTTGATCATTGTCGATAGTGCGGCCCGATTAAAGGGCCATGATCTGTCGAAACTGCATGAATGGGGGCTGGGCGGACGGCAATTTGGCTTGGCGATGTCGTGGTTTCTGGTGGGCGGCGATGTGTATACGGCCTATACGTTTATTGCGGTGCCGGCCTTGATGTTTGGCGCAGGGGCCTTGGCGTATTTCGCGGTGTCCTACACGTTGATGGCCAATATTGTGCTGTTTGTGATATTTCCAAAATTATGGCGGGTTTCGGCGAAATATGGCTATGTAACCGGCGCTGAGTTTGTGCGCGCGCGCTATGGCAACCGGCTGTTGGCGTTGGCGATTGGCGTGACCGGCATTTTGGCAACGGTGCCTTATATCGCGTTGCAATTGGTGGGTATGCAGACGGTGATTGGCGCGCTTGGGTTTAATGGCACCGGCTTGGGCGCGCATTTGCCGTTGATCATGGCGGTGACGCTGGTGGCATTGTTTACTGTGACGTCCGGGCTGCGCGCGGTGGCGATGGTTGCGGTGGTCAAAAATATGCTGATTTTCTTGACGGTCATTATCGGATTCGTCGTGATCCCGGCGGCGTTGGGTGGATTTGGCGCTATTTTTGGCAAAGTATCGGCGGCTCATTTGCTGCTCGCGCATCCGCCGGCGGGGTCGTCGGGCCTGTATTCGGGCTATGCGACCTTGGCACTCGGCTCGGCGATGGCGCTGTTTTTATATCCGCACGCCATGACCGGCATTCTGGCCTCGCGCAGCCGCGACGTGGTGCGCCGTAACGCATTTTTGCAGCCGGCATTCGCCTTCATGCTGGGTTTGGTCGCGCTGTTTGGGGTGATGGCGGTGGCGGCGGGCGTGCGCAAGATGCCGCAATTTGCTGAGGGTTTTCGCATTTACGGCCCTAATTTCTCTTTTCCGGCGTTGTTGATCCATGCCATGCCAAGCTGGTTCGTTGGCCTTGCCTTCGCCGCCATTGCCATTGCTGCGCTGGTGCCGGCGGCGATTATGGGCATTGCGGCGGCCAATATTTTTACCCGCGATATTTGGCGGCAATTTATCGCGCCTTCGATGACGTCAGGGGCGGAAGCGCTGATTGCGAAGCTCTTCGCCATTGCGATTATCCTGGGCGGCTTGGTTTTCGAGATCGATTTGCCGCTCAAATACGCGATCCAACTGCAATTGCTTGGCGGGATGTGGATTATTCAGACCTTTCCCGCCGTGGTGTTCAGCCTGTTCACCCGCTTTTACAATGGCTGGGCCTTGCTTATTGGTTGGGTTGCGGGCTTTGGGATGGCGACCGATCTTGCGCTGCTGAACCATCTGAGCGGCGCGATTTACGCGTTTGATCTGTTCGGCTACACCGTGCCTTGCTATATCGCGGTCGTAACATTTTGCGTCAATGTGGTGGTGGCCACGGCGTTATCGCCGCTCTTTCATCGCATTGCCTCTGATCGCAGCCGTGATCGGACCGTTGCGTCGGATTATGCGTGAGGGGCCGCTTGCACGGATATCGATATTCGTTCTAGATCGCGCGCTGGGAACAGAAATATGATTTCGCCTTGCGGGGCCAAGCTTCTGGATCGTTTCGGGCCGAACCGTTGGTTCGAGAGGAATCGATCAGGTTGTCCTTGCCCGCTTGGTTATAATATTCGCGTCGCTGCGCGCTGGATCGTGCAGTGACATTTACCAAGGGGGGCTATGACGATGTCTGATCCACAAGATGTAACCGACCAAACCCCGGCGCGGTCCTCGCCGTTGCGGTGGCTGTTGCTGGTCCCGTTCATCGCGACGCTTTGGGTGCCGTTTTACAATAGCAAATCGCCGGAGCTTGCCGGGTTCCCGTTCTTTTACTGGTATCAGTTGCTCTGGGTGCCGTTATCGGCGGTGATTATTTTCATCGTCTATCGCGCTGAACGCTGAGGACTGCATCATGACCATTGCAACGGTTATTTTCGCCATCCTGGTGATTGGCGTGTTGATTCTTGGCTTCGTCGCGGCCCGCTGGAAGGGCGGCGATTTGTCGCAATTGCATGAATGGGGCCTCGGTGGGCGGCAGTTTGGTGTGCTGATCTCCTGGTTTCTGATCGGTGGTGATATCTATACGGCCTATACGTTCATTGCTGTGCCGGCCTTGATGTTCGGCGCGGGCGCGATTGCGTTTTTTGCTGTGCCATACACCATCGTCGCTTATCCGATTTTGTATGTGATTTTCCCCAAACTTTGGCGGGTTTCTGCTAAGCACGGCTTTGTCACCGGGCCGGAATTCGTGCGCGGGCGCTATGGCAATCGCTATCTGGCCCTCGCCGTTGGGCTGACCGGCATCCTCGCGACCATGCCCTATATCGCCTTGCAGCTTGTTGGTATGCAGACGGTGATTGGCGGGCTTGGCATCACTGGTGCTGGGTTGGGCGCCCGCCTGCCGCTGATTATTGCCTTCTTGGTGCTGGCCGCTTTCACCTTTACCTCTGGCTTGCGCGCACCGGCGATGATCGCGATTGTCAAGGATATCCTGATTTATTTGACGATCATTGTGGCGGTGATTGTTATCCCCACCGAACTGGGTGGTTTTGGCACGATTTTCGCCAAATTGGCGCCGGCGAAGCTGTTGCTCGCGCATCCGCCGAAGGGCGGGACTGGTATTTATTCTGGTTATGCAACACTGGCACTCGGCTCGGCCATGGCGCTGTTTTTATACCCGCATGCGATGACCGGTATTTTGTCGGCGCGCAGCCGCGAGGTGGTGCGGCGCAATGCGGTTATTTTGCCAGCTTACTCGTTCATGCTGGGGCTGATTACCTTGCTGGGCGCGATGGCCGCTGTGGCCGGGGTGAGCACGATGCCGCAATTCGCCAAAGGCTTTAAGGAATTCGGTCCGAACTTCTCGGTGCCAGCCTTGCTGCTGCATACGCTGCCCGGCTGGTTCGTGGGCGTTGCTTTCGCGGCGATTGCGATTGGTGCGCTGGTGCCCGCCGCAATCATGGCGATTGCCTCGGCGAATATTTTCACCCGCGATATTTGGCGGCAATTTATCCATGGGGGTGTTTCGCCGGCGCAAGAATCGATGGTGGCGAAATTATTCTCGATTGTGATGATCGTTGGAGCGCTGGCCTTCGTGTTTGGTTTGCCGCTGAAATATGCGATCCAGTTGCAGCTTTTGGGCGGGATGTGGATGATCCAGATTTTTCCCTCCATCGTGTTCAGCCTGTTCACCCGGTTTTATAATGGCTGGGCGCTGCTGATTGGCTGGGCCAGCGGCTTTGCTATGGCCACGCACTTGGCTCTGCTCAATCATTTGGCGGGTGCGATCTACCCGTTCCATATTTTTGGCATGGTTATCCCTTGCTATATCGCCATTGTGACCTTCGCGCTGAACGTGATTGTCGCGACGGTGCTATCGCCGGTGTTTCACGCTTTTGCCTCGGATCGCACCCGCGATGTCACGAGTGCGTCTGACTATGCGTGATCGTTTGAGATAGGCTGCTTCCATCCCGCCGATCGGTGATTTCACCGGTCGGCGGGATGATTTTTATATGATTTTTATGAAATGGGCCGGGTCTTCGGCTCGTTTTTTTATGCCCTGAGCGCCCATTGATCGGCGTTGTCCTGGCCTGCGCGATTGCGGCGCAATGATGCGGGACTGATCGAGTGGAGCGGATTATGGGGGATTTTTTGGCCATCACGGTCATGGTTGCGAGCTTTGCGCTGTTTGCCGTCTATGTCGTGTTTTGTGATCGGATCTGATGATGATTGACGTCGCCCTCGGTGCTGCTGTCTCGCTCGGATTGTTGTTTTATTTGGTTTGGGCCTTGATCCGACCGGAGGATTTTTGATCATGACACTCCACGGGCTTGGCTATATTGGCCTCGTGATGGGGGTCGTCCTGGCGGCTGCTATGCCACTTGGGCGCTATATTGCGATGATTTTTCGCGGCCATATACGTTTTGCCGGTCCCATCGAGCGGGGATTTTATCGCCTATGCGGGATTAACCCGGCGCGGCAGATGGGGTGGCAGGCTTATGCGATTGCGTTGCTGCTGCTGAGTGCGTTCCATGTGCTATTGCTCTATGCCATTTTACGGCTGCAAAATGATCTACCGTTTAATCCTCAGCATATTCCGGGCATGGCTCCGATGCTGGCGTTTAATACGGCAGTTAGTTTTGCTACCAATACTAATTGGCAAGCTTATGCACCGGAGGCCCAAATTTCGAACGGTGCGCAAATGTTCGGCCTCATGGTGCATATGTTCATCTCTGCCGCCGCCGGTATTGCCGTTGCTGCCGCACTGATGCGCGCCTTCGTGAGTGGTGGTTTGACCACGCTTGGTAATATCTATGTCGATATCACCCGAATAACCCTCTATCTCTTACTTCCCATTGCGTTGATTGCCGCCATCCTGCTGCTTTATGCCGGTGTTCCCCAAACATTTGCACCATTTGCAACGGTCCATCCACTCGCGGGCGGCGTGCAAACCATTGCGCGCGGCCCGGTTGCTTTGCAGGAGGCAATCAAGGAGCTGGGAACCAATGGCGGCGGGTTTTTCAATGCCAATTCGGCGCATCCTTTTGAAAACCCAACAGCGCTGAGCAATTTTTTTGAGATTTTTCTGATGTTGGTCATCGGGTTCGCTCTTCCGATCACGCTGGGCCGGATGATTGGGCGCCCGCGTGAAGGGATTGCGCTGTTCACGGCGATGGCACTGATACTCGGCCTCGCCATGGTTGGCGATTACGCGGCGGAGGCCGCGAATAATCCCATTTTGGTGCATGCGGGCATTGCCGCGCAGCCAGGCAATATGGTGGGTAAAGAGGTGCGCTTTGGCATTGCGCAATCCACGGCTTTCAACAGTGCCGCGACCGGCACATCAACCGGCGCTATCGATTCGGTAACGGATAGTTATACGCCACTCGGCGGACTGGTGCCGTTATTTCTGATGCAGCTTGATGAAGTGGCGCCGGGCGGCGTTGGCTCAGGCCTTTATGGCATGGTGCTGTTCGCGTTGCTCGCGGTGTTTGTTGCAGGATTGATGGTTGGGCGCACTCCGGAATATCTGGGTAAAAAGGTGCAAGCGCGCGAAATCAAGCTCGCGATGTTAGCAATCCTGGTGCAAACCATGTTCATCTTGGCGGGTGCGGGATTTTCGCTGTTGACCAAATCTGGCTTAGGTTCGCTCAGCAATGCTGGGCCGCATGGGTTGACTGAGATGTTGTATGGCTGGACTTCGGCCACGGAGAATAATGGCTCAGCCTTTGCGGGTCTATCGGCCAACACGCCGTTGCTTGATTATGGATTGGGCATGGCGATGCTGTTTGGCCGCTTTGCCGTGCTGATCCCGGTGCTCGCCATTGCCGGATCGCTTGCGCTGAAGCCGAAATTGCCGTCCTCCAGCGGTACGTTTCCCACCGATGGTGGCCTGTTCATTGGTTTATTGATCGGGGTGATCATCATTCTGGGTGGCTTGCAATTCATGCCCGCTGACACACTCGGGCCGCTCGCGGAGCATTATCTGATGAATGCGGGCAAGAGTTTTTAAGAGAGATCACGATGACCACAGACACGGATATTATCAGCCTGTTTGATCGTGCGATTCTGCGCCGCGCGAGCCTTGATGCGGTGCTGAAGCTCGATCCACGACAATTGATCCGCAATCCGGTGATTTTTACCACCGAAGTGATCGCCGCTTTGGTGACAATTGTTGGGCTGTTGCATTTGATCGAAGCCAAACCGAGCGCATTTTCACTGACGATTGCCGTGTGGCTTTGGATGACGGTGCTGTTTGCCACCTTTGCCGAGGCTGTTGCCGAAGGGCGCGGGCGCGTGCGCGCGGATGCGCTGCGCCGGGCGCGTTCGGACACGATGGCCAAATTGATCCTCGATCCACGGGTGCCTACCCTCTACAAGCCAACCGCTGCCTCCGATTTGCATTGCGATGATCTGGTTCTGGTGGAAACCGGCGACATCATTCCCTCGGATGGCGAAATTATCCAAGGTATTGCCAGCGTCAATGAGAGCGCCATTACCGGCGAGTCAGCGCCGGTGATCCGCGAGGCCGGCGGTGATCGCTCAGCGGTGACCGGTGGCACACAGGTGGTGTCGGATTGGTTGGTGGTGCGGATTCGTGCCGAGCCTGGCGCGACCTTTCTGGATCGGATGATTGCCCTGGTTGAAGGCGCTGAGCGGCGCAAAACGCCGAATGAGATTGCGCTTGATATTTTGCTGGCGGGGTTGACCGTCGTTTTTGTTATCGCGGTCGCGACCTTGCGTGGTTTTGCCGCCTATTCGCAAACCCATTTATCAATCGCGGTGTTGGCCGCATTGTTTGTGTGTCTGATCCCCACGACGATTGGCGGATTATTGTCAGCCATCGGGATTGCGGGAATGGATCGGCTGATCCGGTTTAATGTTGTGGCAACCTCAGGGCGGGCGGTAGAGGCGGCGGGCGATGTTGATGCGCTGCTGCTTGATAAAACGGGCACCATCACTTTTGGTAACCGCATGGCGGCGGCGATTTATCCAGCACCGGGGGTTGATGAACGCGCGATGGCGCAGGCGGCGTCGTTGGCCTCGCTGGGCGATGAAACACCCGAGGGCCGTTCGATTGTGGCGCTGATGCGTGAGCGCTACCAAATCAATGCCGAGCTGCCCGATCAAGCGGTTTTGGTGCCCTTCAGCGCCAATACGCGGGTTTCGGGGATTGATGTGGGTGTGCAGGCTTGGCGCAAAGGTGCTGTGGATTCGGTGTTGCAACTAACAGGTGCGCCCCCCGTGGAATTTACCGATGTCGTCTCCCGGATTGCGAGGGCAGGGGCGACGCCGCTGGCGCTGGCGGTCGATGATCATTTGCTCGGGGCCATTGAGCTGAAGGACATTGTCAAGCCAGGGATCAAGGAGCGCTTTGCTGATTTGCGGCGCATGGGTATTCGCACGGTGATGGTGACCGGCGATAACCGGATTACCGCCGCCGCGATTGCTGCCGAAGCTGGGGTGGATGACGTGATTGCCGAGGCGACACCCCAGGATAAGCTTGGCTATATCCGCAAAGCCCAGGAGGAGGGACGCCTGGTTGCAATGTGTGGTGATGGCACGAATGATGCACCCGCGTTAGCGCAGGCCGATGTGGGAGTCGCGATGCAAACCGGCACGCAGGCGGCCCGCGAGGCGGGGAATATGGTTGATTTGGATAGCGACCCCACCAAGCTGATCGAAATCGTGGAAATTGGCAAGCAATTGCTGATTACCCGTGGTGCGCTCACCACTTTTTCAATAGCCAATGATATCTCGAAGTATTTTGCGATCCTGCCTGCGATTTTTGTGGCCACTTATCCGGGTTTGGGGGCTTTGAATATCATGCACCTGACCTCACCGCGTAGTGCGATTTTGGCGGCGGTGATTTTCAATGCCTTGATCATTGTGGTGCTGGTACCGCTCGCGCTGCGCGGGGTAAAATTTCGCGCGGTGGGTGCTGCGGCACTCTTGCGCCGAAATTTATTGATCTATGGGCTTGGCGGCATCATTACGCCGTTTATCGGCATCAAGGCGATTGATTGGTTGCTCGGTGCCTTGCATATTTTTTCGTGATAGGAGGTATCATGATCCGCGAAATTCGTTCTGCTTTGTCACTCGTTTTGGTCGCAACCCTGATGCTGGGCGTGCTCTTGCCGATGGGTTTTACCGAATTGGCGCAATTTACAGCACCCTTCCAAGCGAATGGCAGCTTGCTCACGATCAAGGACCGAGTGATTGGTTCGGCATTGATTGGGCAAAATTTCGCTGGACACAGCATTGATGCGGCGCGTTGGTTTCAGCCCCGCCCATCGGCGCTCACCGGGACCAATGCGCAAGGGCAGACGATGCCGACGCCCTATGACGCTTCAGAATCCGGCGGCTCTAACGCGGGGCCCACGAATAAAATGATGATCGATCATGTTCGCGCGCGTATTGCCGCCTATCGTGCGGCCTATGGGTCGGGGCCGGTGCCTGATGATGCGGTGACCAGTTCTGGGTCTGGCCTTGATCCGGATATTTCACTGGCGAACGCTTTGCGCCAGGCACCATCGGTGGCGCAATCGCGGCATCTGCCGATCAATCTGGTGCGCCATTTGGTGCAGCATTCGGCAACGCACCGGTGGCTTGGTGTCATCGGCACGCCGCATGTCAATGTATTGAAGCTCAATCTTGCATTGACAGAGCTAAATGCGCGATGATCGGGCAGGATGGCCACGGCAGCCGACGATCAACGACCTGACCCGGACGCCTTGCTCGCCGCGCTTGCTGGCGCGCATCGCGGGCGGCTGAAGATTTTTCTCGGGGCAGCGCCAGGGGTTGGCAAGACGTGGGAAATGCTGGTTGCCGCGCGGCAAAAGCAGGCCGAGGGGCTGGATGTGCTGGCCGGCCTGATCGAAACCCATGGCCGTGCTGATACGGAGGCGCAGCTTGGCGATTTGCCGGTGCTGGCGCGTAAGCCGGTGGCGTATCGCGGGCATGTGATTGAGGAATTTGACCTCGAAGCCGCCATTACCCGGCGTCCGGCGTTGCTGCTGGTTGATGAGTTGGCGCATACCAATGCGCCCGGATTGCGCCATGCCAAACGCTGGCGAGATGTTGTGGATATTCTTGAAGCGGGCATTGATGTTTGGACGACGCTCAACGTGCAGCATTTGGAGAGTGTGCATGATCAGGTGGCGCGGATTACCGGTGTGCGGGTTACCGAAACGTTGCCGGATACGGTGCTCACGCTCGCGACCGAAATTGAATTGATCGATTTGCCGCCAGCAGAATTGCGAACGCGGTTGGAGCAGGGGCGGATTTACCGGCCGGATTTGGCGCGGCGCGCGCTTGATGGATTTTTTCGCCCTGGCAATTTGGCGGCGTTGCGTGAAATGGCGCTGAGGCGCGTGGCGCAACAGGTTGATCGCGATATTGCAACCTATATGCGCGCGCGGGCGATTGCCGGGCCGTGGCCGGCGGCAGAGCGGGTGATGGCGGTGATTGAGGCCGGGTCAACGTCGGAGCAGGTGGTGCGCCACGCCGCACGGCTTGCGGACGCGCTGCGCGCCCCCTTACTCGCGTTTCATGTGGAAGCCGGGGTCAGTGGTAATGTGCAATCGGCGCTGGATTTGGCACTGCAATTGGGCGGCACGGTGGAAACGACCACGCAGGCTGATGCGGTTGCAGCCATATTGGCGGCGGCGGCGCAGCATAATGTTGCGCATATTGTGGTGGCGCGCGGCGCCGCTAGCCTTTGGCCGACTTGGCCCTTGGCGCGTGCGTTAGCGCGGCATGCGCGGGCTTATTCATTGTATGTCGTGCCCGATCCCGCGGCGCGCCCGGCACCAGTCAAGCCAAAAAAATCAAAGCCTCAATTGGCGCCTTACGCAATCAGTTTCGCGATCATGGCCGCCGCCACGGCGCTGGGCTATGGGTTGCGCGCGGTGGTGCCGCGCGATGCGATGGGTTTTGTGTTCACAGCTATTGTGGTCGGCGTGGCCAGCCATTATGGCCGGACTCTTGGCTTATTTGCGGCGGTTATCAGCTTTTTACTGTGGAATTTTTTCTTTTTGCCGCCGGTTTTCACCCTTTCGGTTGGCGATCCGCGTGATATTGTTGCGTTAGTGGTGTTTCTCGCGGTTGGCTTGCTGACCGGCACGTTGGCGGGGCGGGTGCGCACGGAGGCGGAGGCCGCGCGCAGCCGGATTGATGCGCTGCGCCGGGTGGCTTTGTTTGGGCGCACCCTCGCGGCCGCGACGGATGCGGCGTCGTTGAGCCGTGCGATTGAAAGTGAAGCCTCCGCTCTCGCCGGCGCCGCGATTGTGCTGCTCGCTGAAGGTGGCGATTTGGCACCCGTGGCAACGCTCAGCGATGCCGATCATGCGGCGGCGGATTTTGCGTTTCGTCATAAAATCGAGGCGGGGCTTGGCACGATCACCTTGCCATCGGTCGCGTGGCGATTTTTTGCCTTGGCGACGGAGGCGGGCAGTGTGGGGGTGTTGGGGGTGAAACCGACAGGCGTCATGACCGAGCCAACCATTCAAGCTCTGAGCGCGCTTGCTGATCAGGGGGCGATGGCGATTGAGCGGCTGCGCCTAGCGGCGCGGGCGGCTGAAATTCGCGCCCAGACGAAAACTCAATCATTGCGTACGGCTCTGCTGTCGTCGCTGTCGCATGATTTGCGCACACCGCTCACCGCAATTAGTGGTGCGGCGCAGACCCTGCTCGCCGCCGGCAGTGCGATCACGCAGGCGGTGCGGTTGGATTTATTGGCCAGCATTGTCCAAGACGTTGAGCGGATGACCCGATTTTTGACGAACATAACCGGCATGGCACGGATTGAGACCGGCGAGATTGTTGCGCGCCGCGATATCGTTGCACTACCGGCACTGATCGAGGCGGCGGTGGCGCGGGTGCCGGACGCGTTTCATGCCGGCGTCAATATTGCTGATGACGCACAGACGGTTTTGGCGGACCCGAGCTTGTTAGAGCAGATTTTAGTGAATTGCTTGGAAAACTCGGTGAAATATGCACCGGTGGGGTCGGCCATCGCTATTGCTGCCCGGCGGGAGGACGCGTTGGTGGTGATTTCCGTCGCGGATGAAGGGATTGGAATTGAAGCTGATGATTTGCAGCGGGTGTTTGATCGGTTTTTTCGGGCCGAACGGGGTGATCGGGTCGCATCCGGCACCGGGCTGGGCCTTGCGATTGCCCGCGCCTTCGCCGAAGCGATGGGCGGATCGATTGAGGCGATGAGCCCGCGAACGGATTTGCCGCGCGATGGCATGCCCGGCACGATGATCACGATTAAGGTTCCCAGCGCATGAGTGGTCGCTCGATTCTGATCGTTGATGATGAGCCGCAGATCCATCGGTTTCTCAAACCGGCGTTAGAATCGGCGGACTATATTGTTTGGCGTGCCGATCACGCCGCTGAAGCGCTCAGGATGATCGCTTCGCGGATGCCCGATTTGATTTTGCTCGATCTTGGTTTGCCCGATCGTGACGGGCAGGCCTTGTTGGCGGAGATTCGGCGGGATTATGCGATGCCGATTATTGTGCTGTCAGCGCGCGATCGCGATGTTGATAAAATCGCAGCACTCGATGGTGGGGCCAATGATTATATCGAAAAGCCGTTCAGCCTCGGTGAGTTGCTGGCCCGGTTGCGCGCGGCGCTCCGGGCGAGTGCCACGGGCCCGCTTGCGGGGCCGGTTTTCGTCGTTGACGGGCTGGAACTGGATACCCATGCGCTGACCGGCCAATTGCAGGGCGTGATGATCCAATTTACCCGCACGGAGTTTCGCTTGTTAGAGTTTTTACTGCGCAACCGGGGGCGGGTGATTACCCATAGTGCGATTTTGAAAGCGGTTTGGGGCAGTGCGCAGGAACGGGAGATGAATTATCTGCGGATTTATATTGGCCATCTGCGCCGGAAGCTTGGGGCGTTTGGCGAAACCCATTTGAAAACGCGGCCCGGTGTTGGTTATTATTTCGAGTAGAGCGCGATTGGTCGGCGTCAGGCACGCGATCAGCGTATAAGGCTGCAAAATATCACTAACATGCTGATCCCGGCGGCAGCCGATGGTGCCGCCGGGGGCGCCAATCAGCTTTTCGGCGCGTAGAAATTACAATAGCCGGTGGCGGCGACGCTGCCTTGAACGACCATGCACATCGACCCGGTTGGGATATAATTGACGCAGCTTGAGCAATCAGCGCCGCCCGGACCGGGCTTGGCGATGTATCCGGCGGTGGCTTTGGTGGATTTGTTGTCCGCAAAGGCGGTTCGCCGTGCCAGCAAACTCATGGCCGATCCCGCAGCGCCAAGCCCGATCGCTTTGAGGGCGATACGCCGGCCATAGTGATTGTCGCTCATGGTAGGTTCCTTTCGCGTCGCGGGTTAAATCAGTGAAATTAATCGGCAAAAAACGCCGGAGCGTGATTGGTGATCGGCAATCACGCTCTAACGCAGAGTCGATGGTTATTTCGTAACAATCTCCGGTCCCATCGCGGCGAGCTTGGCGAGCAGATTATTTTGCGCGGCGGTTGGGATATGTTCTTTATCCATGGCCCGGATCATGTCTTCGGCCAGTGCGTTGAACGCGGCTTGGGTGACACCCATATGCGCGTGAATGGCGCGCATATTCATGTTGAACGGGCAGCCGCCCCCTTCGAGATTGCAGACCTGATTGACCAAAGCGGCTTTCAGGGCTGGAATATTGGTGTGGGCGAAATAGAAATTGATGCGGTTATCAGCAGCAACATTGCCAACGAATGTGTTGATCAACGCCGTTATGCCGGGCCGACCGCCAAATTCGTTGAAATAAGTCGAGCTGGCATGGGCTGGTGTAGTGATGATCGGCGCCATAGCGAGGGTGGTGGCGGCGATCATCGCGGCAATTGCGTTACGGAGGGTGTTTTTGCGGCGATACGGGGTCATGATTGTGAGCTCCTGAGGCGTGTTAGGGAAAAGAGGCAAGCGAGATTTAGAACGTCGCTGTGAATGAGAGGTACAAACCGTTCGAGTTTTTGGCACCCGCAATTGTGCCGAGTGCCGCATAGGCGGCGGTGATTGAGAGATTTTTGGTCGGGAAATAGGCCACGAAAACATCTTGCCAGTTGTTGGTGGTGTTCAAATTAAGCGCCCCGGCAACATCGAAATGCGGCATGGCGCGGTACTCATAACCCACGGCGAATTTCCGATCGGGGAAGTAGGCAAAGTCAAAGAACGGCTCGACATGATAGCCCGATTTGAATTGACCGGCGGCATTGGTGCCGCCAAAGCCGAGCAGGCCGTTATAGTTGGAATTGGTCAGCCGTGCGCCGGCACTCAACAGCGTATAATGGCCAAACAAACCATCGATGAATAATTTGGTGGCGACGACATAGAAGGTGGTGCCATCAAGATGTGACCCGACCGCTTTGGGCAGCGCTTCGTTGGTGCCCGGAAAGGCGCTGGTGACGTTTTCATGGTAGGATGCCCCCACCGCCACCACCGGGAGCATGGTGCCCTGATCGTAAACCGCGTTGCCAAATAGGCGAACTTTGGCGCTGATAATATTCTGGCTCAGGTTGAAATCCGGCCCGAGACCGAGTGAGGCACCAGGGCTGCCAAGGTCGAAATTCTGCCGGGCAACCGATAGCTCAACGCGGTTAAACAGACCGACCGAGGCACCACCCGAGTTCAGTGTGTAGCTACCGGCGATCAAATGGGTGAAAAATCCGGTGACGCCGACTTCATCATTGGTGTCGTAGCCAGAAATCACCGCAAATGGGTTGATGCCACCGCCGCCAACGCCATTGATTGAGGTGACGCCGCCGGTTGCGAGTAATCCGCCTTGCGCCATCATCGCGTCCTGCGCCTGTGCCGCGGGGGCGGCCAAGACCAGGCTGGCACCGACCAAGGCGGTGCTGGCAAGCCACGCCATCAAGGCCGGCGCACGGCCCTGGAATTTGGTTTTCTTTTCAGATGCTTTTAGCGTTTTGAGCATGACGACCTCCTGTTATGGTGGTCGGGTTACGATCCAACCGCCGGGTCGGATGCATGCGCGCTGACGATTTTATCATTCTGCTCGCCATCGCCTATCGCTGTGATAAAAATACAACAAATGGCGCTCACCAGCGGGCTGCATCCGGATTGCCTCGCGCTGGGTATCCGCTTACGATCATGTTTGATGGCATCGATTTCTCCCCTCTGATGAGCAGCACGCTCGGCACCGCTGAAGATGCGCGGTTGCGCGATTTGCTCAGCCGTTGTGCTGGGCGTGATCGCGCTGCCCTGCGCGCACTTTATGATTTGACCGCGCCGAAACTTCTCGGCATCGCGCTGCGTCTGCTGCGCAATCGCCCGCAAGCCGAAGACGTAGTGCAAGAGGCGTTTTTGCAGATTTGGCGCAATGCGGATCGGTTCGATACCGCGCGCGGCTCGGCGATGGGCTGGATGGTCGCGATTTTGCGCTATCGGGCGTTGGATCGGATCGAATCCGAAAAACGCCATACCGGCACGGATGAATTGCCCGATGTCGCCGCCGAATTGCCCGTATCCGTCGAGGATCAATCAGCGCTCGCGGCCTGTTTGGCGACGTTGCCTGAACCCTGGCAGCGTTCGATCAATCTTGCATTCGTTGATGGTTATTCGCATTCCGAGATCGCCGAACTCACCAAAACCCCGCTTGGCACCATCAAGAGCTGGATTTTACGAGGGTTGGCATCGTTGAAACGGTGTCTTGAAGCATGAGCCAATCTTCGGAATTCGGCGAGGGATTGCCCCCTGACCAACGCGCTGGTGAATATGTGCTCGGACTCCTGCGTGGCATGGAGCGGGCGCAATTCGAGGCCGAGATGGCGCGTGACCCTGCTTTGGCGCGCGCGGTCGCATTCTGGGAAGATCGGCTCGCGCCGTTGGCACTGGCCGCAGTACCCGCGACGATGCCAGCGCCGTCGCTTTGGTCCGCAATTGAAGCGGCGATTGGCCCGGCGCAACCCGTTGCATCATGGCGTGCCCGGCTGGCCGCGCTCTGGAACAATGCCGGGCTCTGGCGCAGTGTCGGCGCGTTGGCGATTGCCGCAGCGTTGGTGCTCGTGGTGATCCGCCCCTTCCATCGCGCCGCACCGCCGCCGAGTATGGTTGCGCTTCTCAATCAGGGCAGCAAGCCGCTCTTTACCGTGTCGCTGCGCGAGAATGGCAGTGCGCAAATTCTGCCGCTCGGCCATGTCGCGCCGCCTGCGGGCAAAGTGTGGGAACTCTGGGCGGTGGCCAAGGGCGTCAAGCCGGTGCCGATTGGGTTTTTGCAGTCAGGCCCCACGCGCTTGCCAGCGGGCGATATTCCCGCCTCCCTGCGCAAACCGGGTGTGTTGATTGCGGTAACGGTGGAGCAGCCCGGCGGCTCACCCACCGGCACGCCCACCATGCCCATTGTGTTTGATGGGCCACTCAGCGCCGTCCAAGGTTGATCAGCCCGATTTTTCGGGTTGCACCGAAACCGTGCCGTCCTGAAACCGCACGATCATATGAGGCGTGCTGCGTGCCGTGGCGGCTTCGGAAATTGGTGCGCCGTCCGGTGCGGTCACCAGCGCAAAACCGCGCATCAGCACGGCTTGATATGAGAGGGCGTTCAGCCGTGCGGCGAGGGCATCGAGCTTGATGCTGCGCTCGCGGAGTGCCGTGCGCATCGGCGGTGCCAGCCGTTGCACCACCAGCGCCAACCCATGGGTCTTGCCGGTGAGCAGATGCCGCGGATCGGGCAGGCGCGCCACGATCTGCTCCAGCCGGTGGCGCTTGGCCTGTGCATAGCGGGGCAGGGCCATGGCGAAACGCTCGCCGCGTTCATCAAGCCGCTGGCGCGCCGTGGCCATCAGGCTTGGTAAATCCGGCAACTGCCCGGCGGCGCGGTTCAGCCGCAAATGGCGCGCATTGATCTGGCCGGAGAGCGCGCCGGTCAGCCGGGCGCCGAGCTGGGCGAGGCTGGCCGCAACACCGAGCCGGTCTGGCACCGCCAATTCGGCGGCGGCGGTCGGCGTTGGTGCGCGACGGTCGGCGGCGAAATCGATCAAGGTGGTGTCGGTTTCATGGCCCACCGCTGAAATCAGCGGAATTTGGCTCGACGCTGCGGCGCGCACCACCGCCTCGTCATTGAACGCCATCAAATCTTCGAGCGAGCCGCCCCCGCGCGCGACAATCACCACATCGGGCCGCGGGATTGGTCCGTCGGCGGGCAGGCCAGAAAATCCAGCGATGGCGGCGGCAATTTGCATCGCCGCTCCTTCGCCCTGCACCGCGACCGGCCAGAGAATGATCCGGCTTGGAAATCGCCGGGCGATGGTGGTGCGAATATCCTGGATCACCGCCCCTTGCGGCGAGGAAACCACCCCAATCACCCGGGGCAAAAACGGCAGGGGGCGTTTGCGCGCATGCTCGAACAGGCCCTCATCGGCCAGCTTCAGCCGCAGCGCCTCGATGCGCGCCAGCATCGCCCCTTCGCCGGCATAATCGAGCCGCTCGATAATCAGCTGATATTCCGAGCGCTCTGAATAGGCGGTGATTTTGCCGGTGGCGATCACTTCGACGCCATTTTCCGGCTTCAAGCCCAGGCGGCTGGCATTGCCCTTCCAAATAATTGCGCGGATTTTGGCCCCATCATCCTTGAGCGCCATATAAGTATGGCCGGAGGGGTAGGTTTTCATCTCAGTGATTTCGCCGCGCACCCGCACCCGGCTAAAACTCGATTCGAGCGCGCGTTTGACCGCACCAGCCAGCTCGGAGACGGTGATTTCGGGGATATTATGCGGGTTGGGTGCTGCAATTTCTGACATCGGGCCGCACTATGCTAAGCCCGCGCCAACGCGGCAAGCGGAGCGGTTCGAAAAGGAGCAAAAATGCGGGTTTTGGTGGTTGGCGGCGGCGCGCGTGAAGGCGCCTTGGCCTGGAAATTGGCACAAAGCCCGGCGCTCAGCGCCCTGTTCATCGCGCCTGGCAACCCCGGCACGGCTTCGTTGGGCAGCAATATCGCCATCGCCGTCGATGATATTGCCGGCTTGGTGGAATTTGCGCGTGCGCAGGCTATCGATCTGGTGGTTCCCGGCCCCGAAGCGCCCCTGGCCTTGGGCCTGACCGATGCGCTCGCCGCCCATCACATTGCCTGTTTTGGTCCGAGCCAAGCCGCCGCTCAGTTGGAAACCTCGAAAATTTTTACCAAGGAACTCTGCGCCGTCGCAGAAATTCCCACCGCCGCGTGGGCGCGCTTTACCGATCTGGCAGAGGCCCATGCCTATATCCGCGCGCGTCCGGCGCCCATGGTGGTCAAGGCCGATGGGCTGGCCGCCGGCAAGGGTGTGGTGGTCGCCTTATCGACCGAGGAAGCACTGGACGCCGCTACCGCGATGCTGGCTGACCGGGTTCATGGCGCGGCGGGCGCTGAAATTCTAGTCGAGGATTGCCTCACCGGCCCGGAAATTTCGTTCTTTGCCCTATGCGATGGCGAGACCGCGATTTTCGCGGGTATGGCCCAAGACCATAAGCGCGTCGGCGAAGGCGATACCGGGCCAAATACTGGCGGCATGGGCGCGATTGCGCCACCACCTTTGGATAACCCTGAACATCTCACCGAAACCGTCATGGCGCGCATTATTCGCCCCACGCTGGCGGCGATGGCTGAGCGCGGCACGCCGTTTTGCGGCTTTTTGTTCGCCGGGCTGATGCTGACCCAATCCGGCCCGCAATTGATCGAGTTCAATGCCCGTTTTGGTGATCCGGAATGCGAAACCTTGCTGCCGCTGATCGCGGATGATTTGCTGCCCTGGCTCGTCGCGGGCGCGCACGGGGCGCTCGATCCCAGCCAAAAGCTGAGCTGGCGGGAAGGGGCTTCCGCGACGGTGATCTTGGCAGCCAAGGGCTATCCGGGCGCCTATGCGCGCGGCGCGAAAATTGACCTGACCCAAGCGGCTCATTGCGACGATTTGTTGATTTTCCACGCGGGCACCGCCGAGCATGATGGCGTTTTGCGGTCGAATGGGGGCCGTGTGCTCGCAGTAACGGCAACGGGAGCTGATTTGCGAACGGCCATTGAGCGCGCCTATCGCGGGGTCGATGCCATCGATTTTCCAGAGGGATTTTCGCGCCGCGATATCGGCGCCCGCGCGCTGCACGCCCGCTAATCCCGATCAACGGGCGTTGATCGGATTTTTGCGCACTGGCCCGATCAACTAGCGTTGATCGGCGTTAATGGTTTTGGCCCGATCAACTGGCGTTGATCGGGCGGGGCCTTCCTTCGCTATCAATCGCAACAAAGGTGAAGACGGCCTTGGTGACCCGCCGTTCCGTGGTGGAATCGCGCGCACGCCGCCAAGCCTCAACATTCACCTTGATCGAGCTGCGACCCACCGAGACCAGCATGGCGTAAACGCTCACCTCATCGCCGATTTTCACGGGCCGAATGAAGCTCATCGCATCCACGGCCACGGTGGCAATCCGGCCATGGGCCACGCGCCCGGCGAGATTGCTGCCGCCCAAATCCATCTGCGACATCAGCCAGCCGCCGAAAATATCGCCATTGGCATTGGCGTCCGCCGGCATCGCCACGGTGCGGATCATCGGCGGTGTTTGTGGCACCGCCTCGCTGGCATCAATCTCCGGGTCGCTCACCGATCAGCCGATATTCTGATCGATGAAGGCCTTCAGGGTCGATTTCGGTGCGGCACCCACATGGGTCGCGACCGCTTTGCCGTCTTTGAACAGGATCAAAGTCGGGATGCCGCGCACGCCAAACTGCGTCGGCGTCATCGGGTTTTCATCGATATTGACCTTGGCAATATCGAGCTTGCCCGCATACTCGCCGCTCAACTCTTCCAAAGCCGGGCCGATCACGCGGCACGGGCCGCACCATTCAGCCCAAAAATCCACCAGCACGGGTTTGCTGGCGCCGATCACATCGGCGGCAAAGCTGGCATCGGTCACAGGTTTCGTCATCGATTCGCTCCTCGTTGTTGCCAAGCAGAGTGGGACGAGACGCTGCCGCAATCAAGCCCATCATGGCAGCCATCATCGGCAAGCGCGGCGCGGTGATCGATCAGCGCGCCTCGCTGGAGAGCGGCTGCAGCCGCCGCGCTTCGATCCCTTGCCAAATCAGCAACACCGGCACCGCAACAATCAGGTCACGCGCGCGGCGCAGCAGCGAGACGGAAAGCGCAATATCCGGTGGCAAGCCAAATGCCGTGCCGAGCAACGCATAAGCCGCCTCCTGCACGCCAATCCGCCCCGGCACAAAAAATCCTGCCGCCAGGATCGCGTGCAACAACGCCTCAATCGATAGCGCCTGCCAGATCGAAATCGGCGTGCCAAACGCCCGGAACGCAACGAAGGAAGCGCAGCCGGTGCCAAACCAGCACAGCAAATGCATCACGCCAGCCCCGGCCAATCGGCGCGGCTGCGCATAAATCGCATCGAGTGCTGCTTGCAAATGATCGGCGCGCATCGCCACCTGATCGCCCGATCGCCCGGCGATTCGGAGCGCCAACGCCCGGAAAATCCGCGAGCCGCCCTTTTGCGCAAAAATGAACCCCACCCCGCCCAGCACCGCCATCATCAGGCCGAGCGCCACGGGCATAACGAGTTGATTATTGGGCACCAATGTCGCTAGTAGCACCAGCCCCACACTGATAAACACCAATTCCGACAGAAACTCGATCGTCACGTCCGCGAGGGTCGAGGCCGCCGCATCGGCGAAGGCAACGCCGCCCAATGATATCGCCCGCCCGCCGAGAATGAACCCGCCCACATGCGAAAACGGCAGAAACTCGCCCGCCGCATCGCGCACCAGCCGCCCCCAATAGAGCAGCAAAAACCGCCCTCCGCGCCGGCTGCGCAGCACCAACCGCCACGCCACCGCCAGCCCGGCGACGATAACCGCCTGAACCCCGAGATAGGCGATGAAATCCGAAACCCGCACCGCACTGAGCGCACGCACCACCCCCGCCCAGCCAAACCAAGCGATGGTCAGGGTGAACAAACTGACGCCGATCAACGCTGTGATCACCGACCATAACCGCGCGCGGGTCATAACCCACCCCGATGCGAGCAGCCGGGCAGGAATGGGGCACAACGCATCCGGTGCCAATAAAGCGGATATGAACACATGGCCCGTGCTTTACACGACGCTGCGCCATCCTGCCAATTGAACCGCGTCCTGCCCCATGCGCAGGACGCGATCCGCACCGCCTATTCGGCGGCGATGGCCTGGCGCCCGCGTGTGGCGAGGCTGACACCTGCCAGCACCACGATATTACCGATCAAGGCGATGATCCCGACATTCACATCACGAATGCCAGCCGGCAAAAACGGCATCAGCGTGCCGAGCGATGCATGGCTAAACGTTAGCCATGCGGCCAGCGCCACCCCGACCACAATGCCGGCAAACGCCCCCTCGCGCGTCACGCCGAGCCGTGGAAACAGGCTCGCCAACAAAGAGGGGAACATTTGGGTGACGAAGCTATAGCCCACCAGCAGCAAGGTCACGATGGTCGAGCTACCGGTGATGGTGAAATACACCGCAATCGCCATCACCACCGGCACCGCGCATTTGGCGATGAACACGATCTGATCATCGCTCGCGCGCGGATTGATCGCGCCATAGAGATTGCGTGAAATCAGCGTCGCGGTGGTCATGGTCAGCATCGAGCCGGGAACCAATGCGGTGAGCACGCCCGCCGCACCAACCACGCCAACAAACCAGGGCGGAAACTGCGCCACCACCAATTTGAACAAGGCCAGATTGGTCGCGGCCCCCTTCAAGCCGGGAATTTGCAACACCGCCGCAAACCCTACGAAATACACAAACAGCAAAATCAGTTGGTACAGCGGCAGCACAATCGCATTTTTGCGGAATGTCTTGGCCTCGCGCGCCGAATAGCAGGAGGCGAGCGTATGGGGCCACATGAAAAACCCAAGCGCTGTCAGCAACACCGTCGAGACAAACCACCAAACGCTGTCCCCTGCCGCCGGAAACACCAAAAAGCCCGGCTTGGCCTTGGCAATGGCATCAAACATCGAACCGATGCCGCCATAGAGGTGAAACGGCAAATAAATCCCCAAAAACAACACCACCGCGAGGATCATGATGTCTTTGGCCACCGCCGTCCACGCCGAGCCGCGAATTCCCGACACAATCACATAAATCGTCACCACCGCCGCACCAATGATGATGGCGGTATCCTTGCCAATCGCGCCATGCCCCGCCACGGCAACGATAATGCCAAGCCCGGTCAGTTGCAGCACCAAATAGGGGATCAGCGCGATGATATCGACCAGCGTGACCAGCACGCCGAGGCTCGGGCTTTGATATTTATGAGCGAAAAAATCAGGCTGCGACACGAGGTGATGATCCCGACCATATTGCCAGATCGCCGGGAGCAGAAAATAGCCCATGACATAGGCAATCGAGCCATAGGCCAGAATATAATAAGCCGGTGCGCCCTGCCCGTAGGCAAAGCCGGAGGCGCCGAGGAAGGTGAAGGTGGTGTAAATCTCACCGGCCATTAGCAAAAACACCAAAATTGCCCCGAAACCGCGATTGCCGACGGTCCAGCTTTCTAACCCCATGTCATGGCCGGAGCGAGCGACTAACCCCAGGCCCAGCGCAAACAGCGTCGCCAGAGCAAGAATAATTAGGGTGCTGGTCATGGCGCGCTATCCCCATTGCGCGGATCGAGCCGGTAGATGATCAACATTACCAGCGCGATGATTGCGATCCAGATTGAAATCCAGCCGAGTGGAAACGGCATGCCGAGAATCAGCGGATGCACCTGATTGTGCAAAACCGGCCCGATCAACAGGAAAAACACCGGAATGATCGCAAGCCCATATAATAATCGCATGAGACACCCTTTGCTTGACGTGTGATTTATCGTGCGACTGACCAACCCCTTGACGAAACTGGACGGAACGCTGTCACAAAGCAAGGAAAATTTAGCCGCTTGCCCGTAACCCACGGGGCAAAGCGCTATTGATGGCGGGGCATCAGGCCGTGAATGAAGCCGAGCTTGCCAATCACGGTCGGGGAGAGAATGAACGGGTATAAATCGGCTTGCCCCAGGCTGCGCGCCAGGCTGTTCATGGCAAAGGTCAACGGCAGCCAGCGCTGGATCAGCGCGCCGATGGTGGGGATTTGATAGGGGTTGGTCTCCGCCACCGGCATCGCCTCCAAGTCCGGGCCGGGCGGGCGCACGGCCAGCCCATAGCTGCCGGCGGTCTCCAGCGTGTCGATAATATGCAAATAATGCGCCCAGCTTTCGGCGAAATCTTCCCAAGGATGGGCGCTGGCATAGGCGCTGATATAATGCGCGCGCCAATCGGGCGGCGCCCCTTGCGCATAATGCCGCTCCAGTGCTGCGCCGTAATCGGCGCGCTCATCGCCGAACAGAGCGCGGAACGCCTCCAGGCGGTCGCCATCGCGCACCAGCAAATCCCAATAAAAATGGCCGATTTCATGCCGAAAATGCCCGAGCAAGGTGCGATAGGGCTCACCGAGCGCGGCGCGTTGCTGCTCGCGGATGGTATCCTCGGCCTCTTCGACATTCAGGGTAATCACCCCGGCGCGATGCCCGGTCAGCGGCGGCGGTTCGCCCGGCAGCGTCGCCAGAAACTGAAACGCCAGCCCATGTGCCGGATTTTCGCGCCGGTCCGGCAGGGTCAGCCCCAATTGCTCGAGCGTGTAAATCAACCAATGTTTTGCCGACTCGATTTTGCGCCAGCGACCCAGATTAACCGGATCGTTGATATCTGGGATCACCTGATTAAACCGGCACGCCGCGCAAAATAGCGCACGCGGCTCGCCCGGCGCCGGCTCGGCAATCAGCCAGTTACAGGCATCATATTCGGCATTAATGCAAAACCGCACCCGCCGTTGCGGGTCCACCAGCGGGGTCCAGCGGCCCAGAAACGCATCCTCATCATCGGTATGATCGTTCGGTCGGCGCAGCGCCGTCAGCTCCCCGCAATCGGCCAGATAGCCAAGCCAATGATCGCAGGAATGACAATAGCGGTTCTCGAAATAGAGCCGCGCGCCGCACGATTGGCAGGTGAACAGGCGCATCACGAGCCTTTCAACCCAAAACAAAATCGCCTTTGATCGAATGACCGATTCGATCAAAAGCGACCCAATGATAGAGCAAACCGAAGGAGGCGGGGGATCGTTACGAGAACGATCGCTCGCGCAGCGAATTACTTAATTTTCGCTTCCTTGAACGCGACATGCTTGCGCGCAACCGGATCATATTTCCGGAATTCGAGCTTACCCGTCTGCGCTTTGGCATTCTTCTTGGTCACATAGAAGAACCCGGTATCGGCGGTCGAAACCAGTTTGATTTGAACAGTGTTTGATTTGGCCATGATATGTCTCCAGAAAATTCGATATGGCGAAGCCGCGCCGTGCGGTCAAGCCCGCAGCGGGTGCTGATGGCGATTTTGCCGCGTTCAGCCCGCCCGTAAGGGCCGGATCAGCGCCGCGTGATAGCGCGCCGGATGCTCAATCAGCGATCGCGCCACCTTGAAATCATCGTTCGCGCCAATCGTTGCCGGGCACGCATCGCGGATTTCCAGGATTTGCGCAAGCGCCAAGGGTGGGCGGGCATTGCGCGCGGCAGCAATCGAAGGGTCCATTAAATCACGCCCGTCGCGCAAAGCCTGCATCTGGCGGCGCACCGCCTCCGTGCCGAGGCTGGTGCAAACTTGCGGGATAACCCCAAGCCCCTGCAAGGGCCAGCCGCGCGGCGCGATAATCCGGCTCCACGTGACATATAAGGTGCCGCCGCCCGGCAAATGTGCCACGGTTTGCACCAAACCCTTGCCCAAGGTGGCACTGCCCACCACCACCGCCCGGTCATTATCCGAGAGCGAGGCGGTAAACACCTCCGCCGCACTCGCCGTTTGCCCATCCACCAAAATCACCACCGGCAGGCCTTGCGCCAAATCGCCGCCCTCGGCGTGAAAAATCTTGTTGGCCCCCGCTGCGCGCCCGATGGTTTGCACAATCTCGCCATGGCTGAGCAGCGTATCGACGCTGAGCACCGATTGCCGCAGCACCCCCCCGCGATTGCCGCGCAGATCAATCACAATGCCCGCCGGTTGTGGGCTTTGCCCGACTAAACCGGCGAGGGCGGTGGCGAATTCCTGGCCGGTATTCGGCCCGAATGCGGTGACCCTGATCACGCCAACCCCATCGCGCATTTTGCTGAACACGGTGGGCGGCGGCACCACCGCCCGGGTCAGGCTGATGGTTTGCGGCAAGCTATGGGGCGGGCGCACCACCAATGTCACCATCGAGCCGACCGGCCCGGACAGCATGGCTTGCACCGCCGCCACGTGTTGATTGGTGATTTTGTCGCCATCAACCGCCATGACCGCCATGCCCGGCTGAATACCGGCCTGACCCGCCGGGCCGCTCGCCGCGACCTTGGCCGCGATAATCGCCGCATCGTCCGGCGCGCCATCGCGGCTGAGGGTGAGGCCAAGCCCCGCCGGCCCCGGCGTCGCATCCTGCTCGCGCGGCGATTCGTAGCGTGAATAGGGGTCAAAATGATTGAACAACTCATCGAAAAAGCTGCGAATCACCGCCCCTGTCCCCGCGCGTCGCAACCGGCGCGAGGCCCTAAAAGCCTGCGCGGCCACCGCTGCACAGGTCTGCCCCCATTGTGGCCCGGCATCCGGCCCGCCCCCCGGCGCCGGGATCGCATAAATCACCCGATCCGGGCCGTACAGCACGATTTTTCCCTGCAACGCCTGCACCGTCAAATTAGGGTCGAGCGCTGTGAGGCCGGACAAGCCCCACACGGCGAGCTGGGAAATCGGCACCGGTTTGAGCAGGCGCGGTGCCATGAAGGTCAAGGCAGTCCCCCAGATTTGCCCCGCCTGATCGCTGTTGAACCGCGCGTTCGCCCCTGGCGTGGTGGTTTGCGCCTGCGCCTGCGCCACGGGCAAAATTAGCAAAACCGCAAGCAACCGCAGCCAGCGCGTCATGTCGGCAACGCGGCCTTGGCGCGGCGGCCTTTGCGGGCCGGTTTGCGCGCGCGCTGTTCGGACTTCGCCTTTTTTGCTTTTTTGCCCGGCTTGGCGGCATCGTTCGGTGCCTGACCGGCTTTGCCCCGGCGCGCCGCCGGTTTGGCCGGGGCTGCCGCTGCGATGGCGAAAATCAACCCGCCGGTCACCGGTCGCGCTTCAACCAGCCGCACGGTGACTAAATCGGCCAGCCGATACACCACCCGGCTGCGCCGTCCGGCAAGGCTGTTGCTCGCCTCGTCATGGAACCAGAAATCCTCCGGCAAATTCGCGAATGGCACGAAGCCGGATGCGCCGGTTTCCAGCAGCGTCACGAACAGGCCAAACCGCGTCACCCCGGAAATCCGCGCATCGAACGCATCGCCGACCCGATCCGCCAGAAACGCCGCCAGATACCGATCCGCCGATTGCCGCTCCGCATCCGCCGCCCGCCGCTCGGTGATGGTGATATGCGTGCCCAATTCGGCAAACCGCGCGCCGGCATCCGCGTCCAGCCCGTCCGCGCCGAGCTTTAACCCGCCGATCAAGGCTCGATGCACCAGCAAATCCGCGTACCGGCGAATCGGTGAGGTGAAATGCGCATAGGCGCGCAAACCCAAACCAAAATGGCCAATATTCTCCGGCGCATATTCCGCCTGCGACTGGCTGCGCAAAATCGCCTCATTGACCAAGGCGGCGCTCGGCGTGCCAGCCACCAGCCGCAAAATCTGGTCCAAATCGCGCGGATGCAATTGGTCGCCCGGCTTCAAGCTGATCGAAAATGTGCTGAGCAGCCCGCGCAACGCATCCAATTTCTCCGCCGAGGGCGGGGCGTGTACCCGATACATGCAAGGCTGCACCAGCCGTTCCAACTCCTCCGCCGCCGCAACATTGGCGAGGATCATGAACTCCTCAATCAGCCGGTAACTATCGAGCCTTGGGCGCGGCGTGACCGAGGCCACATGCCCATCGGTACCCAGCGTAATTTGGCGCTCCGGCAAATCAAGATCGAGCGTGCCGCGTGCCGCTCGCGCCGCCGCCAGACGCTGATAGGCCCCGAATAAATGCGCAATCGTGCCGGCGGGCAGCCCTTCCTCACGCTGGGCATCATGCGCCGCTTGCGCTTGTTCATAGGTCAGCCGCGCCGCACTGCGCATCAGCCCGCGGCCAAAACGGTGAGAAATTTTGCGCCCATCCGCGCCAATCCGCATCTCCACGAACAGGCAGCCCCGATCCTCATCGGGACGCAAGCTGCACCAGCCATTCGACAAGGCCTCCGGCAGCATCGGCACCACCCGATCGGGGAAATAGACCGAATTGCCGCGATGGCGCGCTTCGCGGTCCAGCGCCGAGCCGGGCACCACATAGGAGGCGACATCGGCAATCGCGACGATCAACCGATAGCCATTCTGCTCCGGGACGGCGAACACCGCATCGTCAAAATCGCGCGCATCCGCGCCATCAATGGTCACCAGCGCCACATCGCGTAAATCGGTGCGTTGACCCAGATGTGTCGGCCCCGCAGCCTGCGCCTCCGCCACGGCTTCGGGCGGAAAAATATCGGGAATGCCCAGGCTGGCAATCGCAATCAGGCTGATCGAGCGTGCATCATCGATACCGCCGAGGCAGTCGATAATTTGCGCCTTTTGCAAGCCATAGCCGCCTCCGGCCAGCGGTTCGGCGCGCACAATCATGCCGTCAGTGGCATCGCCCGCCGCCCCTGGTGGCACCAGCCAATCAGCGCGGATTTTCCGATCGACCGGCTCAATCCGCCCGCCGTGCGCCGGATTGCCCCGATCATCTGACCGGAACACGCCAATCACCGTCACCGGCACGCGATCTAGCAATTTGATCGTGCGCCCCTCATAGCGATCACCGCCAATGCGCCGTAGCCGGGCGAGCACCCGCGAGCCAGGCGCCAAGGCCGGCTGGCCGCTGCGCTCTGGGCGCATATAGACAACCGGCGCGCGCCCGCCGGCCCAATCAACCGGTCGCGCCAAAGGCTGCCCGTCGCGGTCCAACCCGGTTACCATCACCACACAGCTCTCGGCCAACGCGCGCGGCGCTTTCGGCGAGGGGGGCTTCGATTTTCGTGGCAATTTCATCAAAGCCCGATCCGCTGGAGAAACAACTGGTCCAGCCATCCGCCGCGCCCATCACCGCGCCGATAACGGCGCCGATCAATGTCATGCATGCGAGTTTGGGCCAATGCCAACGCCATACGGCCAATGTAATGAAGTTACAACGCGTTGCCGACACCCTGGCTGCGCGATGACGCAAGTTTTACGACCCTGCGGCATTGCTACCACAGAAAGACGCTCATTTACCCCGTCGCGTCACGCGCCAGTGCGGTCTCGATCAGCGCGATGGTCGGGGCAATGCCATAGAGCGCAATAAACCCGCCAAAGCGCGGCCCTTCGCTTTGGCCCAGCAAAAGCTGATATAAACAGCCAAACCAATCGCGCAGAGCCGGGAACGGATGGCGCTTGCCGACATCATACACCAAAGTCTGGAGCGCCTCGGCGTCGGTGCTGGGGGGCAGCGCACGCAGCGACTCCGCCAAATCCTCAAGGGCGGCCCGTTCCAGCGCGCTCGCCGCACGATAATGCTTCGCCGGTCGCACAAAATCTTGATAATAGCGCACCGCATAATCAACCAAGCGCGCCAGGAACGGCTCGGATTCCGGGCTGGCATCAGGCCGGTAGGCGCGAATGAAGCCCCAGAGCAGGTCCGGCGTTTCGGCATTCACCACCGAGGCCAAATTCAGCAACATGCCGAACGGGATCGCACTGCCCGAGGCCGCCGGAACCACCCCGCCATGGATGAACCAAGCCGGATTTTCTTCGGCCACCCCGCGCCCGGCGCGCAGCGCATCGACGCTGGTGATATATTCATCCGTCGCTTTCGGGATCACATCGAAATAGAGCCGCTTGGCCCGCTGCGGGGCGGCAAACATAAACTGCCCCAGGCTTTCCGGCGGGCCATAGGCCAGAAACTGCTCGACCGAGAGCCCGTTGCCTTTCGATTTGCTGATTTTCTGCCCAGCCTCATCTAAAAACAGCTCATAGGTGAAGGTCTCCGGCGGCGCGACGCCCAGTGCGCGCACAATCGCGCTCGATAATTTCACCGAATCGATCAAATCTTTGCCGGACATTTCATAATCAACATCCAGCGCAAACCAGCGCATCGCCCAATCGGCCTTCCATTGCAGCTTGGCGTTGCCATCCAGGATCGAGGTGGTGAAGGTCGCCCCATTGTCCGGATCGCTCCACGTCACCATCGCCGCCGCCGCATCGACTTGATCGATTCGCACCTGCATCACCACGCCGGTTTCCGGATGGATCGGCAAAATCGGCGAATAGGTCGCGCGCCGCTCCGGCCCCAAGGTCGGGGCGATGATGTCTCTTATCGTATCGTGATGCGCCGCGATGGTGCGCAGCGCATCATTGAACCGACCCCCGCGATAATAATCGGTCGAGGAGGCGAACTCATAGTCAAACCCGAACTGGTCAAGGAAGGCCCGCAGCCGCGCGTTATTATGCGCGCCAAAACTATCATGGGTGCCAAACGGGTCCGGCACCTGCGTCAGTGGCTTGCCAATAAAGCCGCGCAATAAATCCTGGTTTGGCACATTGCCGGGAACCTTGCGCAGCGCGTCCATATCATCGGAAAACGCCAGCAATTTCGAGGGCATGCCGGTCAATTTGGTAAAGGCCAGCCGAATCCAGGAGGTGCGCGCCACCTCCATAAAAGTGCCAATATGCGGCAAGCCGGACGGGCCATAGCCGGTTTCGAACAGCGCATGGGTTTTGCCGGTGCGCGCCAACCGCTCGGCCACACGCGCCGCCTCACGAAACGGCCAGGAATTCGCAAGCGAAGGGGAATCACTCATAACCCCGGCTGTAACCGCCGTTTCGCCCGAACGCAAACCACGATATGAGCGCGCATGGCTGCCGCAACCATTCTGCTCCCCGACGCGCCCTGTCTCGTGGTCGCTTATGGTCACGCCGTGATCCTTTCGGGCGAGGGCGAGCTGGTCACGCTCAGCATCGAGGATGCGCGCAAGACTCTCAAGACGCTCAGCCCGCCTTTGGTGATCCACGCGCCCTCGGTGCAAAAACGCTTGGGGCTGGCGCTCCCGGTTCTGGATATTCTGGAACTCTTCGCGTTTGCCCGGCCCGCACAAAATTGTGCGCCCACCCCGGCGGGCCTGGCCCGCGCGCTCGATGAGCCAGTGCCCGCCAGCCTGGAGGCCGCCGCGAGTGCCATGCAAAACTGGGTCGCGACCCTGCTCGGCCTGTTGCTGCAAGGGCGTGATTTGCCAATGAACCGCCATGCGGCCGGGCTGGCCGCGCTGATGGGCCAAGCCGGTTGGCCCTGGGCGCGCAGCGTGCTCGCCGCACTCGGCGCCCCCGCCGCCCGGCCCGATTCGGCGGGGCTGAAACTCTGGTCGATCCTGCCCGAATGGGAGGAGCAGGCACCGCGCCCACCGCCCACCGCCTTTCCCGTTGGCACCGACGCGGCGCGCGCCCGGCTGGCCCAGATGCTCGGCACCGGTGCTGAACCGCGCCCCGCCCAGGCCGATTACGCCTCCGCCGTCAGCGCCGCCTTCGCGCCGCGTGATCAAGCCGGCGCGCCTCATTGCGTGCTCGCCGAAGCGGGCACCGGCACCGGCAAGACCCTAGGTTATATCGCCCCGGCCTCGCTCTGGGCCGAACAGAATGACGGCCCGGTCTGGATCGCAACCTACACGCGGCATTTGCAGCGCCAGATCGAACAGGAACTCGAACGGCTAGAACCGGACCCGGTACGCCGCCGCGCCCGCGTGGTGCTGCGCAAAGGGCGCGAAAATTATCTCTGCCTGCTCAACTATGAAGATGCGCTCGGTGCGGCCCGCGCCGGCACCCTGATCGCGATGGGGCTGATCGCCCGCTGGGCGCTGCTCTCGGGCGATCATGATGTAACCGGCGGCGATTTACCGGGCTGGTTCGCGGATTTGTTCGGCAATGGCATCCTGCCATCCATCGTTGATCGGCGTGGCGAATGTATTCATGCCGCCTGCGCCCATTGGAAACGCTGCACCATCGAGCAGGTGGTCCGCCGGGCGCGCGGCGCTGATTTGGTGATCGCCAATCATGCCTTGGTGATGGCGCAAGCCGCTTGGGGCGGGCTGGATGATGCGCAAGTGCCCACCCGCTATGTGTTTGATGAGGGCCATCACGTCTTTGACGCGGCGGATAGCGCCTTCGCCGTCGAGCTGTCCGGTGCGGCGATGGCCGAATTACGCCGCTGGCTGCTCGGTGCCGAAGGCGGGCGCTCGCGCGCACGCGGCCTTGCCCGGCGGCTCGATGATTTTTGCGCCGCCGATGAAACGCTGCGTAGCCCGCTTGATGCGGTGCTGATCGCCGCCCGCGTGCTGCCCGGCGAAGCCTGGCTCGCCCATCGCCGCCTGACCGAAAACCCCGATTGGGCCGAAAATCCGCTCGATCAAGTCGGCACCGCCCCCGCCGAACAATTTCTCGCCGCCCTTGATGAAGCCGCCCGGGCGCGCGCCGCCAGCACCGAGCCGGAAGCGAAAGGCCGCATCGAGGTCGATTTGCACCCGGCGGGCGAGGCGCTGGTCAGCACCGCCGCAACGCTTGATCGGGCGCTGGAGCGGCTGGCCGCGCCGCTCACAACGCTGCGCCAACGGTTGCTGGCCCGCCTCGATAACGAGGCCGACACGCTGGAGGAGCGTGACCGCCAGCGCATCGAAGCGCTAGGCCGCAGCCTCGCCCGCCGCGCCATCGACCCGATTACGGCTTGGCGCCGTCTCCTCGCCATCGTCACCGGCCCCACCCCCGAGCCCGGTGATCGCCCCCACCGCGTGCTGTTTATCCAGCGTGACCGCGATATTGCGCTCCTGGGCCATTTGCTTGACCCGACCGAAGCCTTTGCCGAACTGATCGGCGCGCAAGCCCATGGCTTGGTGATCACCTCCGCCACCCTGCGCGACAGCGCGAGCCCAGTGACCAACTCAGGGACCGGCCCAGTGACTAGTCCAGACGCGCAAGCCGCCATGGAGGCCAAATGGCGCGCCGCCGAAGCGCGCACCGGGGCCGCCCATCTCGCCGCCCCAGCCATCCGCGCCGCCTTCGCCTCGCCCTTTGATTACCCGCACCAAACCCGGGTGATCATCGTGCGCGACATTCCAAGCCAGAACGAGGAAGCGCTCGCCAGCGCCTATCGCAGCCTGTTCATTGCGGCGGGTGGCGGCGCGCTGGGCCTGTTCACCGCCATCGCCCGGTTGCGCGCGGTGCATCGCCACATCGCCCCCGCGCTCGAAGCGGCGGGCCTGCCGCTCTACGCCCAGCATGTTGATGCCATGAATAATGCCAGCCTCGTCGATGTGTTCCGCGCCGAGCATAATGCCTGCCTGCTTGGCACCGATGCGATGCGCGATGGGGTGGACGTGCCCGGCAATGCGCTGCGTCTTGTGGTGCTGGAGCGCACACCCTGGCCGCGCCCGGATATTTTGCACCGAGTGCGGCGCAGCTTTCTCGCCGGCGGCGCGCCGCGCGAGTATGACGATGCGATTGTCCGTTTGCGGCTGCGCCAGGCCTTTGGTCGGCTGATCCGCCGTGCCGATGATCGCGGCGTGTTCGTGTTGATCGATCGCGCAGCGCCGAGCCGCCTGCTCAACGCCTTTCCCGGCGGCGTGCCGGTGCAGCGCCTGGGCCTCGCTGCCGCCGTCGCGCAAATCCGCGACTTTTTCGCAGCCGATCCAGGCGATGACGGGAATAAGCTGTAACCTAAACGACACAGCGACGAAACTTTAGCGCGTTTTTGCGCGCTAACCCAGCATTGTTGGTAAGCTGGCACGTCGTTTGCTGATACAAACCCGTTGTCCGTGACATTTTCGTGAAGCTGATGACATGGACGGGCGCAAGTGCCTAAAATTTAGACTTGTGTTGCACGCAATGAACATAACGGAGGCAGTATGTCGTTCTTAAACCCTAATTCTGGCAAAAAACCAGGCCGCCAATGGCTTCGCGCCGTCATCTGCTCGGGCGTTGCCTTGGTTGCCGCGCAGGCCCTTCCCCCCCGCCGCGATGGCGTTCAACGGCCCGGCGAATATCAAGATCGATGGTGGTCCGCTCGGCCCGCTCGAGCTGTCCGGTGGTTTGGATGGCTATGGCTATGTGCTGTCCGGCGCAGGCAATTCCACCAATTACGGCTTGCTCGGCACTGATAAAACCAATGGCGCCGAATTGATGAACGGGCTGATCCAGCTGCAAAAAGCGACCGGATTGGTGCAATTCACCATTGAGGTCGGCTCCACCACCTCAATCGCGCTGGGCGGCAAGCCCTCGCAAACCTCGGTGCAAACCTTCTCCACCGGGCCGCTCTATGCGGGCTATGTCACTTTGGCGCCGACCAGCAATTTCAGCGTCTCGATTGGCCAGCTCGGCTCGCAGGAAGGCTATGAGTCCGGCATCGACTGGAACAATACCAACGTGCTGACCACTGATATTTTCGCGGTGGAAAACTCCCAAAGCCGTGGGGTGGAAGCCACCTACACGGCGGGGCCAGTGAGTGCCACGGTCGAATTCGGCGACGGGTTTGATACCGGCGTTTGGAATTTCGGCCAGGCCTTGGTCACTTACACGATCAACAGCAATAATGTGATCAACCTGTTCGGTGCCACCAATTTCGGCAAAACCGGACTCAACGCGCATATTTATGGGTCGGCCACCACGCCGTATAGTCAAAGCTTCGTCGGCAATAGCGCTTATTACGTCAATTCAACGATGATTGGCGGTTTTTACAGCTACACCACCGGCAATCTCAATCTCGTGCCGGAAGTGCAATATGTGTATGCCAAGCCGGACACCTCGCTGCTTCTGAACAAATTCTCCAGCAATTTCGGCGCCGCCGTGTTCGGCAACTATCAATTCGGCAAATCGCCTTATGCGCTGGCGGGTTGGGTTGAGTATTTCAGCAGCAACGGCCCGGATAATTGGTTCGTCAATGCGGGCGCCAAAGGCTTCGGCATCTCAATCGCGCCGACATGGCAGAAAAACGATCTGTTCGTGCGCGGCGATGTCGGCTTGTTGCATCTGACCACGCTCGGTGTCCCCGGCTCGGTGGGGTATGGCGCCAATGGCACCAGCCGCAATCAAGCAACCGCTCTGGTCGAAGCGGGCGTTCTGTTCTAAAACGCATACTGACGATTAAGGCAGGGTGGGGTCATCATGACTCCACCCACGCCGCCACCATCGCCGCCACTCGCACCCATTGACGCGCCTGCCATCCGTCGCGATGATCGCCCCATCGGCTGGATCGGGAGACGCGGATGGATGATTTTCGGATAATGGCGGAGGATGGCATCGCCACCCTCATTTTGACCCGCCCGCAGCAATCCAACGCCCTCACCCTTGATTTCTGGCGACATTTTCCAACCGCCCTGGAGCAGCTTGACGCCACCGGCGCCACCCGCGCCTTGATCATCGCCGGTGAGGGGCGTAATTTTTGCGCTGGGATGGATTTATCGGTGTTCACCGCCGGATCAACGATGAAGCCGGACCACGCCGCCGGCCGCGCCCATTTTTATGAAACCGCCCGGCTGATGCAAGACGCGCTGGCCCGCATCGAACAGGTGCGCTTCCCAGTGATCGCCGCCATCCAAGGCGCATGCGTTGGTGCGGGCCTCGAACTGGTCGCCGCCTGTGATCTGCGCTTCGCCGCCATCGATTCTTATGTGAAAATCGCTGAAATCGATATCGCCATGATGGCCGATCTCGGCGCGTTGCAACGCTTGCCGAAATTATTGCCCGATGCCATCGTGAAACAAATGGCCTATACCGGCTACGCGCTCCCCGCACCGCGCGCCGAGGCGCTGGGCTTTATCAATGCCACCGCCGCCGACGCCGCGAGCACCCTGCATCTCGCCCAGGAAGCCGCCCAAGCCATCGCCGCCCGCGCACCGCTTGCCATCGCGGGCAGCAAAAATTCGCTGCTCTACGCTCGCGATCATTCAGTCGCCGAATCACTGGAACGCGCCTGCTGGATGCAGGCCGCGATTTGGAACACCGACGACATCACCGCCGCCATCACCGCGCGAACCAGCAAAACGCCCCCGCACTTCAAAAATCTGCCCAGCCGGGCCAAAATTTGAGCATCCGCGTCATGAGCCAGCGCATTGCGATTGCCCAAACCCAAGGCTGCTTCGCCGCCCCACTCGCGGCCTTGGATCAGCTCGATCACGAGGCCCGCACGGCCCGGATCAACGGGGCCAATCTGCTGGTGCTGCCGGAGATGTTTCTCACCGGCTATAATCTGGGCGCCGAACGCTGTGCTGACCTCGCCATCACCCCGCATGATCCGTTGTTTGACCAATTGCGCAGCATCGCGACCCGCCATGGCATCGCTTTATGCGTGGGTTATCCCGAACGGGTGGGTGATCGCATCGCGAACAGCGCCGCCCTGATCGATGCATCCGGTCACTTGCTGCTCAATCACCGGAAAGTGCATTTGTTTGGCGCGCTGGATCGGGCGATGTTCTCCTGCAGCGGTGATCGGTTCGAGGTGGTGAATTGGCAAGGGTGGCGAGTGGGCCTCGCAATTTGCTATGATATCGAGTTTCCCGAATCCGCCCGGCTGATGGCGCTGGCGGGTGCAGATTTGTTATTGGTCCCCACCGCGCTGATGACCCCGTATGATGTCGTCGCCAATCATGTTGTGCGCGCCAGGGCTTATGAAAACCAAGTCTATCTCGCTTATGCTAATCGATGCGGTTCCGAACAGACTCTTGACTATGTCGGCCTGTCTTCGATCATCGCGCCCGATGGTTCAGCCTTGGCCCAAGCGAACGCCGATATTGGCCAGATTATCGCGCCATTGGACCCCGCCCGCCAAGCCGAAATCCGTGCGCGTGATCCCATGCTCGCTGATCGGCGGCCCGCTTTATACCAACCGATCCAGCATCCAAGGAGCGATCCGTGATGACCGATCATCCCATCACCATGTTCGGCCCGGATTTTCCCTTCGCCTATGATGATTTTTTGGGCCATCCCGCCGGTCTCGGCCAACTGCCCGCCGCCGCGCAGGGCACCGAAGTCGCGGTGATTGGCGCGGGCATCGCCGGCATCGTCGCGGCCTATGAATTGATGAAACTTGGCCTCAAGCCGGTGATTTATGAAAGTGATCGGATCGGCGGTCGGCTGCGTTCTGAACCGTTCAAGGATGGGGCAGGGGCCTTTGCCGAGCTTGGCGCGATGCGCTTCCCGCCCTCCTCGCGCGCGCTGTTTCATTATCTTGATCTGGTCGGGCTGCGCACCACCGGATTTCCCAACCCGTTAGCGCCGGACACGCCCTCCACCGTCATTGAACTTGCCGGCCAAAAACATATCGCCCGGCGCAAGGAGGATTTGCCGCCTTTGTTCGCTGATGTTGAACGCGCTTGGAGCGAGGCGTTGGCTGAGGGGGCTGATTTCCCGGCCCTCATCCAAGCCATTCGCACCCGCGATGTCGCCGCGATCCAGCGCATCTGGCACCATCTGGTCGAGACGTTGGATGAAGAGAGTTTTTCGGGTTTCATTGCCAAATCCAGCGCCTTTCGCAATTTAGGCTTTCGCGCCCGCGAAGTGTTCGGCCAAGTCGGCTTTGGCACGGGCGGCTGGGATACCGATTTTCCCAACTCCATCCTGGAAATTCTCCGCGTGGTCGCGACCGGCGCTGATGATGAGCATCGCCTGGTGATCGGGGGTGTTGAACAATTGCCCCGTCGGCTTTGGGCGCGCAGCCCAGAGCGCATGGCGCATTTCGCCCCCGGCACCTCGCTCGCGAGCCTGCACCGCAACGTTCCGCATCCTGCCGTCGCGCGCATCGCCCCGGCCACCGGCGGCAAAATCGCGATTACTGATCGATATGGTAACCAACGCATTTTCGCCGCCGCCATCGTCACCTGCCAAGTCTGGCTGCTTTCTGCACGCATCGATTGTGCCGAGAGCTTATTTCATCACGATCTGTGGATGGCGATGGAACGCACCCATTACATGCAATCCTCTAAAACATTCGTGATGGTCGATCGCCCGTTCTGGCGTGATCGCCACCCCGAAACCGGCCATGACCGGATGAGCATGACCCTCACGGATCGCCTCACCCGCGGCACCTATTTGATCGATAACGGGGCGGATCAACCCGGCGTTATTTGCCTGTCTTATACCTGGAATGACGATGCGCTAAAATGGCTTGCCTTACCGCTCGATGAGCGAGTGCGCCTGATGCTGCATAGCTTGCGCCAAATCTACCCCGATCTTGACATCGCCAACCATATTATCGGCGCGCCAATCACCGTCTCATGGGAGTCAGACCCAAATTTCATGGGCGCGTTCAAAGCCAATCTCCCCGGCCATTACCGCTATCAACGCCGCTTGTTCAGCCATTTCGTGCAGCAGGATCTGCCCGCCCATCAGCGCGGCATTTTTCTGGCCGGCGATGATATTTCCTGGACCGCCGGCTGGGCCGAAGGTGCCGTGACCACGGCGCTAAACGCGGTCAGCGGCGTGCTTCGGCATCTGGGCGGGGCGGGCCATCCCGCCAACCCCGACCCGATTGATCGTTGGGCCGAACTCGCCCCGGTCCGCCTGTCCGAATAGCACGCGGTCAAAACCCGTCGGTCGCAGGCGTGAAGCGCAGCCAGCGCGCCGCAGCGTGGGGTAGTGCGAACAAATTCACCAATGTCGCCGGGATCAACCCACCCAAAATCACAATCGCCATCGGCCCTTCAATTTCATCGCCCGGCGATCCGGCGGCGAGGGCCAAAGGCAACAGCGCGAGGGCGGTCACGCTGGCGGTGAGTAAAATGGCGGGCAGCCGGTCCATCGCCGCCCGCCGCGCCAAGGCGGCATTCCAAACTTCGCCATTGTGCACCAAGCGCTTGGCATGGAGCAGGAGGAGTAATCCATTGCGCAGCGTTAGTCCAAACAATGTCGCCAAACCAACCATTGCGCCCAAATCAAGCTTGCCGCCCAACCCAAACCACGCCGCCGCAATGCCACCCGCTAACGCAACGGGCAGCCCGCCACAGAGCAACGCCACCGCCCGCGCATCCCGCAAGGCAAGGCCGAGCAAAATCATCACCCAGGCCAGCGCCAATAGCGCATGCAGCGCGAGGCTGCGCTGCGCCTGTCCCCCGGCAATCGCACTGCCGCCATAGGTCACGTAATAATCCCCCGCCTCCAAATGCAGCCGGGCAATGGCGGTGCGCAAACGCGCTAACACTGCGGCACTGTGACCGGGCTTGGTATGCACCGTCACCACCTGCACGCGCCGCCCGCCATCATGCAAAATCACCGAGGGCGCATTGATTTGCTGGATCGTGGCGATCGCCCCCAAACGGGTGATCCGCCCATTTCTTCCTGCAATCGGCAACGCCGCGAGGGCGAGCGGATCGTGGCGCAGCCCAGGGGGGAGCGTCACGATAATCGGCTCAACCAATATGCCCCGATAAACCTGCCCGACAATCTGCCCGGCATAGGCAGCATGGATCGCGGCAACCACCGCATGATCGGTCAACCCCACCGCCACCATCGCGCGCCGATGCGGGGTAATGCGGATCACCGGCTGATTGGGCGGTGCCGCGAGCGAGGCGGTAATCACCCCATGGATGCGCCGCGCCAGTCCGGCAATATGCCCCGCATCCGCCGAAATACCTGCCAAATGCGGCCCGAATACCGAAATCGTCAGGGGTGCGGTGAAGCCCGATAACGTCTCGTTAATCCGCTCGGTCAGAAACGTATTGGCCCACCAGCGCAATCCCGGCACGGTTGCCAAGGTCGCCAATATTTTATGCGCCGAGGCCACCGGATGCCGGTTGCCCGAATGGCTGAGCGTAATGTCGATTTCTGCTTTATTGACGCCAGGATGGCCATTGCCCAGCCGGGCGCGCCCGGCATGCAGCACCACCACCCCCACCTGCGGCAAGCGTTTTACCCGCGCAATCGCCCGCGCCCCAATTTGCAATGTGGTGTGCAACGAGGTTCCCGGCGTGCTCAGAAAATGCGCAATAACATCCTGTTCGCGAAATTGCGGTAAAAATTGCGGCCGCAAAAACGGCACGCTCGCCCCCGCCACCAGCACCGCCACCACCAAAACCAGACCAAACGCCCTTCCATGCCGATCAAATCGCGCCGCCCCGGTTTGATACGCCGTGCGCAGAATGTCTCCGGCCCGGTGCGCCGCAAGGGTCGGCCGCCGGGCCAGTAACAGCCCGGAAAGGGCAGGGGTTAGGGTGAGTGCCACCACCAGCGATGATAAAATTGCCGCGATATAGGCGATGCCCAGCGGCGCAAAGAGCCGCCCGGCCACGCCGCCCAGCAGCAATACCGGCGTAAACATCACCGCCACCGCGAAGGTGGCATAAATAATGGCGCTGCGCACCTCCAAGGAGGCGCGCAAAATCACCAGTAACGGCGCAACAGGGCTTTCTAACGCCAAATTTTCGCGCAAGCGCCGGGCGATATTTTCAACATCAACAATCGCATCATCAACCACCTCGCCGAGCGCAATCGCCAAGCCAGCGAGGGCCATGGTGTTCAAGCTCATGCCAAAGGCCTGCAAGCTCGCCATCGCCGCCAGCAGCGCCACCGGGATCGAGACGAACGAAATCAACGCCACGCGCCAATTACGCAAAGCAAGCATCAGCACGATTAAAATCAGCCCCGCCCCCACCAACAGCACCCGCCCCAAATCCGTCAGCGCTTCATGAATAAAGCCCGCCGGATCAAGCGCGTTGGGCAGCACCACCACCCCTTCGCTGTGCAGCGCCGGCGTAATCCGGGCAAGCGCCGCCCGCACGCCAGACGCCACCGCGAGCGTATTCGCGCCGCGCAAGGATGACACAATCAATAACAATCCGGGTTTGCCTTCGATTAGCGCAGCGCCAAAGCGCGGCGGTGTGCTCGCCTGCACCCGCGCCACATCCCCCAACGTCACCGGCAACCCATCGGCAACACCCACCAAACTGGCGCGCAATGCAGCCGCATCGCGGGCTTGGCCCTGGATGGCCAAATCAATCCGCTGATTGCCGGTATCGATAAACCCGCCGCCCAGCAGCGTGCTCGCCCGCCCCGCCGCCCGCGCAATCTGGTTGAACCCATAGCCTGATCGCACTAACGCCGAGGGCCGCACCATCACCGCCAAATCAGGCGGTCGTGCCCCGAAAATCACCACATTCGCCACTCCCGGCACCGCCCGCAACGCCGGGCGCACCAGCGTATCGGCCAAGGCGGTGAGCGTGATCAGCGAGCGGTGCGGCGCGGTCAGCCCAATTTCAACCGCCGTGCCGGTCGCTGATTGCAACGGCGCGATCACCGGCACCACGCCATGCGGCAGCCCCGCCTCAATCCCGGCCAGTCGCGTCGCCACGCGGGTCTTGTCCGCCGCAGCTTGGGTATCGCCAGCAAAAACCAATTGCACCGTCGAAATCCCGGCTTGGGATTGTGAGCGCATCGCGGTCACGCCGCGCAAGCCAAATAATCCCTGCTCAATCGGCGTGGTAATCGCCCGCTCAACCCCGCGTGGCCCAAAGCCCGGCGCTTCGGTGGCAATCTTGATCGTCGGCGGGGCAAATTCCGGAAACACGCCATAATGCGCACCCGGCAAGCGCGCGAGTTCGAGCAGGCACAGCCCGGCAATCACCAGCACCACCAGCAGGCGGAATCGCAGCGCCGCGCGGATCAGCCCGGTCAGCATAACGCGCCCTTCGCCGCTCTCATCGCCCCTGCGTGACCATCATCGAGCGTAACAAGCCAGCCCCCGAAACCACCACCAGCGGCTGCGCGGGCAACGCTTCTTGCGGCACGAACAGGCTGCGCAAGCGTCCATCGCCTCGGCTGATCGCCCCGCGCCCCACCGCGAGTGACACGGGCTGGAATTCACCAGCGCGGGCCTGTTGCACAAAAATCAACACCCGCTTGCGCCGGTAAATCAGCGCGCTGGCCGGCACTTGATAGCCCGCCTGCGCAGGTCCGGTGCGCACCGCGAGCTGCAAGGCCGCACCCGCCGGCAGCGCCTGATCCGGCGTCCCATAAAAATACACTGGCACGCCGGTCAGCCCGGCGGGCAGCATTCCCGCCTCACCAATCCGGGTCCAACCCGCCGCCACGCCATCGGCTGCCTGCGGTGTAGCAAATACCAGCTCGATCAGCGGCGCGCCCTGCGCCAGCGCGGTGAGTGCGGGCGCCCCCCGCGCCTGATCGCTCATAATCGCCGCCCCCAAGGCCTTGCCATAAAGTCCTATCGCCCGCGCGCGCAGCGCATCGAGCCGGGCCACCGCAACGGTCCGTGCCGCCTCGGCGCGCTGCAATTGCGCTTGCGCAATGTTATGCCCGGCCCGATACAGCGCCTCGGCGCGGCTCGCCTGTTGGCGCGCCAACCCGGCTCGCGCTTGTTGCTGCACCCAGGAAGCGCGCAACACCAAAATCGGTGCGGCATTGCGCACAATCGCGGTCATAGGCTGCGTCGGTGCGGTGCGCACCAGCGGCAAAGCGCGAACTTTCACGCCAGCATCATGGCGCTGCGCCGCCGAGAGCGTGAGGACGGGGGCCGATGACTGCGCGAACACTGCATTCGGCAGCCATCCGAACGCCAAAATCACCGCCATCATCGCTGCATTTGCTTTGCTCATCCGCTTCGTCCCTGCCATAAAATCACATGCAGCGCGTCTTCAAGCCGGCCCGCCGCCCGCCACCGCGCCGTCCGCGCCTGCATCATCTCGCTCTGCGCCATCAGCATTGTTTGCTGCGCCGCAATCAGGCGGAGTTTGCCGATGGCCCCGTGATCGAACGCCACTTGCGCGTTCTGCCCGTTTCGCACCGCAACCGCCATCACCGATGCGGCCGCCGCCAAGCTGCGGTTGCTCCCCGTCCAATCCGCTCTCGCCCGCCGGATTTGCGCCAAAACCCGCTCTTGCGCCGCCACAAATTGCGCCGCCGCAATCCGCCGCTGCGCGCGCGCCTGCGCAATCGGCCCCTGATTCTGATTGAAAATTGGCAATGGTAACGAAAAATTGAGCAAATATTTGTTCTGCCCCTGATCATAATGATAGCCTGGTCCCAGCGTCACCCCTGGAAACTGCTCATCAATCGCCGCGCGGAGCTGATCCTGCGCCGCCCGATAGCGCGCGAGCGCGGCGATAATCGAGGGACGATCCTGCATCGCCCGCATGACCGCCGCCTGCAGCGCCGGCCCCTCCTTCACCGGGCTGATCGCGCCCCGATCCAGTCGGATACGCGCAACACTCGCGGGCGACACGCCGAGCGAGGCGGCCAGGGCTGATTGCGCCAACGCGGACGACCGCTTCGCCTGCGTCCAGCGCAGCCGCGCCTGCGCCTGGCCTAATTGGGCCTGCATCAGAGCCGGGGCCGCAACCATGCCATGCTGATAGCGGCTTGCGAGCAATGAGGTGCGCCAATTCGCCAAGGCCCGTGCCTGCGCGGCCAATGCCACGCGTTGGCGCGCCTGTTGGTCCGCCATCAGCGCATCACGCACCCTGGCGCGCTCGCGCCACATTGCCTGCTCAATCAATTGCCGCGCCGCCTGATAGCGCGCCGCCGCAGCGCCAATCGTCGCCTGCCGCGCCCCGAAACTGCCGATCACGAAATCGATAATCGGCCCAATTTTCAGCGGTGAGGGCAGCCCGTCCGTCGCATTATAGCTCGGCGTCAACGACAAAACCGGATTGGGCAGCGCCCGCGCCGTCGTGAGTTTCGCGCGCGCCAACGCCACCTGCCCACTTGCCAGCGCCATATCAGGCCGCTCATACAGCGCGGTCAGCACCAAGGCCCGCACCCCGTAAGGCCCGCTCGGATCGGGTGGGCGCGCCCCCATCGCGCTCAAAAATCGCTGCAAGCGCGGATCGTTGAAATTTTTCGCCCGTAGTGCCGCCGCCGATTGCGCCGGATCAAGCGGGCGCGCATTCATCCGCGCACATCCGCTCAGCCCCGTCAGCACGAATACCAGCGTCAACATCGGCAGCACGGCCAAGGGCTTGATCGGTCGGCAAAATCCAACGCGCATCCCCCTCGATTGACCGCCGCATCGCCAATTGTCAATTTCCCGCCCGATCATCGCCCCCGATTATCGCCCCCCGATTATCTCCCATTGCTCCAGCGAGCGCTTCACCCTATCGAGAGCCACCGAATAAGGAGCCAAAATGCGGATTTTGTTTTTGGGTGATGTGTTGGGCCGCACCGGGCGCGATGCGGTCGAAGCCGCCTTGCCCGGCCTGCGCCGTGACCTCGCGATCGATCTCGCCGTGGTGAATGCCGAAAACGCCTCCCACGGGTTCGGCCTCGCGCCTGACATGGCCGATAAACTCTTCGCCGCCGGCGCCGATGTGATCACGCTGGGCAATCATGCCTGGGACCGGCGCGAGATCATCCCCTATATCGCCCAACAAAAACGCCTGATCCGGCCGATCAATTTCCCCACCGGCACCCCCGGCGAGGGCATGGTCGATCTCACCCTCCCCGGCGGCCAGCGCGTGCTGGTGGTCAACGCCATGGGGCGCCTGTTCATGGACCCGCTCGATTGCCCGTTCCGCGCGATGGAAGCCCTGCTCACCCGCGCGCGCCTCGGCGCCACCCATGCCGCCATCCTGGTCGATTTCCATGGCGAGGCCACCAGCGAAAAAATGGCCTTCGCCCATGCTTTCGATGGCTCGGTCAGTGTGGTGCTCGGCACTCATACCCATTGCCCCACCGCCGATCATCAAATCCTGCCCGGCGGCACCGCCTATATGTCCGATGTTGGCATGTGCGGCGATTTCGACAGCGTCATCGGCATGACCAAAGAACCCGCCATCGCCCGCTTCATCAAAAAAATGCCCGGCGAACGGCTACATCCCGCCGATGGTCCCGCCACCATCTGCGGGGCCTTCATCGAAACCGACGCGACAGGCCGTGCCGTGCGGATCGAACCAGTGCGCCTCGGTGGCCGCCTCGCCCCGGCGATGCCGGAGCGATAAGTCAGCGCTGACGGCGCGGCATCATCCGGATCAGCAGCCGCTCACCGCGTTTTTCATGGCGGATCACCGCACTCACATGCAGCACAATCAGCGCGAGCAAACCAAGCCCGACATAAAAATGTAGCGCATAGAATAACGTGGCGATGGCGGTATTTTTGCCCACCAATTGCGGCAGCATCACCAAGCCGAACCAGCCCACCGGATGGCCATAGGCCTGTACAAACAGCACGCCAAACACCGGCATGGCGAGCACCATCGCATAAAACAGCCAATGCGCCGCCGTGGACGCAATCCGCTCACGCGTCGGCACCGTCGCGGGCAGCGGCGGTGGCCGATGGATCAGCCGCAGCACCAGCCGCACCATCATCAGAACCAGCACCGTCAGCCCGGCGCTGATATGCAGCATCCGCAGCTCGGGTCGCAGCGGCTTGGGTGCCAGATCATATTTCAAAATCAACCCCGCCACGATCAGCCCAATCACCGCGAGCGCAATCAGCCAGTGCAGAATTTGAACGGTGGTGCGGTATCGCGGTTCCATTAATGGCTCCATGCTAAGCGTTCGATGATTGATGGTTTGAACCATCGTCACCCGGCGCGCTATAGAAGCATCGCCGTTACAATTCGATGGGGCCAGCCATTATTTTTTCAAGTCAGGGAGCATCTATGGATCACGAGGCCCCGATTCTCGCTGCCCACGCCGATTGGAGCGTCAATCCGGCCAAACGCGTTATCACCCACGCTCTGCGCCAAGCTGGGCGCCAGACTGGGCGCCAAGCTGGGCGCCACGCGGGGCGCTGGATGGTGGACGCCCCAGAGCCGGTGGGGCCGCCCGGTGATCTGCTCGCTCGTTTGCTGCGCCGTGCGGCGGGCGCGCCGGTCGCCTTCGGTGTCGATTTTCCCCTCGGATTGCCCCGCGCTTACGCCGCGCGCGCAGGCATCACCGATTTCCCCACCTGGCTGCGTGGTTTGCCCCCCGATGCGCCGTTGTTTCGCGTTTGCGACAGGCTGGACGAGCTATCCTTGGCCCGCCCATTTTATCCACGCGCCAGCGTCACCGGCGCCGGGCATCAGGCGGCGTTGGCGCACGCGCTCGGGCTGGCGGGCCCGCAGGATTTGCGCCGCGCCGCCGATCACCCAACCGCCCGCCGCCCCGGCGGCGCGCCGCTATTTTGGACCCTCGGCGCCAATCAATGCGGCAAAGCCGCCTTATCGGGCTGGCGCGATTGCTTGCTCCCGGCCTTCGCCGCCCAGACCAAGCTGCGCCTGTGGCCGTTCGAGGGCGAGTTTCGCGCCCTGCTGCAACCGGCGCAGATCGTCATCGCCGAAACCTACCCCGCCGAAGCCCTGGTCCAGCTCGGCCTCACCCTGCGCGGCAGCAAACGCAACCAAGCCGATCGCCAAGCCCTCGCACCGGATTTGTTACGCAGCCTCGCGCAGCTACAGGCCGAGCCAAGCCCCGCTTTGCACCACGCCATCAGTTCAGGCTTCGGCCCCAGCCCTACCGGCGAGGATCAATTCGATAGTCTGCTCGGCGTGCTGAATGTCATCGCGGTGATAAATGGCGCGCCCGATCGCCCACCCGACCATTCGCCGCCATCAAGCCTTAGCGATCCGGTGGAAGGCTGGGTGCTGGGCCAGATTGATTGGCCGATCCAGCGCCGTCATCCTCCAACGCCTGCATCAACGAAGCAGCACCCGTCTCGCCCGCCGCGCGCAACCCGGCGATCACCCCGTGCCGATCCGCCAAAGGCCGGTTCTGACTGAGCTTGCGCTTGCCGATCAGGCTGGTGATGGTGAGTTCAATCCCAACAATCGCCTTGAGCTGCGCCGCGACGTAATCCGCCGGCGCATCATCCACCTGCCAAGGGGTCGCGCGTGGCGCTTCGTGATGATCGGTCAATGCCGAAACAATCTCGTGCAGCCGGGCCTGATCATCAATCACCGTCACCGAGCCGGCCGCATGCACCGCCTGATAATTCCAGGTCGGCACCACCCGGCCGGTTTCGCGCTTGGTCGCATACCAGCTTGGCGAGACATAAAAATCATCCGCCTGGAAAATCACCATCGTCGCCGCGCCATCGCGCAAGGCGTGCCAATGCTTGTTCGCCCGCGCCATATGCCCCACCAGCCGACCATAGGGGCCAGGCTCGGGCGTGTAGCAAAGTGGCAAATGGGTTGCCTCCAGGCCCGTCGCGGCCGCACTCACCAAAATCGGCAGCCGCGCTGCGCGCATGATCGCGGCCATTTCAACGCGATCCTCGGTGCGAAACGAGGCCGGATTATACATCGCTTGCGCCACGCGCGCGCAACGTCGCCCGCACCGCCTCCTCCGGCACGCCCCGGTCGGTGAATGCCTGGCCAACCCCGCGCACGAGCACGAAAGCGAGCTTGCCATCGTGCATTTTTTTGTCGTTGCGCATATGACCGATCAACCGATCGACGCTGCCCGCCGGGATTTTATGCGGCAGACCCATGCTGGCGAGATGCGCCGCCACCAGCTCGGCCAAATCCGGGGCGCAAAATCCCAAAACCGCCGAGAGATGCAGCGCACACACCAAGCCAATTGCGACCGCCTCGCCATGCAGCAGCGCGCTGCCATAGCCGGTCTCCGCCTCGAACGCATGGGCGAAACTATGCCCCAAATTCAGCAAAGCCCGGCCATTTTCCGGCGCTTGCTCATGCGGATCCGCCACCACCACCCGCGCCTTGAAGCGCACGGCCGCGCTGATCGCATGGCGCTGCGCTGCCGCATCCCCCTCGATCAAAGCAAGCCCCTGCGCCAGGCACCATTCAAACAAATCCGGCTCGGCAATCAGCCCGGCCTTCAGGATTTCCGCATAGCCCGCCGCGCGCTCACGCCGGGGCAGGGTGCGCAAGGTCGCAATATCGATCAGCACGATGCGCGGCTGATGAAACGCGCCGATCAAATTTTTGCCATGCCGCGAATTAATCCCGGTCTTGCCGCCCACGCTGCTATCCACCTGCGCCAGCAGCGAGGTCGGTATTTGCACGAACGGCAAGCCGCGCAGCGCACTCGCCGCCGCAAACCCCGCCAAATCCCCAATCACCCCGCCGCCCAGCGCGATAATTGCACTCCGCCGTTCGGGCTTGCAGGCCAAAATATCCTCAATCAACGCGCTAAACTGCGCCATCGATTTCGACGCCTCGCCCGGCGGCACGATCAGCGCCTGATGGGCAAAGCCATGCTCGGCCAGGCTTTGCTGCAGCGGTGCCAGATAATGCGCCGCCACATGTTGATCGGTCACAATGATCGCCCGGCGCTGTGGCAACGGCGCAATCAAATATTTCCCCGCCTGCGCCAGCATATTGTCGCCAATCAGCACCTGATACGGCGCATCGACCAGATCAACCGCAATCGCCTCCGGCGGCTGGAATTGCGTCAGGGCGTGCAAAGCGGCGTCAGCGGTCATGGCGGCAGGCTCCGAGGTGCTATCGATCACAATATCCGCCAGTGCGTAAATCGGGCGGCGCGCCGCTTCAAGAGCGGTCAGAATCGCCTCAGGGTCGCCTTGATTGAGCAAAGGCCGATGGCTGCGCCCCACCACCCGGCTCAGCAGCAGCGCAATCGGCGCGCGCAACCAGATCGAGCGGGCTGTGCGCAGGATCAGCGCGCGGGTCTGCTCATCAATGAACGCGCCACCGCCGGTCGCCAGCACAATCGGCGGTCCCGATAGCAATGTCGCAATAATCCGCCGTTCCGCGCCGCGAAACGCCGCTTCGCCATGGCGGGCAAAAATTTCGGCGATGCTCATGCCCAATTCCCGCTCAATCACCGCATCGGAATCCTCGAAGGTCAGCCCCAGCCGATGCGCGAGCAACCGCCCGATCGCCGATTTGCCGCTGCCCATCAAGCCGACCAGCACAATACTGCGATTTTGAGCGCGATGTTGCGGCGCATCCGCGTCACAAGCCATGCGGGAACGGAAGGTGGGGTTGTGCTGCATCACCTGCGCGGCTTACCACATTCAGAGCATGGCGATAGAGCGACATATCGAAGCATTTCTGGAATTACTCGCCGCCGAACGCGGTGCCGCCGCCAACACGATTCTCGCCTACCGCACCGATCTTGACGCCTTCGCCAGCTTCTGCGCCGCGGCGGGCCATAGCCTCACCAACGCGGATCGCAGCATCGTGGCCGATTATCTCGCCTCGCTCGCCGCCGCCGGGTTGGCCGCGCGCAGCCAGGCGCGCAAACTCTCCAGCCTGCGCCAATTCTACCGGTTTTTGCTCCGCGATGGCGTGCGCCCCGATGACCCGACCGATCAAACAACCGCGCCGCGCCTGGGCCTCGCGCTCCCGAAATTTCTCGCCGAAGCCGAAATCGACCAACTCTTCGCCGCCGCCAGCGCCATCGCCGGCCAGCAAGGGCGGCTCGCCCGCGCCGGGTTGGAAATTCTCTACGCCACCGGCTTACGGGTGTCCGAATTGCTCAACCTGCCCGCCAGCGCCTTGTCGAGCGATGCGGCGGTTCTGCTGATCCGTGGCAAAGGCGGGCGCGAACGCATCGTCCCGCTATCGGATGCTGCCCGCCACGCCGCCGCCGATTTGCGCGCCCACCATGCCAAAGGCACGCGGTATTTATTTCCAGGTCGTAACATCGCCGAGGCGATGACCCGTCAAGGCTTTGCCCTGATCCTCAAACGCGTCGCGCTGAAAGCCGGGCTGGACCCCGCACGCGTCTCGCCCCATGTGCTGCGCCACGCTTTTGCCTCGCATCTGCTCGCCCATGGCGCTGATTTGCGCAGCCTGCAAATGCTGCTCGGTCATGCCGATATCGCAACCACCCAAATCTACACCCATGTGCTGGCCGAGCGGCTGCAAAAACTGGTCGATGCCCATCACCCGCTCGCGCGTAACGCCACCACCTCGCGCCGTGACGATGGCTGATGCAGCCGCAATTTTGCGCTCATCCGCCGCGCCAGGCTGCGCGCTGCCGCCCGCACCCCCTCGCCATCCGCCTCAATGTCAGGCGCATGGATCAATTCTAGCCGCAGAAATTGCGTCACCGCCCGGTTCAACGACCGATGCGCCTGGAGCGCCGCCGCCGCACTCGTCGGCGCATCAATCAGCACAGCAACACCGCACGGCCCGATATTGGCGCCCGCTTTTGCGCGCCCCGGCAAGCCCGCTTTTGACCCTGATGCGCCCAGCATCGCCTTCAACGCCATGAACCCCGCCGTCACGCTCGCCACGTCCTCGCGCAACACCAAAACCCAAAAATCCGCCTCCGCCCGGCGAACCCCAGCCTCAATCCCCGATGCCGGGATCGCATCGCCAATCTGCACCGCCGCAATCAGCACGTCAGCTTGGGTATCGGCCTCGTCACCCAGCTTCTCAATCGCGGCATGAACGCCGGATTTTTCCAGCGCCGCCACCAAAGCGGTGAGCAAATCAGGGCAATGCCGGGTCGCCAAAACCAGAACGCGGCAGGGTCGAAACATCGGAGCACTCCATGCGAAATATCGGGCAAAAGCGAACAGCTCAAGCCGATTTTCGGCGTGGATGGCAGTGAGACAGGCGGGATCATCGCCCCGCCGTCTGGTCGGGCAGCATGCACATCCGTCTTGGTGTGCAGGATCAAACAAACCATGGCCAGGCCGATCATATCGCCGCGATGGTGCGGATGCGCACCCGGGGCATAATCTCGGTCTGCGCCAAAACCGGCGTGGCCGGCTGAATGCGTTCAATCACCGCCCGAAGATGGCTGCGCAGCATCGCACTGGTCAGCAACACCGGCGATTCCCCCTCGCGCGCGGCGGTCTCAAACACTTGGCTAATCCGCTTGATCAAATCAGATAGGCGCGATGGCGGCAGTGCCAATTGCCGCTGATCCGGCGGGCCAACCAGCGCTTCGGCCAATTCCTGCTCCCATTCCGGGCTGAGCACCACCAGCGGCAAATAGCCTTGCGGCCCCAAATAGGCATCGCTCAATTGCCGGGCGAGGCGCGTGCGCACATGCGCCGCCATCGAGGGCACCGCGCGGATCTGCATGGTCCACGCCTCCTGAATCCCTTCCAAAATCGTGGCCAAATCCCGGATCGAAACGCGCTCAGCCAACAAAGCCTGCAACACGCGCTGCACCGTACCCACCGTGACTTGGCCGGGGATCAAATCCGCAATCAAGCGTTGCTGCTCGCGCGGCAAATCATCAAGCAATTTCTGCGTCTCTGCGTACGAGAGCAGTTCCGCCATGTTATCTTTCACAATCTCGGTCAAATGGGTGGTCAGCACACTCGCCGGGTCCACCACGGTGCAGCCTTTCGCCAGTGCCGTTTCGCGCAGCGACGGATCGATCCAGAGTGCCGGCAGGCCAAAGGCTGGCTCGGTCGTCGCCTCGCCCTCAATCGTCGGCAGCGCCGCCCCCGCGCGCATCGCCAGCACCTGACCAGGGCGCAATTGCCCGCGCCCCGCCTCAATCTCCTTGATCCGGATCACATAGCTATTGGCCGGTAGCTGCATATTATCCTGAATCCGCACCGGCGCCAAAATAAACCCCATCTCGGTCGCAATCGCCCGCCGGAGTGCCTTGATCTGCTCGGTCAGGCGCGGCGTGTCGCCCCCGGCCAGCACCAGCAGACCATATCCCAATTCCAGCCGGATCGGCTCGATCTTCAGTGCCTCGGCAATTGGCGGCTCGGTCAAAACCGGCTCCGCTGTCACCGCATCGCTCGGGAGCGCCGGCGGATGTTTCCATCGCTGCCACGCGCCAAACCCCGCCAAAGCCGCCAGCCCGGCGAACGGAATGAAAGGCAGCCCCGGCACCAAAGCCAGGCACAACGCCGCCGCCGCCGCCAGCCCCAGCGGCTTGGGTGTGCGGCCCAATTGCGCCACCAAATTCGCATCCGCGCTGCCCTCAGTCGCGCCCTTGGTGACCACAATCCCCGCCGCAATCGACACCAGCAGCGCCGGAATTTGCGAGACCAGCCCCTCACCAATCGATAGCGTGGTAAAATCCGCCGCCGCATGCGCGAGCGACATCTCCTTTTGCAATACCCCAATCACAAACCCGCCGACAATATTGATCGAGGTGATAATCAATGCCGCAATCGCATCACCGCGCACAAATTTCGCGGCCCCATCCATCGCACCATAAAAGCCACTCTCCTGCTCAAGCTCAGTGCGCCGCCGCCGCGCGGTGATGTCGTCAATCGCGCCGGAATTCAACTCCGCATCAATCGCCATTTGCTTGCCGGGTATCGCATCCAGCGTAAAGCGCGCCGCCACCTCGGCAATTCGGCTGGAGCCTTTGGTAATCACCACAAAATTCACCACCAGCAAGATCGCAAACACGATCAGGCCGATGATCAAATCACCCCCCATCAAAAACCCGCCAAACGCCGCAATAACATGCCCGGCAGCATCCACCCCCTCGCTGCCATTCGACAAAATCAACCGCGTCGCCGCAATATCGAGCGCCAATCGCAGCAAAGTGGTGAGCAGCAGCACGGTCGGAAAACTGGTAAAATCGAGCGGTCGGCGAATGAACAGCGCCACCATCAACACCAAAATCCCGCCGGTAAACGACAAAGACAGCCCCATATCCAGCAAAAATGTCGGCAGCGGCACAATCAGTACCGAAATAATAAAAACCACGCTGATCGCCAGCCCAATATCGGTGCCAAAGCGCAGCTTTTTCAGTCCCTCACGCCAAGTCAATTTCGATAACATGCGCTCTCCTTCAGGCCGCCATGCCGGTACCGGCACTCGGCACGGTCGCACCATGGGCCGCATAATCGCGTAATTTATTGCGCAGGGCGCGGATCGAAATGCCCAATATATTCGCCGCATGGGTGCGATTGCCCAGGCAATGGCGCAAGGTCTCCAAAATCAATGCCTGTTCCACCTCCTCCATGCGCCGCCCAACCAACGTCGCGATCTCGCGGGTCACGGCCTCCCCGGGCAATGAAAGCGCGTTCGGGGCCGGCAGCGTCGGCACCGGCGCCCCCTCAAGCTCCAAATCGGCAATATCGATCAGCGCCCCGGCACTCAACAGCACCGCCCGATGCATGATATTTTGCAATTCGCGCACATTGCCCCGCCAGCCATAGCGCAGCAGCGCCGCCTCAGCCGCCTCGGATAGAAGTTTATCGCCAAGCCCGTTCGCCTGGGCATACCGATCAAGAAAATAACGCGCGAGCGGTAAAATATCCCCCGGTCGTTCGCGCAATGAAGGGATTTTCAGGGTAATCACCCCAAGGCGGAAAAATAAATCCTCGCGAAACCGCCCTAACGCCATGTCATCGATCAGATTGCGGTTGGTCGCCGCAATAATCCGCACATCAACCGGCACTGGCCGGTCGCCGCCCACCCGATCAATCACCCGCTCTTGCAGCACCCGCAGCAATTTCGATTGCAGCCGTAAATCCATTTCCGCAATTTCATCGAGCAATAACGTGCCCCCATGCGCCGCCTCAAATTTGCCAATGCGCCGCGCGAGCGCGCCAGAAAACGCTCCTTTCTCATGGCCAAATAGCTCGGATTCCAGCAACGCTTCGGGGATCGCCGCACAATTAATCGCCACAAACGGCCCCTCCGCGCGCGCCGATTGCCGGTGAATATGCAGCGCCAGAACCTCCTTGCCCGTGCCGCTCTCGCCCGTGATCAACACCGAGGCCGCCGAGCGCGCCACCTGCTGCGCACGATCAAGCACTGCCACCATCGCCGGATCACCAACAATCAAGCCTTCACCCGGATGATGGGCAACCGCACTCAGCATCGCCGCGATCAGGTCCGGGTCAGGCGGCAGCGGCAAATAATCGCGCGCCCCTGCCTCAATCGCCGCAATCACCAAGGCCTCATCAGCCACCGCACTCGCCGCAATCACCGGCACGGCAAACCGTTCCGCCGCCAACCCCTGGATCAAAGCGGCAATGCCGCAGGCAATATCAGCAATCACCAAGTCAAACTGCGCTCGCCCGCGCAACACCCTTAGCGCCTCGCCCATCGTATCGGCCTGATCGATCCGTGCGCCCCGAGCCATCGCGATGCGCGCCGCACCCCCCAGTTCACTCGCTAACGACCCGATAATCAGGATACGCATGGCCCCGGCTACCCCGCCCGATCAGATTTGACGATTTCGGTCATAGTAATGCCCAGCCGGGTTCCCTCGATAATCACAATCTCCCCGCGCGCCACCAGCCGATTATTGACAAACACATCGATCGGATCACCAACCTTGCGATCCAGCTCAACCACCGCCCCGCGCCCCAGCTTCAAAATCTGACTAACCTGCATCGTCGCTCGTCCCAGCACCGCGCTCACCAGCACCGGAATATCATAAACCGCGTCCAATTCGCGGCTTGGCCGCACCGACTCGAACCCGTCATGATGCGCGTTGGCCGATGATGCCGTGACCGGCGCCGCGATCACCGCCGGTCCCGGCGTGTTGATCGTCGGCGCATCCGCACCCGCTTCTGTGATGTTAGATGACAAGTTCGTCTTCCTTTCCAGGTCCAATATCGATCTCACCGGCAGCGGCAAGCTCTTTAGTAACCGCAATGATCGAGAGTTGCGCCGCATCAACATCGCGCATGCGCACCGGCCCCAGCGCTTCGATGTCATCGCGCAGCATTTTGCCTGCCCGCTCCGATAGATTATTAAAGAACAAATCCTTGATTTTCTCGGACGCGCCCTTGAGCGCCACGGGCAATTTGTCTTTTTCCGCCGCGCGCAGCACCGCTTGGATCGCCGAGGGTGAAAGCCGCCCCAAATCCTCAAAGGTGAACATCAACGAGCGGATCCGCTCCGCCGTTGGCGCATCGCGCGTCTCAATCTCGCCGAGTAATTTTGCTTCCACCTGACGATCAAACGCATTGAAAATATCCGCCATGCGGGTGAACGGGTCCGCCTCCGCGCGCTTGCCCATATTCACAATGAAATCAGCTTTTAGCGACCGCTCAACATCCTCCAAAACCTCGCGCGGCACCCCATCGATCCGCAACATCCGCTCAATCACCTCAAGCGTGCGCGCTTCGGGCAGAATGCTCAAAACCCGCGCCGCATGCCCGCTATCCAGCCGCGATAACACCAAAGCCGCCGTCTGCGGATGCTCGGCCAACAAGTAATTGGCGAGCATCTGGTCATCAACCTTCGCGAGCTTATCCCAAATGCTCTTGCCCGCAGGCCCCTTGATATCTTCCAAAATCTGATCCGCCCGCTCTGCCGGCATCGCGTTGCGCAGCAGCTTCTCAGCAACATCATACGACCCAGCAATCCCACCCGCCTGCTGCATGCGCTCGCTGAATGACTGACAAATCGCATTCAACGTCTCACGCGGCACGACGCCCAGCCCCGCCATCGCCGCCGAAATCTCGCGCACCTCATCGTCGCGCATCAGTGATAATAATTTACCTCCCGGCGCTTCACCCACCGCGAGCAGCAAAATCGCCGCGCGCGCCGGTCCCGCAATCATGCCCAATCGTTGCTCGCTCATGCTGCCACCTCCTCAACCAGCCAATCACGCAATACCGTGACCGAGGCTTCAGGATTTTCCTCGATCATCGCAATCACCTGCTCAAGCCCGCTCGGTGCGCCAAGTCGCTGCATGGCAGGCCCCAGCAAGCCGGGCGCTTGTGGCACCTCGGTCTCTAACAGCGCATCACCCTCCGTCGCGTCGGTCAGGCGGGGTGCGTCCGCATTGCCCTTGGCATCATCCAAAACCTTGCGCAGCATCGGCTTGAACACCAGGAATAACGCCGCCAGCCCGATCAAGCCGGTCACCAGCGTCCGCAACACCGGGATCAGCGCGCCGCTGCTCATCAAGCGCGCCATCATCGAAGGGCCGGCGGGTATCGGCACCGGCGGGGCAAACCTGAGCGATTGCACATCCACCACATCGCCGCGCGCCTTGTCATAGCCAATCGCCGCCTCCACCAGCGTGCGCAACTGCGCCAGCGTCGCCGCAGAGCGCGGGCGCCACACGGTCTTGGCCTTCGCCCCTTTGCCGGTTACCGTGGTGACGCCATCAACAATCACCGCCACGCTCAACCGTTTGATCGTCGGCGCCGCATGCACCACATGCTCCACCGTCTTGCTGATCTCATAATTGGTCAGCCGGCTCGCACGATTGCGCCGGTCCCGCCGCTTGGGCTGGTTCGAGGTCGTCTTCGCGCCGGGCAAATTATTTTGCACCGAAACCGTCTTGTCCTGGCCATCCACGCGGTCACTGGTGGAATCGCTGGTCTGTCGGCTGCGCACCACCCGGCTTTTCGGGTCATACCGCGTCGCCAGCCGATTGGTGCGATCGAAATTCATCGAGACCGTGGTCACCACCCGCGCCTTGCCCGGCCCAATCGCCGCCGTCAGCAAATCGCGCACCCGATGCGACAAGGCCCGCTCGGTTTGCCGGCGAATCGCCGCCTCATGCGCGCTGAGCAACAGGCTCGACGCCTGGCCCGCGCTGGCCAGCAACTCGCCCCGATCATCAGCAATGGTGATATTATCAGGCTGCAGCCCCGGCACGGACGAGGCCACCAAATTCAAAATCGCATTCACGCTCTGCTGATCAAGCGGCACCGCCCCGGCCAGACTGAGCATCACACTGGCCCGCGCCGGCTGAGTCGTCAGGCTGAACGCCGCCCGATGCGGCAGCACCACCTGCACCCGCGCCGCGCGCACCCCATGGATCAGCGTAATCGTCCGCTCCAGCGAGCCATCAATCGCCCGCGTCTCATTGATCCGATCCAGAAAGGACGAGCCGGTCAGCGGGTTCTGATGATCGAACAAAGCAAACCCATCCGCATTGCCGGCGGGCAGATTTTTCTCGGCCAATAACAGCCGCGCCTGATCGCGCGCGCCCGGCGTCACCATGATCGCATGGCCACCCTCGGCAAGCCGATAGCGAATATGCCCCGCCTTCAAAGCCGTCGCGATTTTTGCCGAATCGCCCAAGCTCAAGCCGCTATACAGCATCGAATTGGCCGAAGCCCCGCCGCTGAGCGCCACCGCCGCCATCAAGGCCAGCACCGCCACGGCAATGCCCGCCAACGCGGCTAGCTTGGTGCGGCCCAACCCACGCAAATTGTCCAGCAATTTGTTCATGAGCCGGTCCTGACACGGTGCCGATCAGCCATCGAAGCTCGGGGGGGCGCATAGTCAAACTCGGGCATTAGCGATTCCTGCGGTTACGACGTTTTTGCCGTGAACGCAGAATGGCCGACGAAAATAACTATTCGGTTAACGCTCGGCAGAATTTGCCGGGTCACGCCGCGCGGCAAAAAATTCCTGCAGCAGCGCCGTCGCCGCGCGCTCCTCCACGCCCCCCACCACTTCAGGCCGGTGATGACAGGTCGGATGCTGAAAAACCCGAGGCCCGTGCTCAACCCCGCCCGATTTCGGATCATACGCGCCAAACACCACCCGCTCGACCCGATGCAGCGCGAGCGCCGCTGCGCAAAGCGGGCAGGGCTCCAATGTCACGGTGAGGGTGCAGCCCGGCAAAAATTTCCCCCCCCCCAACGCCGCCCGTGCCGCCCGCAGCACCAGCATCTCGGCATGCGCCGTCGGGTCGGCCAACGCCTCCACCTGGTTGCCCGCCGCCGCCAGCACCAACCCCGTCGCATCGGTCAACACCGCGCCCACCGGCACCTCGCCCCGCAAGGCGGCCGCGCGCGCTTCCAGCAAGGCAAGCTGCATGGGCGTCATCCGCTTCTCTTGCCTCGACCCGGCTTGCCGGTCTAGACCGCGCGATGACCCATCGTCCGACCATTGGCCTGACCCTCGATGCCGAGGCGCCCGGCGGATACTCCAAATTCCCCTGGTATGCGCTCCGCTGCAACTACGCGGACGCCATCGCCGCCGCCGGCGGCCTGCCGCTCGCCTTGCCGCATCTCGCCGCCCTCGCCAGCGATTATCTCGATCGGCTCGATGCGCTGATCATCACCGGCGGCGCGTTTGATGTCGATCCCGCTTTATACGGCGTCGATCAGCGCCACCAATCGGTCGCCCTCAAACCCAGCCGCACCAGCGCCGAATTAGCGCTCCTGCACGGCGCGCTCGCCCGCAACATGCCGGTGCTCGGCATTTGCGGCGGCGAACAACTCCTCGCCGTCGCCCTCGGCGGCACGCTGATCCAACATATTCCCGATGCCGTGCCCAACGCACTGCCCCATGAACAGCCCAACCCGCGCGATCAACCCAGCCACAGCATCGCTATCACCCCCAATACCCGCCTCGCCGCGATCACGGGTGTCACCCAAATGGCAGTCAACTCCGCCCATCACCAAGCCGTGGCCGATCCCGGCCCGCGCCTGATCGTCAATGCCCGCGCGCCAGATGGCGTGATCGAGGGCATCGAATCGCCTGATCATCGGTTTTGCCTCGGAGTCCAATGGCATCCTGAATTCCAGATCGATCCGGGCGATCACCGCCTGCTCGCCGCCTTCATCGGGGCCGCCCAATGACCAAACCCACCCCCACCCAACCCACCGTCAACGAAGCCGCACCCGTCGGCGAGCGGGTGGCAAAATATCTCGCCCGCGCCGGCGTCGCCAGCCGCCGTGACGCCGAACGCATGATCGAAGAGGGCCGCGTCGTGCTCAACGGTGCGCCCGTCACCCATCCCGCCACCTTTATCGTCGCGGGCGATCAAATCGCGGTCGATGGCGCGCTGATCGGCGAACCGGCGCGCACCCGCCTGTGGCGCTATCACAAGCCGGACGGCCTGCTCACTACCCATCGCGATCCCGCCGGCCGCCCCACCGTGTTCGAGCGCCTGCCCAAAGACATGCCCCGCGTGGTCAGCGTCGGGCGGCTCGATTTGAACAGCGAAGGGCTGCTGCTCCTCACCAATGATGGTGCCTTGGCCCGCCGCCTGGAACTGCCCAGCACCGGCTGGCACCGTCGCTACCGCGTGCGCGTCTATGGCATGGTCGATTCCGAGCGCCTCGCCGCCCTCAGCCAAGGCATCATTGTCGATGACGTGCGCTACGGCCCGATCACCGCCGACGTCGATTCCGCCTCCGGTGCCACCGCCTGGCTCTCGGTTAGCATCACCGAAGGCAAAAACCGCGAAATTCGCAAAGTCATGGCGGCCCTCGGCCTGCAAGTCACCCGCCTGATCCGCGTCGCCTACGGCCCGTTCCAGCTCGGCAATCTCGCCGTGCGCACGGTCGCCGAAGTCAACCCGAAAGTCCTGCGCGAACAATTGCCGCGCCCCGCCGAACCGCCCAGCGCCGCCGCCAAGCGCGCCCAGCGCCACCGCAAATCCTGATGGCGCTGCGCCTGATCGCCGGCGCGTGGCGCGGGCGGGTGCTGGAAACCCCAACGGGCGCCATCACCCGGCCCAGCTCGGCGCGGGTGCGCCAAGCCTTGTTCGACATGCTGGCCCACGCCCCCTGGGCCATGGGCGGCGTGGTCGATCGTCCGGTGCTCGATGTGTTCGCCGGCTCCGGCGCCCTCGGCCTCGAAGCCCTGTCGCGCGGCGCATCTCGCGCAGGCTTCATTGAACAGGATCGCACCGTGCTCGCCGTGCTCCAGCGTAACATCGCCGCCTGCCGCGCCACCGCGCAATCGCGCCTCACCGCCGCCAACGCCCTCGCGCCGCCGCAAGCCCCCGCGCCGTTCGCCGTGATCCTGCTCGATCCCCCGTACGGCCAAAATCTGGTGCCCCAAGCCATCGCCGCCTTGCACCGCACCGGCTGGCTCGCGCCAGACGCGCTGATCGCCGCCGAAATGGGCCGGGATGATCCGCTGCCCGATCATCCGCTCCTCGCCGAGCGCAGCCACGGCCCGGCCCGGCTGATTTTCTACCTCAACCCCAATCGGTAATCCCGGCCCGCCGCGCCAAGCCCCGCACCCACCAGGCCCACACCGCAAACGGCACCACCGGCGCCGCCAGCGCGAGCAGTTTCCCGACCGACCCGACGCTCAAAAACACCAGGAGCGAAATGCCGCCAAACAGGGAGAATCCCCAATAAATCAGGGCAATCCAGCGCGCATCCATCCCGGCCCGATGCGCAATCTGGTATAAATGCCCCCGATGCGCCTGCGCCACATTGCGCCCCTGCGCGCCGCGCCGCACCAATGTCACCGCCACATCCAGCAACACGCCGGACAGCAATAACGGCACCACCAGGAACGACAACGTGACATGCTGATCCTGCGTCGCCGCAATCCCCAGCAGCGAGAGCATGAAGCCGCAAAACTGGCTCCCCACATCGCCCATAAAAATCCGCGCCCGTGGATAATTGAACGGCAAAAACCCCGCCACCCCGCCAGCCAGCAGCAAGGACGCGGTATAGACGAAAAACCCGCCATGCAGCCCGGCAATCACCGCCAAAAACAAACACGCAATCAGCGTGGTCCCCGCCGCCAGCCCGTCCAACCCATCGATGAAATTCATCGCATTGGTCACAACCATGATCCACAGGATCGAAAGCACCGGCCCAGCCCAACCCAGCCGCACCACCCCCAGCACCGGCAACGCCACATGATGCACCGCCAGCCCCGCCCACACCGCAACCAGCGCCGCCGCCAACTGCGCCGCCAGCTTCACCAGAAACGGGAAATCGAAAATATCATCGAGCAGCGAAACCGCAGCAATCAAAAACGCCGCCGCAATCACCCCCAAAAACAGGGGTGCTGCCAGGCGCGAGACTTCGCCATATCGGTATAACAGCAAAATCCCGAGCAAAAACGCGGCAACAATCCCAACCCCGCCCGATTTCGGCGTGATTTTCGCATGCGCCTTGCGCGCATCTGGCCGATCCGGCACGCCCACCGCGATCATGATTTTCACCATGATGCCGGAAAACAGCGCAAGCCCGGCCAACAGCGCGAGATGGCGCGGCAAGGCAAGATCGGCAAAGCTGGTCGGCGGCGCAATCATCGGGGCCGGTATCACTTAATCATGACCAACAGGCAACCCGCGCAACATCATGAGACCACCCCGCGCATCACAATGAGGGGCCGGGGGCAGGGCTGGGGGCGGGGCCGGGTTGCCGCGCGTGATGTTACGGCGCGATATCAGCCCGGCTCGCCGCCAGCGCCGCCACACTGCCCGGCGTTCCGGCGATCAACCCTTGCATCGCGCTAATATCGGCCTGATCCAACCCACAATCGCGCAGCCAATCGCGCAAGCCCGCCTCATTGACCTCGCTGGGCCGCATAATCGCATCGGCCAGCACCGTGCAGCCGGTTTCGGTGACCTCGGCAAAGCCGCCGCGCACCAGAAACCGATCAATCATCGCTTGGCCCTGATATAAATCGATCAAGCCAGGCCGCAGCACGGTGATCAGTTTGGAATGACCGGGCAGCACGCCCAAATCCCCCTCCACGCCGGGGATCACCACCATATCCACGTCCTGCGCCAGCAAGCGCCGTTCCGGGCTCAATATATCGAGGGCAACAGGCATGTCCCGATCAAACCTTCGCGTTCATCTGGTCGGCCTTGGCCACCGCATCCTCGATGGTGCCAACCATATAGAAGGCCGCTTCCGGCAAATGGTCATACTCGCCCGCGCAAATCGCCTTGAAGCTGCGCACCGTGTCGGCCAGCGGCACAAAAATGCCCGGCGAGCCGGTGAACACTTCCGCCACATGGAATGGCTGGGACATGAAACGCTCGATTTTGCGCGCCCGTGCGACGATCAATTTATCATCCTCGGACAATTCATCCATGCCCAAAATCGCAATAATATCCTGCAAGCCTTTATAGGTTTGCAAAATCTTCTGCACTTCGCGCGCGGTATTATAATGCTCTTCACCAACAATCATCGGGTCGAGCGAGCGTGAGGTCGAATCCAGCGGGTCCACTGCCGGATAAATGCCCTTCTCCGAGATCGCCCGGTTCAACACCGTGGTCGCGTCCAAATGGGCAAACGAGGTCGCGGGCGCCGGATCGGTCAAATCGTCCGCCGGCACGTAAATCGCCTGCACCGAGGTGATCGACCCTTTTTTGGTCGAGGTAATCCGCTCCTGCAACGCGCCCATATCGGTTGCGAGCGTCGGCTGATAGCCCACCGCTGAGGGAATCCGCCCCAGCAGCGCCGAGACTTCTGCACCCGCCTGGGTAAAGCGGAAAATATTATCCACAAAGAACAGCACATCCTGCCCTTCCTGGTCGCGGAAATATTCCGCCATGGTCAAGCCCGACAGCCCAACGCGCATACGCGCACCCGGCGGCTCGTTCATCTGGCCATAGACCAGCGCCACTTTCGAGCCTTCGGTGGTGTTATCACCCAGCTTGATCACCCCGGCATCGATCATTTCATGGTACAAATCATTGCCTTCGCGGGTCCGCTCACCCACCCCGGCAAACACCGAAACGCCGCCATGGCCCTTGGCGATATTATTAATCAGCTCCTGGATCAGCACCGTCTTGCCAACGCCCGCGCCGCCAAACAACCCGATTTTGCCGCCTTTCAAATAAGGTGCCAGCAAATCCACCACCTTAATGCCGGTCACCAGCACTTCCGCCGAGGTCGATTGCTCATCGAACGCCGGCGCATCCCGATGGATCGGCATGGTCTGCTTGGCACCAATCGGCCCGCGCTCATCAATCGGCTCGCCAATCACGTTGAGAATCCGCCCCAGCGTCTCCGGCCCGACCGGCACGGCAATCGCATTGCCGGTATCGGTGACCGACGCCCCGCGCGCGAGACCATCGGTGCTATCCATCGCGATGCAGCGCACCGTGCGCTCGCCAATTTCCTGCGCCACTTCCAGCACCAACCGGCGATCGCCGATCTTGACCTCCAGCGCGTTCAAAATGAACGGCAGCTCACCCTCGAATTGCACATCCACCACCGGGCCCATAATCTGCGTAATCCGGCCCGTTTTATTTTGCACAGTATTAGTTTGCGTCATCTATCGGTTTCCTGTCAGTCCTGCAGAGCGAAATCAGAGCGCTTCCGCGCCCGAGATGATCTCGATCAGTTCGCGTGTGATATTGGCTTGGCGGGTTCGGTTATAGTTCAAGGTCAGCCGGTTGATCATGTCGCCAGCATTGCGGCTGGCATTATCCATCGCGGTCATCCGCGCGCCATGCTCACCGGCGGCACTATCGAGCAAGGCGCGGTAAATCTGCACCGCCAGATTGCGCGGCAGCAGCGCATCGAGCACCGAACCATCATCCGGCTCAATCTCGTAATCCTCAGTCGGCATCGCGCGCTGGCCGGTCTCAGAGCGCCGATTATCATTGGCAATTCCCGGCTGATGGGTTGGGATCAACGCCATCATGGTCGGGCGCTGCGCAATCACCGAGACGAAATGATTGTAAAACAGCGTGCAAATATCAAAATTGCCTTGCTCGAACTCACTCACCAAACGCTGGGCAATCGCCTCGGCGTCGGTAAACTCAATGCTCTTGCGGCCAACGAAATTAACATCGCCAATCATCCGGTCGGCCAGATCGCGCTTGAGATAATCACGCCCCTTGCGGCCCACAGCAAAAATCTTGACCTTCTTGCCCTCGGCTTCCAGCGCCAACGCCCGCTGCCGCGCCGCGCGCGCCACCTGGGTATTGAACGCCCCCGCCAAACCACGATCAGCGGTCATCACCACCAGCAAATGCGTGCGGTCCCGCCCGGTGCCCACCAGCAACGCGGGCGCATCGGGATTATCCGCCGCCCCCGCCGCCAATGCCGCCATCATCTCGGCCATCCGCGCCGCATAAGGCCGCGCCGCCTCGGCCTGCGCCTGGGCACGGCGCAGTTTCGCGGCGGCGACCATTTTCATCGCCTTGGTGATCTTCTGCGTCGATTTGACGCTGCCGATCCGATTGCGAAGCGATTTCAAGCTGGGCATGGTCTGTGCAGCGCCTTATGCGAAGTTTTTCGCGAAATTCTCAACAAAGCTGATCAGCTTGGCTTCGGTCTCTTTCTTCAGCTCACGATCATTGCGGATCGCCGCCAAAATATCGGCCCCGTCGCCGCGCAATTCCGACAGCAACAGCCGCTCGAAATCACCCACCCGGTTGATCGCCACCGCATCCAAATAGCCGCGCGTGCCAATGAACAGTGAAACCACCTGCTCCTCAACCGCCATCGGGCTGAATTGCGGCTGCTTGAGCAATTCGGTCAACCGCGCACCACGCGCCAGCAATTTCTGCGTCGCCGCATCCAAATCCGAGGCAAATTGCGAAAACGCCGCCATCTCACGATATTGCGCCAGCTCCAGCTTAATCTTACCAGCCACCTGCTTCATCGCTTTGATTTGCGCCGCCGAGCCCACGCGTGACACCGAGTTACCAACATTCACCGCCGGCCGGATACCCTTGAAGAATAATTCGGTCTCCAAGAAAATCTGCCCATCGGTAATCGAAATCACGTTGGTCGGGATATACGCCGCAATATCGCCCGCCTGCGTCTCGATGATCGGCAACGCCGTCAAGCTGCCCGCACCAAATTCGTCGGACATTTTCGCCGCCCGTTCGAGCAAGCGCGAATGCAAATAAAACACGTCGCCCGGATAAGCCTCGCGGCCCGGCGGGCGGCGCAGCAACAACGACATTTGCCGATACGCCACCGCCTGCTTGGACAAATCATCATAGCAAATCAGCGCATGCATGCCGTTATCGCGGAAAAACTCACCCATCGCGCAGCCAGTATAGGGCGCCAAAAACTGCATCGGCGCCGGGTCGGACGCGGTCGCGGCGACCACAATGGAATATTCCATCGCGCCATTTTCCTCGAGCACCCGCACCAATTGCGCCACGGTCGAGCGCTTTTGGCCAATCGCCACATAAATGCAGTAGAGCTTCTTGCTCTCGTCGTCGCCCTGATTGATCGTTTTCTGGTTAAGGAAACTATCGATCACCAACGCCGTCTTGCCGGTCTGACGATCGCCAATAATCAGCTCGCGCTGGCCGCGCCCCACCGGAATCAGCGAATCGATCGATTTAATCCCGGTCTGCATCGGCTCGGTTACCGATTGCCGTGGAATAATCCCCGGCGCCTTGACCTCAACTTGCCGGCGCTCGGTGCTCGCAATCGGGCCTTTGCCATCAATCGGATTGCCCAGCGCATCAACCACCCGGCCCAGCAAACCGCGCCCCACCGGCACATCAACAATCTGCTTGGTGCGCAACACCGTGTCGCCCTCGCGGATCGTCCGGTCCTCGCCAAACACCACGATTCCGACATTATCAAGCTCAAGGTTCAACACCATGCCCTTAAGCCCGGCATTCGGGAACTCAACCAGCTCACCGGCCATCACGTTCGCCAGGCCAAACACCCGGGCAATACCATCGCCAATCGAGAGAACCTGACCGGTTTCCGCAACATCACCCGCAGTATCAAACCCGGCAATCTGTTGTTTCAGGATCTCGGAGATTTCGGCTGGGCGGATCTCCATATTAGTTAGCTCCCTTCATAGCGTATCGCAGACGCTGCAAACGTGATTTCAAACTTGTGTAGTATAAATTAGAGCCGATTTTCACCACCAGCCCTCCAAGCAAACCCGGATCAACCCGCTCGCGCAGCGTCACCCGTCCATAACCCGCCTCCGCCAGCCGCGCCGTCAATAAGCCGCGCTGGCTATCGGCCAAAGGATGCGCCGAGATCACCTCAACCACCACAATTCCCCGCCGCGACGCCGCATAAGCGGCAAACCCGGAAACCAATTCCGCCAAATCCGCCAGCCGCCGATTATCCGCCGCAATCGCGACAAACCGGCGCACCAAATCACCAAACCCTTGCCCGCTCAGCACCGCGTCCAACGCCGCCTTCACCTGATCGAGCGGGATCATATGCACCGCCAGCAACCGGCGCAGCGGTGCCGATTCCGCAATCAACCGGCCCAGCGCGTCCATTTCCTCAATGGTCCGATCAAGAATTTTCCGCTCATCCGCTAACGCATACAGCGCCGTCGCATAGCGCTCAGCGAGGGTCGAGGCGATGTCATCCATGGCGACTTCTGTCACGCGCGGCCTTTCGTAGCGTTTCCACCAATATTTCCACCCGCCGGAACCATCCCGGAGCCAAGCGGACCGTTGAGATGCGGGCAAAAGCTACCCGTCCGCGTCTCCGTGCGGCGAGCGGGCACTAGCACAGCCCTCCCCACCGCGCAACCACACATCACAAAAACGAGATGGGATCGATATCGATGATGATCCGCACCGATCGCGGCAACCGCACCCGCGCCAACCAGTCGCGCAACACCGGCTGCACCGCCACCCGGCGCTCGGCTTTCAGCAAAAACCGCCAGCGATGCCGCCCCCGCAACATCGCAAACGGCGCCGGTGCCGGCCCCAGCACCACCAGCCCGTCTTGCACCGGTGCCTGCATCGCCAACGCCCGGCAGGCAGCCGTCACCGCCTCCGCCTCATCCGCCGTCACAATCAACGCGGCCAACCGGCCAAAAGGCGGCCAATGGCCAGGGCGCCGCAAATCCGCCTCCGCCGCGCGAAACCCCGCCAAATCCCCGCTCGCCAACGCCTGCATCACCGGATGCTCAGGCTGATAGGTCTGCAACAACGCCCGCCCCGGCTGCTCGGCGCGCCCCACCCGCCCCGCCACCTGATGCAAAAGCTGCGCACTGCGCTCCGCCGCCCGCAAATCACCGCCCGCCAACCCCAAATCCGCATCCACCACCCCCACCAGCGTCAAATTCGGAAAATGCCAGCCCTTGGCCATCATCTGCGTGCCAATCACCAAATCCACCGAACCCGCCTCAATCGCACCCACCGCCGCCTGCGCCTGCTCCGCCGAGCCAATCGCATCACTGGTCATCAAAAGCTGCCGCGCCTGCGGCAACACCGCCTGCACCTCCTCGGCAATCCGCTCCACCCCCGGCCCAATCGGCACCAAACTCTCTGCCGCCTTGCAGGACGGACATTGCGTCGGCACCCGGATCGTATGCCCGCAATGATGACACAGCAGCCGATCCCGCGCCCGATGCGCCACCAGCCACGCCGTGCAATTCGGGCACGACACCCGATGCCCGCAACGTCGGCACAGCATCAACGGCGCATAACCCCGCCGGTTCAAAAACAGCATCGCCTGCGCCCCGCCCGCCAAGGTCGCTGCCATCGCCTCGATCAATACCGGCGATAAAAACTGCCCCCGCTCCGGCGGTGCCAGCCGCAAATCCACTGTCTCGATCATCGGCGCCGCCGCCCCGCCATGCCGCGCCGCCAACACCCCATGCCGATAGCGCCCCTGCGCCGAATTCACCGATGATTCGAGCGATGGCGTGGCCGAGGCCAAAATCGCCGCACACCCCGCCAATCGCGCGCGCACCACTGCCATATCGCGCGCGTGATAAATCACCCCGTCTTCCTGCTTATACGCCGCCTCATGCTCCTCATCGACAATCACCACGCCCAAATCAGCAAACGGCAAAAACAACGCCGAGCGCGCGCCCAACACCAGCGAAATCCGTCCTGCGGCCACCCCGCGCCACGTCGTCCGCCGCCTGGCCGGGCTGAGCGCCGAATGCCAAACCGCCGGCGCCGCGCCAAACCGCGCCGCGAGCCGCGCGGTGAACTGCGCCGACAGCGCAATCTCCGGCAGCAGCAACAACGCCTGCTGGCCGCCGCGCAGCGCCGTCGCCACCGCCTCCAAATAAACTTCCGTCTTGCCCGAGCCGGTCACCCCCTCCAGCAATGTCACACTGAAATCCCGCGCCTGCACCAAAGCCTGCAACCGCGCCGCCTCTTGCGCCTGCGCGGCTGACAAGACCGGCCCCGGAAAATCCGGATCGGGCTGCGCCGCCTCCGCCCGCCGCGACCCACGCGCCAACCCAACCGGCGCCAGCAAATTCGCCTTCAGCGCCAGCGCCAAAACCGCCCCACGCGGCGCCATCGTATATTGCGCCACCCAATCAATGAATTTCCGTAAATCCGCAGGCAGGGCAGGGGCCTCCAATTTGGCCGCCACCTCTTTCAGCCGCGCCGAAGCCCCATCCTCCAGCGTCGCGTCCGGCGCATCATCCCACACCGCGCCCACCACAATCCGCCTGCCCAGCGGCACCGACACCAAATCACCCGGACGCAGCACCATCCCATCCGGCAGCGCATAATCAAATGGATGGTCAAAGGGCAAAGGCAGCAGCACCGTCACCCGGACGGCGCTCACGCCCCAACCCCCAGCCCACTACACGTTAAAGCGAAACAGCAGCACGTCTCCATCCTGCACAACATAGGTGCGCCCCTCGATTCGCAGCTTACCCGCTTCGCGCGCCCCAGCCTCGCCCTGAAACGCAATGTAATCCGCGTAAGCAATCGTCTCGCACGCAATAAAGCCGCGCTCGAAATCGCCATGGATCACCCCCGCCGCCGCCGGCGCGCTGGTCCCGCGCGGGATCGTCCAAGCCCGCGTCTCCTTCGGCCCCACCGTGAAATAGGTCACCAGCCCCAGCAGCGCATACCCCGCCCGGATCACCCGATCGAGCCCCGAATCCGCCAGCCCCAACCCCTCCAAAAACTCCGCCCGCTCCGCCTCCGGCAATTGCGCAACCTCCGCCTCAATCGCCGCCGACACCACCACCGCCCGCGCCCCCTGCGCCTGCGCCATCGCCGCCACCCGCGCCGATTGCGCATTGCCCGTCGCCGCCGAGCCTTCCTCCACATTGCACACGAACAAAACCGGCTTCGCGGTCAGCAAATTCAACCGCCGCACCGCCTCTTCCTCCCCCGGCGGCACGGCGCTGCGCGCCGGTCGGCCCGCCTCCAACGCCGCCAAAATCGGCTCCATCAGCGCCAACTCCGCCGCCGCCGCCCGATCATTCCCCCGCGCCTTCTTCTGCAAATTCGGCACCCGCTTTTGCAGCGAGTCCAAATCCGCCAGCATCAGCTCCGTCTCCACCGTCTCCGCATCCCGCAGCGGATCAATGCTCCCCTCCACATGGGTCACATCATCATCCTCAAAACAGCGCAGCACATGAATAATCGCATCCACCTCGCGAATATTCGCCAGAAACTGATTGCCCAGCCCCTCGCCCTTCGCCGCGCCCCGCACCAGCCCGGCAATATCCACAAATTCCAAACTGGTCGGCACAATCTTCACCGATTTACCAATCGTGGCCAGCGCCGCCAGGCGCGGATCCGGCACCGCCACCCGCCCAATATTCGGCTCAATCGTGCAAAACGGATAATTCGCCGCCTGCGCCGCCACCGTCGCGGTCAACGCATTAAACAAGGTCGATTTGCCCACATTCGGCAGCCCGACAATCCCGCAATTAAAACCCATAACCGCCCTTCGCCCCCGTCAATCCGCCGATGATTGCTGCAACAGCGCAACCTTGGTCATGAACGCCTCGCTCTGCCCCGCCGCCAACAGCCCCGCCGCCTCCGAGACCGCCTCCAGCATCGGCACCAGCCAATCCTCATCCGCACGGTCAAAATTACCCAGCACATGCCCAGTCACCCGCGCCTTATCGCCCGGATGGCCAATCCCCAACCGCACCCGCTGATAATCCGGCGTGCCCAAAACCTGATCGATGCTGCGCAAGCCATTATGCCCCGCCGCCCCGCCGCCGCGCTTCACCCGCACCTTGCCCGGCGCCAAATCAAGCTCGTCGTGAAACACCGTAATCGCCCCCGGCGCCAGCTTAAAAAACGCCGCCGCCGGCTGCACCGCCCGCCCGGACGCATTCATATAAGTCAGCGGCTTGAGCAGCATCACCCGCTCCGCCCCCAAACTTCCCTCAGTCACCAATCCGGAAAAACGCCGCCGCCACGGCGCAAAACCGTGGCGGTCAGCCAACACATCAACAGCCATGAACCCAATATTATGCCGGTTCCGCGCCATCCCCGCTTCGGGATTGCCAAGACCGACCCAGAGCAGCATGGCCGAAGCCCAAAACTACTTCTTCGCAGCAGGCTTGGCCGGCGCCTTCGCCGCACCCCCCTTCGCCGGCGCCGCCGGTGCCTGCGCCTTCGCCGGGCCGCCCTTGCCCTTCGCCGGCGCCGCTGCCGCCACCTGCGAATTCGGGTCCGGCGCCGCCTCAGCAATCACCGTCGGCGACGCCACCGTCGCAATCACAAAATCACGGTCAATGATCGTCGGGCGGGTATTCTCCGTGCCCTTCAAATCATGCCAGCGAATATTGTCGTTAATGTCCAACGGGCCCAAATCAGCCTCAAATCGGTCCGGAATATGATCCGGATCAACCAACACCTCCACCGAATGCCGCACCACATTGAGCACGCCACCCCGCTTCAGCCCGACCGAAATCGCCTCGTTCAAAAACACCACCTGCACCGCCACGCGAACCCGCTCACCAACCGCAAGCCGCTGAAAATCCACATGTTCTGGCGCATCCGTCACCGGATGAAACTGCACATCACGCATCAACGCACGGGTCTTCACCCCCGCCGCATCAATCTCATACAACCGCGAGCGCCAGCCGCCCCGCTTCAACTCACGCATCACCACACGCGGATCAAGCGCAATCAAACTCGGCTCCTGCTTCGCACCATACACCACCGCAGGCACCATCCCACTCCGCCGTGTCGCCCGCGCCACCCCCTTGCCGGCCCGCGCGCGAACCTCGGCCGGGATCACTTCAAAATTGGCCATCTTTCGCTCCTATGCAACAGAAAAAGCCGGCCTCCAGGGGTGCCGGCACACCGACCCACTACCCAATCACACCGCCCAACGCAAGCACCCCACCACAACACCGCGCCCGACAGACCCCAAAGAGGCGCAAAAGTTCTTTTTGTGAACAAAAAGAACCAAAAAAACTTTGCTCGGTCGGACCCGGACAGGCCATTGGCATAACGGCCGCACGAAGATGGATAGGGTCGTTTCAACGCAATCCGACTGGACGCCCAAAGCTGAGTGCGGTTAAGTGTGACCTATAGCAAAAATTAAGGTTGAAAACGTCTAACCTTTCCGCTTGTCAAAGGGACTTAATGCAGGGTACGAATTATCGGGACGATTTGTCGCTAATTTTTTGTGGGGAATTTATATGCCCAAGGCATTAAAGTATTTTTTGGCTTTTCTCGGCTGAACTGGACCCTGCGGTGAGGACCAAGTTCGGGTGGCATTAAGGTGGAAGCGGCGCCGTTCTGATCTCCATTTATGTTACGCTGCTTGCTGCTATTGTGGCTGTGGATATGTGGGCAACGCGTGAGCGTTGTCCAAGCTGGACCGAAGGACCAGCGTCATATCCACAGCCATCGGCGGTAGCGCGCCGATCATCTCTTCGCGCCAGACCTCCATTGGCGCCCGATTGCTCAACGCCTGATGGGGGCGTTGATAATTGTAAAAGGCCATCCATTGAGAAATCCCGGCACGCGCCTCGCTCCCATCGGCATAGAACTTGATGTAGATATCCTCGTATTTCAGTGATCGCCAGAGCCGCTCGATGAACACATTGTCCATCCAGCGTCCCTTGCCGTCCATCGAGATCCGGATTCCCGCAGCGCTCAGCACACCGGTGAATTCCGCCGAGGTGAACTGCGAGCCTTGATCGGTATTGAAGATCTCCGGCTTGCCGAACCGCGCCAACGCATCTTCCAGCGCCGAGACGCAGAAGCTGACATCCATCGTGTTCGATACCCGCCAGGCCAGCACCGCGCGGCTATACCAGTCCATGATCGCCACCAGATACAGAAATCCCCGGCCGATCGGCAGATACGTGATATCGGCGCACCACACCTGATTTGCCCGATCGATCTTCAGATTCCGCAGTAGATACGGATAGATTTTGTGACCCGCATCCGGCTTGCTGGTCCGCGGCTTGGGACCCAGCGGCATGATCCCCATCAGACGCATCAGCCGCCGCACCCGCTTGCGGTTCACCCGCAATCCATCGGCCCTCAGCAGCGCCACCAGCCGTCGCGACCCCAGAAACGGGTGCCGCAGGAATAATTCATCAATCCGGCGCATCAGTTCCAGATCGTTGTCATTCGCAGGCCGACGCGCTCGGTACACTCCAGATCGGGCCACATTCAGCATTTCGCATTGCCGGCGGACCGATAGATCGGGATGGTGCCGGTCGAGCTTCGCTCTACGGTCCGGTGCGCTCATTTGCCGAACCTCTTTGCGAAAAAATCGTTCTCAATCGTCAGCTGTCCGATCTTCGCGTGCAGCTTCTCGATCGCCCGGCTCGAGGCCGCCTCGGCATCCTGGCCAATCTTCGGATCAAACGCGCGCGCCGCATGCTCCTGCAACTGTTTCTTCCACGCGTAAATCTGGTTCGGGTGAACCTGATAGCGGGTCGCCAAATCGGCCACCGTCGCCTGCTCACGCAACGCCTCCAAGGCAATCTTCGCCTTCAACGCCGCATCAATCGTCCGTCTCGTTTTGCTCATAATTCGCTCCGTTTACCACAACTGAGCGACGCATCTTCCAATTAAGCCCCTGGTCCCATTTTCGGGGCCCAGTTCAGGCCTTGGTCTGGTGATTAGCACGACCAAAACGGCCAATGCAGCAATTTCTTCGGCCCAAATATTAGCCTACCTCAGAGGTCAAAACCAAACTTGTGAAGTGAGTATTGATAAATCCAAAATGATTTCTGGATATATTAAAGGATCGAGTAAATTAATCACTGTTATGCCATTTGGCGTAGAGGGTTGTGGTGGTGGTAATAACTGGTACTCCGATTTTCTCGCGTTTTACGATGATGGCGGGACAATGGTTGTTATCCCGCACCGCTCGACGGCGATGGAACAATCAGTATTCATTAAAAACGGTGAGGTGAGCGCCCACTCGCTAGAATATGGACCAAATGATCCCCATTGCTGCCCGTCGCTCGTTCGTCATTATCGGTTCATTGACCAAGGTAATAAACTGGTTTTGGCACCAGATTCGCCGAACACATAGTTTCTCCATAGCAATTTTCGTGCAATGTGCGCGGTTAAATCTCGCGCAGACGGAGCTGGTCTAACCACCATCGAACTAAATAATGGATTGGTTCGCCGCGAATTGCTTTGGACAACGTAAAATGCACAATTTTTATGAGTGAAGATAAAACTAAATCTTTCCGGCACTATATCGTCTACTTACCGGAGCACCTACGCGGTTGCCTACGGACCCCGTCTTGCCCGATCCGGCCCCTCTAAAAAAATCAAGTTCACTCAACCATCTTGCTCATAATCACGCTGCGATAAGTCTTGCCCTCCCATTGAGCATACTCAATAAACCGGAAATCCTGGCGCTGATACCAAGCAACCAGATGACCGGCGCTTTCCGCTGTATCGAGGGCAAGTTCCTTGGCACCGCTCATAACAGCCAGCTGCTCTGCGGCCCGCAATAAACGAACGCCAACGCCGCGCCGCTGATAACGCGGATGCACACCAAATTGCCCAATAACCGCGACATCAGCGCGCCGATACCACGGCGTGCCGCCCCAAGTTCGGCTTGGCTCCGTAAACATGATCGTGCCGACCAGTTGATCGTCCTCGGTGGCAACAAGGCAGTCTCCGCGCGCGATCCGCTCGCGCGTAACCTCATCCGTCTGATCGACCGCCGTATAATTCAAGCCCATCCGGCCCAGCTCGGCATAAGCATCATGCAATAGAGCGGTAATAGCTTCAATCGAATCACACGAAGCCAATCGCCGGATAATCATGCGCGTATCCCCTCAACAAAACCCATAGGCGATGATCCAATCAAAGATCGATGCTGACAAGCCATACCCGCCCAGCCTCCAAACACCCCAAGCCGCATATGTGTTGACAATGGCTCCACATCTATCCATCGCTTGCCCATGAAACCACAATCCGCCACCGCCGAGGTCAATATCCACCTGCGCGCCCGCACGCAGGATCGGGCGCTGATCGATCAGGCGGCGGAACTCGTTGGCACCAACCGCTCGCAATTCATGCTGGCCTCCGCCGTCAAAGCCGCAAAAAACATTCTCCTCGATCAAACCACCCTTTATGCGGACGCCAAAGCCTTCGAGAAAATCATGAATTGGCTGGATGCACCGGCAAGCCGCGCTGTCGCTTGCATACAGCAACGCGCTCCTGTCTGATGTCGCCGAGTGATCTCAGTCCAGGTCACTTGATCCTACATTGACTTCGCAACCAATAGAAAATCATAAACAACAAACATTGCTCACCTTAATTTCCAGTCAGCCACCACGATAGATCAGCAATAACAATTAGTCGATTGGCTTCCATCCGTGGCAGAGTGTGCGATTTTCAATATCAAAAACGTAATAATTTCCCCCGTTATTCGCAGGTTGGTCATGTTCCTTTCCTATTGAACAACCTTTCAGGTGGCAAAGCAGTAAAGTTCCAACGCCGCCATGCGACACGATGGCTACGTCTCCTCCTGCTTCGGAGGCGGCCAATGCCTGATTGACAGCGGCTATGATGCGATCCTGCGCGTCGAGCGCACGCTCCCAGCCCCGCACGCTTGTTTCGGGATGAGCAAAGAATAGCTCGGCCACGGCTTGGAATTCTGATCGTGGTAGATATCCGGTTGCCGATCTATCGTTTTCTCCCAATGTGGCCAATTCGGCTACCGACAAACCTAACCCATCAGCGAGAATCGCAGCGCCGTCGCGTGCTTTTCGCTCCGAACTAGACCAAATGCTGCGAAGTCCACCCACCCACGGTTGCGCCAAAATCTGACTCATGCGGTGCCGACCACGCGACGATAATGGCCACTCCGGAACCGGCACTGCTGGATCAATTTGCACGTCCGGATGAGTAATGAAGTATGCTTTGGGCATCACAAGCATGTTAAGTTATTCTCGACCAAGACGCACGGAATTCTGCAGCCAAAAAAGTCTCTGCCGCGCTTATCAGTTGGGATCGGTATGGCATTCAAGGGCCATGTGTCAAAAAATCAACCCAATCATTCGCTTTTACGCCTTTGGGTTTTGGGCGCCATTCGGTTACCAATCGTCACCCCGCCCCAATCACCCCGCCCGGAGCACCCCCGCAATCTGCTCCAGCACCCCCGCATCCTCAATCGTCGGCGGCACCAGCGGCGTCTGGCCGTTTGCCATTTGCTTCATCGTGGCGCGCAAAATCTTGCCGGACCGGGTCTTGGGCAGTCTTTGCACCACCAGCGCGTCGCGAAATGCCGCCACCGGGCCAATTCGCTCGCGCACCAGCGCCACTAATTCCGCACTAATCTCCGCATCCGTCCGCGTCACCCCGGCCTTCAACACCACCAGCCCCAGCGGCACCTCGCCCTTGATCGCGTCATGCCGCCCAATCACCGCGCACTCCGCTACATCCGGGTGCGCCGCCAACACCTCCTCCATCGCCCCGGTCGAAAGCCGATGCCCCGCGACGTTAATCACATCATCGGTGCGCCCCATCACCCAAATATCGCCATCCTCATCCACCGCCCCCGCATCGCCGGTGCGATACCAGCCCGGCAGCGCGTCCAAATAAGCCCGCCGATAACCAGCATCATCCTGCCACAGGCTCGGCGCGCAGCCCGGCGGCAGCGGCAGCTTAATCGCCAGCGCCCCAACCTCGCCCGGCGGCATCCGCACACCCTGCGCATCCAACGCCTGCACATCATAGCCAGGGCAGGGCCGTCCGCCCGAACCCGGCTTGAACGGCGTCAGCCCCAACCCCCGGAACCGCGCACTAATCGGCCAGCCGGTCTCGGTCTGCCACCAATTATCAATCACCGGCTTACCCAATAGCCCGGCAATCCATTCCGCCGTCGGCGGATCGCACCGCTCGCCGGCTAAAAATAACGCCTGCAACCGCGATAAATCATAATGCGCGAGCAGCGATCCGGTCGCATCCTGCTGCTTGATCGCGCGCAACGCCGTCGGCGCGGTAAACAAGGTTTTCGCGCCATGCTCGGCACAAACCCGCCAAAACGCCCCGGCATCCGGCGTGCCCACCGGCTTGCCCTCATACATCACCGAGGTCACCCCCGCGAGCAGCGGCGCATAAACAATATAAGTATGCCCCACCACCCAACCCACGTCCGAGGCCGTCCACATCACCTCGCCCGGATGCACATCGAAAATCATCGGCACCGAGCGCGCCAGCGCCACCGCATGCCCGCCATTATCGCGCATAATCCCCTTCGGCTTACCCGTAGTCCCCGATGTGTAGAGCACATAAAGCGGATCAGTCGCCGCCACCGGCACCGGCTCATGCGGCGTCGCCGCCGCCTCGGCAGCCATAAAATCCTCATCCCGCCCGGCCAGCATCGCCGCTTCCAGCGCCGGTCGCTGGAAAATCAGGCAATGCGCCGGCTGATGCGCGCTCAACGCCAACGCCGCATCCAAAATCGGCTTATACGCCACCACCCGCCCCGGCTCGAGCCCGCAGGACGCCGCAATCACCAATTTCGGCTGCGCCGCCTCAATCCGATTAGCCAATTCCGGTGCCGCAAACCCGCCAAACACCACCGAATGCACCGCCCCCAGCCGCGCACAGGCCAGCATCGCCATCGCCGCCTCAGGGATCATCGGCATGTAAATCACCACCCGATCCCCCTTGCGCACCCCGCGCGCCGCCAACGCCCCGGCCAATTTCGCCACCCGGTCGCGCAACGCCCGATAGGTGATGCGGCTCACCCGCCCCTCCATCGCGCTATCCCAAATCAACGCGACCCGCTCACCCGCGCCAGCAGCCACATGCCGATCCAGGCAATTGGCACTGGTATTCATCACTCCATCGACAAACCAGCGCCCAAACGGCCCCACTGATGGATCAAAAATCCGCGTCGGAGCGAAAATCCAGTCAATCGCGTGCGCCGCCTCGGCCCAATATCCCTCCGGATCGCGCTGCCACGCAGCATAAATATCGTGATAAGATGAGTTCATGGCGTCCTCGTTATTCTGATTGATGTGTCTCATCGACAAACTTTTGAAACTTTGTCGATGTTTATCAGAGATTTATTGCGTTTTTAAGCCCTCGACTTAGGGTGCCTTGCCGACACCGGGTCCCGCTTGGGTCCCAAAGGGCGACGAATGTCTCGCCCTCCATTGCCTCCCCACCGGACACGGATTGATCACCGCCGAGGGTGCAATCTGTGTCCGAACCGGAAATCAATCACGACCCAAGGATGCCAGCCGACCGGCCCTTACCAATCAAATATGACACGAAAGCCGCGCACGCGCCAAGCATGAACAGCGCATCCGTCTCGTCGACATTAGCTGCCGGACCTTCGATCAAGGCATGCCTTATGCCGGTTTCGTCGTTCGTGTAGCCATAGCGATAGCCGATCCGCCTAGATTCTTACTGACGCGGTCGATCTGCATCCACTAGCTGTAACGATATCGCTACCACCGAGCGCACGCCAGATTTCCGTAAGACACGAAGCGCAGACGGAATTCTCTTAGCGTAAAAAAGCGGACGTCGGGCCACATCGGAGGATATACGCAACAAAATTTTGAGTCGTCTCAAGAGCGTAGATGCCTTCGTCCGTGGAATTGCCGATGCTTCACACGTTGCGGTATTTCGCATTTTTGACGTAACAACGCGTTCCAATCGCTCTCGGGCCAGGGCACCAACAGTTGCTGGACTTAAATTATTCAGAATGAAATCAGCTGCTGATTTCCCGATGTTGTTTCGATATTGAGTGTCTTCAAAAATACGACGCATCTTCTCGGCAGCATCCTCGATTATAACTTCAGCCCAAAGCGTCCCTTTTTCGTAAGGGCCGTAGTCTTGCTTTAGAGGTTTAAGAGTGTAGTCGACGAGAGCAGCCACCTTGGTTGAGAGAAGATCCGCTATCCCGCTCCAGTTTGTAACTAAAACAGGCTTTTTGAGCGCCATGGCTTCTGCAATCGACATCCCAAACCCTTCGGCACGATGTAACGAAACAAAGCAATCAACGCTTGCTAAAAGCTTAAACCGATCATTGTTGGATAATGGCGCATCCCAGATTGTTACACGCCTCCCGGATCCTAGCGCTTCTAATTCGGAGATCAATGTGGCATTGTCCACACCATTTAGGGTTTTAATCAGTAAGCGAACTGGCACGTCTGGCCTGAACGCCTCAATAAATGCGCGGATCACGGCGTGCGGATTTTTTCGGAAAGGCACTGAAAATGCATCGAACTGAAAGAGGAATATGAATTCGTCCGACCCAATATCAACCAATTTTGACTGCAGCCATTCTCGATCGCACTCTACGCTTTTCCATCCAAAGACATAGGGAACGGTGAAAACTGGAATGGTGGATTTTCTGGAAACCGCGTCGGCCATAAACCTTGTCGCTACCCAGACTTCATCGAGTAAACCAAACCGATCGCACCACTTTTCTGGGAAATCTGAGGTTTCCCACGCCCATACACCTATTTTCAGCGTGCTCTGTATGCCCAGAGGCAACTTTGGCATCACGTATGGCAACTGATCTGCGTTCACGTGCAAGATCGTTATCGGATAGAGCTTTGTTTCCGAAGACGTAAATCGGCTCACGATACCATAATCGCCTCTCGGGCTGTTGCTCATTTCGCTAATATCAAGGATCGATACAGGGATGCCGGCCATTGTGAGGGCTTCAATCATCCCACGGGCGGCTTCGCCTATCCCCAGATGTGCTGTGAGATACCCCACATAATTCACACCAATTACATTTCGTGGCGGACCAATCAGCCCGAGGCGAACCAAAAGTCTCTCGTCGATGCCCAGCTGTTCCTTTCCATTGAGACGTAGCCACTCAATCAGATTGCTCCGGTCATGCCCGTCCCGAAAGTTTGCGCCCACATCCGGCCTTAATTTAAAGAGTTCACGCAGATAACGGGGCACGTGATCCGAGGGACCATACGATGCCATCCAAACGATGAAGGCGGGGTCTTTGAGCGGATATTCGAAATTGAGACCCATCCGCAGGGATTCGCGGTAGAGCGATCGGCATATCGGATCCCAAATTTCGCCAGATATAAAACGAAGAGGCGAAATACCGATTTGCATATAAGTTTCGTAGCCAGCGCTGATGACATGATTTTTATAGAAATCAATTAAGTCTTTTACCTCAACGCTTGAATTCTCAGCCGTAATTCTGTTTTGGTGCTTCGAAAGAATGTCGGGTTTTTTAGGATCGAAACCAGAATAGTGATAGAATACTAACGGAACGATCGATTGTCCGGACTGAGCTATGCCCCATAGATTTTCAGAACAAACAAGATATCGCTCGTGCAAATTCCAGTAAGCAACGTTATAGGCCGGATCGCGGAGGATATAGACACTAGATTCAAAAGAAGGAAGGAAATCGATCCATTTCTGATCAGTAAACGTTCCTTCTCGGACGTCGGACATACACTGAAACCTGAGACGGTCATTCCACCAATGAAGAAGGTGACGGGCGCGATCGGAATTTGCAAAAGCTGCGAAGCCAAGGTTAAACGTGCCGGCTCGTAGGATATCAAGATCCTCTGGACGCTTCTGATCATCCGGGTAGGGGGTCAATATGTGAGGTGTCAGGACAACCTCAGCACCGTGGGTGAAAGCATTAGCGACTTGCTGGAGCGGCCTGAATACGTAAATGTCTGGATCGAGGTAGACAACGTTGCGATGACCCAGCTCGAACATCTTCAGGAAGCATGCTGGTTTTATAGACGTCGAAAACTCCAAGATGTCATAATAAACTAGCCGATGTGACCAGTCGGCATCAGACAAAACTTCCGCGGCGGGCAGCACGGTCAGATATTCCGAGATATCCACGTTTTCAACGAGATCATCGATCAGGAATACTGTTAATTTACGCCCAGGGTAGGCAAGCCCGAGAGATTTCGCAAGAACGCTTGCAAATGCGAGATAGTTGCTTGCACATATTGTAAAAAATTCTAACTGTATCGTTTCTTCCTGATGCGATGTTTCAGATTGATTTTGTCTCAAAGCATTGATAGTTCCATAAAGCGCAGGCAGTTTTTTGTCAAAATAATCATTCGTGGCTGAGTTTCGATCAAGTTGGTTCGCGAGGTCTCTAATTTTATCGATTGTTGGAATTAAACTATTACCAGATTCCACGGCCTCAAGCAGCGCATTGTAACCATCTAGGGCCAATTGCATGTTGCGTTGCTTATCAGTCACCAGGGCGGATTCTTGGATGTTCGGGTGGCTTAGGTGGTGGCGGAGAGTTTTAGTCAAGAAGGTGCGCGCCCGGCTGAGCGCAGCGTCACAACTGACAGACGGTAGTCCAAGCCTTTCAGCCACCCGTATCAGTTCCTCTGGATCATCGATAAGCTCATCGTACGAGACTACAGTCAGGTCCGCTTCAGAAAAATATTCTAAAGGCGCAAGGGTATAATCGATCCAAAGTGCAGCCGCTCTATCGTAATTAATTTGGTTTCGTGTGCTAAGAGATGCCGCAACATCGGTCGGAGAGCGAAGCATCAGAACAGCTTTAATTTTGGTGGTAAGCCGTTTTAGAATTGGTATGTAACTCGGAAGCAGTATCGAAATCCGTGGATCTTTAAGCCCCCAAAGCCGACTGTTTCCAAAGCTTTTTTTTAGTAGGTTTTCGACCTTATCGGAAGGAAGATCAGCACTCCACGTCCGAGGGGCGCGGGGGTCATCCCAAGCAGACACGCGCTCCCAAAGGAATGATTCATTGATTGCAACAATGCCATTATGCTCGAAGTATCCCTTTGGATTGTCGAAATTGCCGGGCATCAGATCATCACCCAGGTCAACCCCTAGTAAGCTCAGTGCGCCGGCAAATGCTGAAGTGCCGCTGCGGTGCATGCCAAGCACGATAATAACTTCCGCGTGCTCAATAACTCTTTGGGGCTCGCCGCCCTCTGCTTCGCCGCCTTTAACACCTGTGTTCAAATTAAATCTCCCGGGATGTGGCTGGTTTCATCATAGTGGCGACGTATCCCTTTCATGAAATATCAGTCCGCGTGGCGCATCAACGCGCGTATCTGCAGTCGTTAAGCACCATCGCTGAGCCTCACGGACAGCCAATGCAAGTTCAAAGTTTAGCATACGCGATTAAATTTGGCGACCAAGCCATCCCTCTTTTCTGATTCCAGCCGGTTGCTGCGCGCCTGCCCAATACCCGACCTTACGCCCGCCTTGGTATAACCCATGGCCCACCATGCAACTTCTCACCACCACCATCACCACGGTTGACGCCCTCAGCGCCCATCCACCGCATGATCCATTCAGGGATCATGGTGATCAGACGATATGAGCGGGTGATGATGTTATAGTATGAGCAGATGCAGCGCGGGGAGACGTGATCGAGCTGGTCCATAGTAGAGACCTTGCCTATCCGGTTGTCACATCGGCATACTACCCGTAGTATGTGGGCATGGTCGACCTTGACGCCCATTTCGACATTCATCATCGCGCCGAGCTCGGCTTCCCGCAGTCCCTGTCGGACTTTCAGCGGCTCTTCCCCGATGATGCGGCGTGCGCCGCCTATCTGGAGAAGTTGCGCTGGCCGGACGGTTTCGTTTGTGCAAAATGCGGGACGCTCTCTGCCCCGGTCCGGGTTGCTAAGCGACCGGGCGTGCTCCGCTGCGGCGCTTGCCGTCACGACACGGGCCTGACGGCGGGCACGGTGATGGAACTCTCGCACACCCCGCTGAGCGTATGGTTCTGGGCGGCTTACCTGATGACCAGCCAGACGCCTGGTGTGTCCGCCGTACAGTTCCAGCGCCAGCTTGGTCTGAAGCGCTACGAGACCGCCTTTCAGATCCTGCACAAGCTGCGCGCCGGGATGGTTCGGCCCAACCGGAACCGCATCGGCGGGCCGCCCAGCACCCATGTCGAGGTTGACGAAACATGGATCGGCGGGCGGACGCGCGGGGAAGGCCGGGGCGTCCATCACAAGGTTCCCGTCGCCTGCGCCGTCGAGGTCCGCCACCGCAAGCCTGGCACCGCTCAGGACAAAAGGAAGGACGGCCGCTATGCCGGACGGGTCCGCCTGGCTGTGGTGCCCGACCGCACGACCCAATCGCTGTGCGGCTTTGTCGAGAGCGCGGTGGCGACAGGGACACTGGTCGTCACCGATGACTGGAGCGCCTACGCCAGCCTTCGCAAACGGGGCTACGACCACCATGCGGTCGCCGAGTGCGGTGATCCGGACGAAGCCGAAGCCTTCCTGCCCATCACCCACCTCGTCTTCGCCAATCTGAAGACCTGGCTGTTCGGGATCCATCACGGGGTGAGCCATCAACATCTGCAAGCCTACCTCAACGAATTCGTCTTCCGCTTCAACCGGCGGTACTATCCCTTCAACGCCTTCCGCTCCCTGCTCGCGATCGCCGGCGACGCCACCAGCCCCACCTACGACGAGCTATATTCCGGCAAGTGGGAGCACCCCACATTTAGTGGGTCGATGTGACAACCGGATAGGCAAGCTTGCTACCCAGGCATCCCTCGAAGTAGAAAGATAGCCGACCTGGAGGTCTAAATAGTCATGACTGATCAAGCTGAAATTGCGCCCACTCAAGTCGAGACGATCTTGGCCCTTGAAGAAAATCATTTCTATGACGTGAAAGCTCTCGAAATAAAACCCGGAAAATTGACCGAGTCAGTATCGGCCTTTGCCAACACCTCCGGCGGCGAGGTCTATATCGGTATAGACGAGCGGAACGAGAACGACGAGAAGGTCCGAAGCTGGCGTGGCTTCACTGACATCGAAGCGGCCAACGCTCATATTCAGGTTTTGGAGGCGATGAGGCCGCTTGGAGGGCACTACAACGCCGTCTTCTTGAAATGCGCATCGGTACCCGGCTATGTCTTACACCTCGAAATTCCGAAGTCAAAGGACGTAATCAAGGCGTCTGACGGGTATCCCTACGTCAGGAAGGGGGCGCAAAAGCTGCGTGTCGACACCCCAGATGGACTACGCCGATTAGAACTCGACAAGGGCATAATTAGCTTTGAAGACGATGTGGTGAACGCCCCAATCGAAAGCGTAACAAACTCGATCGCAATCATAAGGTTCATGCTCGGTGTCATCCCGAGTGGCGATCCCCAGGCGTGGCTAACCAAGCAGTCATTGATTGCCAACGGGCGGCCAACCGTTGCCGGCGTCATGCTTTTTAACGATGAGCCACAATCAGCACTGCCCAAACGTTCCGCGATAAAGATATACCGCTATAAAACCCGCAATGATGAAGGCGTCAGAGATCAGCTTGCTGAAGATCCAATAACCATAGAAGGTTGCGCATACGATTTGATTTATTCTGCCGTCGCGCGGACAAAGGACATCATACAGGGTATCCGCAAGCTGACGGATAAAGGTTTGGAGGAAGTCATCTATCCTGACGAAACACTTCACGAGATCATCACGAATGCTGTACTCCATCGGGATTATAGCCTAGCCTCGGACATTCACATCCGTATCTTTGACAACCGTGTCGAGGTTCAAAGCCCTGGAAAAATTCCTGGCCATGTCACCAAGGAAAACATGCTTGACGAGCAAGCCGCCCGGAATCCTCGTCTCGTTCGGCTAATCAACAAATTTCCCAATGCTCCGAACAAGGATGTCGGAGAAGGTCTCAATACCGCATTTGAAGCCATGAGGGCGCTTCGACTCAAAACGCCAGAGATCGAGGAGACAGATACTTCCGTTATTGTGCATATTTTGCATTCACCACTTGCTTCGCCACAGGATTCGGTGATGGCGTACCTTGATAACCACGATGAAATCACGAATAGTATAGCGCGCGAATTGACCGGCATTAAGTCTGAAAACTCAATGAAAGAAGTGTTTCTCAGTCTGTTTCGACGGCAGTTAATCGAACGTGTCCCAGGCAAGAATGGGAACAAAGCGGCCTGGCAAAAGTGGATTGGGGTCGGAGCTGGTATAGAATTCGACACTTTTGAAGTGCCTCGGCTAGATGAACAGGCGGACCAATGACTTAATCTGCGGCACAAATGGAGGTCGAAGAGTGTTCGGCCCGAACTGGGCATCGAGATGCCTGGACGTGGGAACTGACGTCGGCATAGCCCATCCGCTGGAAATGGCGGGTTATTTCGGCCATATCTTATGCAAGGTGTGACGCTATGATTTGCTTAGGGCGGGCCGGGTTTGCAGAAATCTTGAGTTTCGCACAATCTGGTATTTTGCACCTCCTTATGCCGGCTTTCTGTTCCATTCAGCCGTGCAGGCCGATTTAGGAAACAGCTTATGTCGCTACGGCAACCGTCAGTCCGTGCCGCGCCATCAAGCCCGCGAGGGTCGTGCTGGGGCCAACAACGTCATGCGGGACCAAGGCATAGGCCCAAGGCTTACCGCCGATCTCGGCGGCGTGGGCGTTGGCGTAGCTGACCCATTTGCTGGCCGCACGCGCCTTCGCCTTCACAATCGGATCTTCCATCTCGTTCTTGGCCTTGATCTCGACAATCAGCTTTTGGGTCTTCGTCTCGACCACGAAGTCGGGTTCGTAGGATTGGCCGCTGGCGTATTCGATCCTGAATTGGCCCGGCCCCGGCTTCATCCAGCGGATGACGTCGGGTTCGTTTGCGCTCTCGATGATGACCGAGAACTCCCGTTCCTCATTGGAATCGAAGCGTTGATAGGGGTAGCAGCACCGGGTGAAGCTGCCGAAAACATGCTTCCTGGTGTCACCGGCCGGCACCACAGGCTTGCGGAAATCCCATATGGCGCGGTCGTTCGGAACATTGAATGCCTGCGGTCGGAGAAGCTGGAATCCCTTGGCAACGGTCGCGCGATAGTCGGTTGGCGTTTCCCAGTAGTGCTGTTTCATCTGCTCGAAAATGAAGCGGGCCAAATCTTTGCCTTGAACCAACAGGACACTTTCAACGTCATCCTCGTCGGGCAGGTAGCTCCGCAAGCGCCCGACCATCTGCTCGGACAGCTTGAACAGCAGCTCGCTTTGGCTGTCGTAGTCGATCTCGGAATAATCGACCAAGTGACGGACCAGGTAGTTTTCAGCCCTCTCCTCGCGCACCGCTTCGCTCTTGCGGGCAAGGTAACTGCGCGCCTCGTCGCGGAGACGCTGGATCATGATGTCGTCGGAAATCGGCTGTTTGGCGATGGCGTCCAGCCCGGTCAGGTCGAAATCGTTAAAGCCGAATGTCACCTCGCGGGTCGGCAACACCACGATCTCCGGGATTTCGATGGTCAGCTCCACCACCTTCGCCGTCACCTGCCGCACCACGGCGGCGATGTCCGGCCGCTTCTGCCCAAGTTCGAGCGTCGCCTGCGAGGGGGCCATCGCCTCTTCAACATCGCGCGTGATGCGCGCCTGCACCTCGGGTTCGGAAAGCTGATTGATGCCCTTCTTCAGCTCCCGCTCATAGCGGTCCTGGATCAGCCGCAAGGCAAAGTCAGCCGCCTGGCGCTCTTCCGGAATGGCGAAGACAAACTCTGTTGTTTCCTCGGGAAACCCTTTCCCAGTCAGCGAGGTTTCTACGAATGAATGGCTTTCGAGAACCTGCGCGCCCTCGGCGGATACGTCCCCGCCCGCGCCAACTGTCACGGTCTTGCGGATGGCGACAATGGAATTGGGATCACGCGCGGCCTTAATGACCTCATCGAAGCGGTCATGGGCGATGACGGTCAGGGTATCGACTGCATCAACGCCCGTTCGCGTGCCGTAAGGCAGGCGCAGCCCACGCCCAAGGGTCTGCTCAGTCAGAATGTCCGAAGCGGACGCCCGCAACGGGACAATGGTGTAGAGGTTGCGAACGTCCCAGCCTTCCTTGAGCTTGTTGACATGGATGACAACGTCCGTGGTGGTGTCGGTCTCCAGGGCCAGCAAGCGCGCGGTCGCGTCCTCGCTCTCTTCCCCCTTGGTGGCGCTGTCAATGCGGATGACGCGGCCCTTGTAGCGACCGCCAAAGAACTCCTCGCCCTCGATGATCTGGCGCAAGGCTTCGGCGTGGGTGGTGTCTGTTGCCACCACCAGCATGAAGGGATGGACCTTCGGGCGGCCGGTTGAACGGGCATAGATATCCAGCTCAGCCTTGACGTTCTCATGGCAGTGGATGCCGTCTTCGAGCTTGATCCACTCCAACTGCTCTGGCGTCACGGAATCGGGGCGGAAATCCTTACGGGTGGCAACGGCTGGTTCCTTGACGAAACCATCCTGCATGGCCTGGCCAAGGCTGTAGTCATAGACGACGTTCTTGAACCGCTCGGACTTGCTTCCGGTTGACCGCGGCGTGGCAGTCAGCTCCAAACCCAGCACCGGCTTCAACTCGGCAACGGCGCGCATCCCGGCATTGGCGCGGTATCGGTGCGCCTCGTCCATCAGCAGTACAAGGTCACGCAACTCGGCCAGATAATCGAAATAGCTCTGTCCGATATATTCGCGCATCGTCTTGATGCGGCCCTTGTCCTTGTTGATTTTGTCCACATTGAAAATGTTGATGATGGCGGTTTCGCCGAGAAGATCACCACCCTGAACGCCTCGGCCCTGTTCCCAATTTTCACCCGTAACCAACAAGGGCGGCATCTGCGCGAATTCCGAGATTCCCTTGAACACATATTTCGGGGTGTTCGGCGTGAAATCGACGATGAGCTTGTCATAGATGGTCGTGTTGGGGGCCAGCACGAAAAAATGTCGCGAGCGATTGGTCAGGTAGAGCCAACTGATAAAGGCCCCCATGAGTCTAGTCTTGCCGACGCCTGTGGCAAGGGCAAAGCACAGAGAGGGGAAGTCGCGCTCGAAGTCCGTGACCTCGGGAAAGAGAGCCTGGACGGCGGCCAGCATTTCGGCCGTGCCCGCAAGCTTTTGCAGCAGCACCAATTCCTTGAGCGGCGAATGGTCGATGATCTGGGCCAGCAATTCGAGGCTATCGGACTGCGGTGCCCGCAACGAAAGGCGAGCCTTGATCTGGCGAAGAATGCGGTCATCGGTCATGACTCAAACCTCCTCCACGCCAGAGTCGGCGGCGTCTGTATCCACGTCCGCCCCGTTGACATTCGGAGCAACGGGCAAGCTGGCAACCGTCAGGCTGTAATCATCGCGGCCCCATTCGCACTTCTTCAGCACCGCCTGGGGTATCTTCTTCACCGTCAGATTTGGGACGGTGCTTTCCTTGCCGTTCCACGCTTTGCAGCAAACCAGTAAGGTGCGCTTCGGTCCCACCTCATCCGACAGCTTTTTCAGCGCGTCATGGGTCAAAGATTGCGTGGTGACATAGATGAAGTCTGTCTCGGTCGAATGACCATGACGCCAGTATTCTTCCGGCACCTGGCTCGGGGCATATGTGAAGCCCATTAGCTTGCACACAGCTTCGGCCAACATCGCAGCATTGTAGCTCGGCGCGATAACCCAGTTATCGAAGCGGTCCTTGGCTAGCAGCGAAGGGGCAAGGCGATAGAAGCGATACCCGCCGCCACCCCGCCAGCCTGCCACCTCAGTAATTCCGCTAGGGTCTTCGCCATCAATGACCTTCTTTAGGCGCGGCACACAATGGCTGCTTGCGTGATCACCAAGCTCTATCATAATCCAGCGTCGGCCCATTTTATGGGCGACCGCGCCTGTCGTGCCGGAGCCCGCAAAAGAGTCGAGGACGAGGTCTCCATGGTTAGTGCACATTTGGATGATTCGTCGGATAAGCGCCTCCGGTTTTTTCCCATTCGGAAATAGAACACCCCCTTCTTGTCCAACACCCCCAGTAGTCTTTATATCAGTCCAAAAGTCTCCCGGATTTCTCAATAGGTTCTGGTCTGCAAAAATAACCTGAATTCTTGGCTGCTTTGCATCAAAATCAAACTCTGTTTTATAGAGATAAATAAGACCCCGAGCAGAAAGACCTGCGGCGATTTCCTGATTCCTCACAGGTTGTTGTTTCGCCATTGCGAGGACGCTTGACGATCCTACAGCTTGAATTATCCGCCACGCATTTGCAAACTTGAATTCAGATTGCTTAGTTGGAGGGACGCCAACTCTCTTGAAGTGGGATGCTAACGTCTCTGTATAGGCGTTTTTCAGAATCCCGTTGCATTGCTCTACATCATCCGATGTACAGATATCATGATCGATTATTTCTTTTAATAGATCTATTTCTGTCTTTTCGATTCCAAGCAGAATAGTCTTGTATTCGTCATTCCACTCACCGACATGAATCCCCTCCATTTTAAGCTTCGGGGTGATGTCTTTTCGATATATCAAAATATATTCTTTTAGTTTTGGTAGTTTTTTGTCGACGTGAGACATTTTCACGCCAGAGGCTTCGCTCATTTTAACCGCAACAACATTAACGCGATTATTTCGGCCAAAAATTTCGTCCAGAAGAACAGTTAGATACGCCATTTCGTTGTCATCTATTTGAACAAACAGTAATCCATCATGTGCAAGCAAAGACCGAAGCAATTCAATTCGGTTACGCATAAGCGTCAGCCACAATGAATGCTCTAAACCGTCGTCATAATGCTCAAACGCACTTCCTGTGTTGTAGGGAGGGTCGATGTAAATACACTTCACCTTGCCGGAGAATTCTTGCTCCAACGCCTTCAACGCCAGCAAATTATCCCCATGTATCAGTCGATTTTCGAATATGTCTTCGTGCTGCCGTTCCTTCGCGTGGTAAGATAGCGCCGAATCTTCCAACAGAATGCGCGGCTCCAGGCGAGGCCGTTCGTCCTTGCCAATCCAGGTCAATTCAAGTTTCTGGTGCCAGCTCATTCGTTCACTGTCCATCGAAGGGTCAAAATCGGCGTAATGCTCGGGGTCGCCTGAAGCGAGTTGGCGATGGCGTCGAGCTTGGCGTCGATCTCGGCGCGAATGTCCTTCTTCCGTTTGAAGGTGGTCATCTTCAGCTCGTCGGCCTCTTCCTGCATGTTCTTTATCCGCCGCTGCTCGCGCACCTTGTCGGCCAAGCTGATGGCGGTGTTGCTGCGCAAGGCTTTCTTGGCGGCCTTGATCTCGGTCTCCAGCTCTTTCACCCGTAGTTCGGCGGCCTGCTCCAGATCGTCGGCGTAGGCGTCCAGCTTCTCGGTCTCCTCATCAAGCCAGAGGCGACTTTCGTTCTCGATCTGAGCAAGGGCAGCCTGCCGGGCCGTGGCCTCGAAGCCGGCCATTCGATCTGCCGGCAGCGACTCGGCCGTTTGTGAGGCCACGGCCGGAACCAGGAACAGGTCATCGACTGTGACCTGGTCGATCTCATCCGCTGCATCGTCGCAAAAACCCGCGACAATTAACCGGTCGCGTCGGCCGATTTCTGGATCAACGGACTTCATCGAGAGAAGGCTGACCGTCAGCCATCCCGTGCGGTCGGCAAGTCGGCCGACATTAGACAACTTGGGCCAACCCGCCGCACGATAGGCGGCATAATCGAAGGCCAGCATCGCGGTTGGGGCGCTGCGCTCCCGCGCGCGATTAACGATCTCCTCGGCCAGCGTGCCCTCGGCTAAGCGGAAAAACTGCCATCCCTTTTCATCGGCAAGGGGCCATTCCGTGGTCCAGGTCTTGCCGTCGAAGTCGAAACGCGGGCCGTTCGCCGCATGAAACTGCGCGCCCGGCAGCTCGGCCTTGGCTACCGCCAAAAGCCGCTGCTCAAAAGCATCAAGGGTGATCTGGATGTCGTCACCGCGTTGGCGGAGCCGGGCCACCACGTCGCGGTCGAGCGCGTCGAAAACCTTTCGCCGCGCCTCCTGCATATCGGTCGTGATGCGGTCCTGAAGCTCCTCCTCGATGCGGCGAAACTCGGCCTCGACCTCGGCCTCGGTGCGGCCCCGCTGCACCGCTTCGACCACCTTGCGCTCGAAGTCGATCCCGCTTTCGATGGCTCCCAGCACGCCGTCGCTGGCCCCAAACACCCCCGAAAACAGCTTAAATTTGCTGTCCAGAAGCTCATAAACTCGCTGCTCGGCCTTGTTCCGACGATTCAGCATGTTCACGACGGTTACGTCGATCTTCTGGCCGTAGCGATGGCAACGACCGATCCGCTGCTCAACGCGCTGCGGATTCCAGGGAAGATCGAAATTCAACACGATGGAACAGAACTGAAGATTGATGCCTTCCGCCCCGGATTCCGTGGCAATCAGGATCGATTTATCCGCACCCCGGAACGCCTCAACAATCGCGGCCTTCATGTCGGAAGATCGCGACCCTGAAATCGCATCTGTCCCTTTATGCTGCTCGTTCCAGGCTTTATAGAGCGCCTGGCTGCCGGGGTCGCTGTTGGAGCCGTTCAACAACACAACCTGGCTGCCGTAGCCGTTCTCGGCCAACAAGGCCGCAAGGTAATTCTGGGTACGGACGGACTCGGTGAAGATCACCACCTTGCGCTGGCCGTTACGCCGGACAACCTCGTCCAGCACCTCCGGCAATCGTGCGACCAACTTCTCGCCCTTGGCGTTCGGGCCGATCTCCCGCGCAAGGACGATGTAGGACTCCAGCTCGGCAATCTCGGCCTTCAGCTTGGCGGGGTCGATCTCCGGGGCCTTGGTCTTTTCGTCGTCCGCCCCGGTGTCGCCGGCCGCGTCGGCGGACTCCCCGTCAAGCGTGGCTGTCTCAGCCAGCTCCTCCGCCAGCTCCTCGATGTCGCCAACATCGGCAACCGTCGAAACATCAGCAACCTGGTGGCGGCGCAAGCGGTCCAGCACGGTTTGCAAAAAGCCCAAGATAGCCGCGACAGAAGAGCCGAGAATCTTGCGAGCCTGAATGATGACAAGCTGATTGGGTCGCAGCCCAAAAGCTATGGAATCAAACCGTTGCAGATAGGCGGAAACCTTCTCGTAAAGCTCGGTTTCCCGGTCGGACGGCTCAAAATCAAAGGTCGTCGCCATGCGCCGGGTGAAGGAAACATGGCCGGCTTCCTGCACGTCGCGGCGAAGATGGCGCTTGTAGATCGGGGCCATGCGACGGCGAAGGGCCGTCAGGGCCAAGGCGTTGGTCTGCCGACTCTCATACATCGTCTTGAAGCTGCGCTCGTCACCGAAAAACTGCTGATCAATGATCGAAACCAACCCATAAAGCTCCATCAGGGAGTTTTGGAGTGGCGTAGCCGTGAGAAGGATTTTGAAGCGGTCTTTGACCGCATCGCGCAGGGCCTTGGCCCGCGCGGAACCAGCCTTTTTGTAGACGTTCCGCAAGCGGTGCGCTTCGTCGAAAACAACCAAATCCCAATGAACCCGCTGCACGTCATCGGCGCGGCGGGCGGCGAATTCATAGGATGTCAGAATGATTTCCTGGGCAGCGTCAAACGGGCGGGACTGGCCGGATTTCTGGGCATCGGCCCAGGTCCGGGCCTCCATAATCCTGCTGGGGAGAGAGAATTTCTCCCTTAGCTCTTGCTGCCACTGCTTGCGAAGTGATGCCGGAACGACAAGCAATATCCGGCGGCGGCGCTCCGCCCAGCACTGAGCAATGACTAGGCTGGCTTCAATCGTCTTCCCCAGCCCCACCTCGTCAGCGAGGATGACCCCTCTGGACAAAGGGGAGTGCAGCGCAAAGAGCGCAGCATCGACCTGATGCGGCTTGGTTTCAACCCGTGCGGTTGAAAGGTTTTTGGCAAAAACATCTTCGCCGCGCCCTTCAAGCGTGATGCGATGCGCCAGATATGTGCCGTGATGAGGAGTGTACCCGGCGATCATGAAGCCGAACTCCAAGGGTTGATTATCTCAACCCCGGACCCCTCAAAGTCCGGCACGTTGCGTGTGGCAAGCGTCGCGCCGCGCGACCGCGCGATTGCGGCAATCTGGGCATCTGCCTGTGAAATCGGCCGACCGGCCTGGCGGCGCTCGGCCGCGATCTCGGCGAAGGCGACGGCTGCCGGGCTATCGAAGGGCAGGATGCGATCGCTGAAGTCCTCCCCCAACATGTTCTCGATCTCGACGGCAAGGGCCGATCGCCGCTTACCGGGCGGCATGAGGGCAAGGCCATAGCGCAGCTCGGCCTCGGTGATGGCGGAGATAAACACGCTGGCGCCCGGTTGGTCGGCAAGCCACCGCTCAACCGCCGTCTCGGGAACCGCGCGCATCAGCTCTGACAGGATGTTCGTATCGAGAAGGATCATTCGTCGAAGGACGGCGGCGCGCGCATCGGCGCGCGGGGAACCGCCGGCAGTTCCACCCCGCCAAGCGGCGCGAAGCGGGCACGAATAGCGGTCGCTAAATTACCCTGCCGCGACGGCTCGCGGCTGAGTGCGGAACGGAGAATATCCCGCGCCTCGTCCTCCATCGAACGGCCATGGACCGCCGCCTGGATGCGCAGCCGGGCCTTCAGGGGATCGTCGAGATTTCGAATCGTGATGCTCGCCATGAGTCCACCTCAGTCATCAGTGATGTATTTATAGGCATTGATTGCTTGTCAAGCCAATGCGCCTGTACCGGCAGGGCAATCGCACTTCAGAATAGTTGTAGGAGGCTGGTGAGGTAGGCATCATCCCATCCGGCCCGTTTGAATTTGCCGCGCAGGGAGCCCCTGGTGGCGTTCTCTTTTTGCATGACGTTCAGGGCCATATGTCGCAGGACTGCGAGATTATTTGGGCTATTGCCCAATCTGCTTCGATCCTGATCCTCGTTCATGACGACATCGAGCCTCCAATGGAGCCGGTTTTCAATGCCCCAATGTGACCGGACAACCTCATTGAAGCGTTCGCTGGAGAGCACAGTGCTGAGCAGGTAGTAGGCGGTCTCAGTCGTGGTTTTGGTGGAGGTTTCGCGCATACGGACAATTTTGCCGATGGCGGCAAGACCCGGCCATCGGTGTCCCTCCTGCAACCAGGCGATATCGTCTGAAACGGTTGCGGTGCGGGTCTCGATACGACCATGATCAGCATCGACTGTGCGCGTCGTATTGGTTTCGTCGCACCGCACGTCGTTGAGAAACATGGAGACATCACCATGCAAGTTGCCTTGGTTCCCCTTCAGCGCGAGAACGTAATCACCTCCTTGATCGACGATTTGTTGCGCGATCGCACGCTGGCAGTTCAGCGCATCGGTTGTAACGATCGTGCCTTTCAATGATAGCAACTTCAACAGTTTCGGCACTGCGGTGATTTCATTGGATTTGACGTCTGTGGCGATCTGCGCCAGCACGAGACGCTGTTCGCAACCCCAAGCGCTGACCATATGCAACGCCGATTTGCCGCGGGCATGATCGAAAGATCGACGAAGGACTTTCCCATCGATCGCCACAACACCCTCGATCGTCTTGGAAAATCGAGCCATGAACCGCTGAAACGCAGCGCTGAACTGCTCCGGATCGATCTGACGAAATAGCCGGCTGAACGTGTCATGGCTGGGTAGTCCGTTCTCAAGCTTCAGAAACCCCCGCAGAAACGACTCTTTCGCGCGGGCAAACAGCGCCATGTCGACAGCGCATTGGCCACCGCACAGAACCGTGCACAAGGCTATCATCAAAAGCTCATGGAAGTTGTGCAAAGCGGCATTACTGGTCCGCGGATCTTCCAAACCCTGCCAGCACGCAGCAAATTCCTCCAACGTGTCCTCCCCCGAAGTGTTTCACACGCCGTCGGTAGAATCGCTCCCGCTCAGTCACGCAAGCCCCCCTTATTCTGAAAATTTCAAGTGCGATTCCCCTGCCTGTACCGGCTCTTGGCGGCTTGTATTTTTGTTTATGAAATTCCATTGAGCGAGTTATAAGCGTGTCCAAAAACAATCCAGACTGTGTGAAAACTCTGCGGTGCGGGTTAGCACGGTCGATCGGATGGTCAGCCTCCCGAGTAACGTGCCGAGGCCGATCAACCCGCTTACGTACGACCTGTGCCTGACCTGCCAGCGGCAAATCCATGCCGCCGACCGGGCAAACGCCCAGGAGTCCGGGCTTTTCAGCCCGGCGCGACCTCCACCTTCACTGCCGCCATCAGCGTGTCCCACGCGACGAGGTTGAGCACCCTCTTGATGTTGTAGGCCAGCGAAGTGAGACTGAACTCTCCTCGAACCTTCTCGATCCCACGCATCAGAAAATATCCCTGGTTCATCCACTGCTTGATGCTGCCGAACGGATGTTCAACGGTCTCCCGGCGCACCCTCAGGATTTCTGGCCTGGCTGCAAGCCGCGCTGCCATTTGATCAAGTACGGCCTCGCCTTCCCAGCGGTTAATCTTGATGCCACGATGATCGTCGAGGGGGCGTTGGGCACGAGGCTGATTAGAGCAGGTGATTTCTTCACGAGCATGTTTGAAACCGCCTTGGCGCCGGATGAGATTTTGGTTGCCGTTGATATCCCGATCCGCGAGCGGCGCTGGGGGTTCGCTGAACTCGCCCGTCGTCATGGTGATTACGCCATCATTGGCTTGGCTGCGACGATCACCCGCGCTGAAACGCGTTTGGCCTTCTTTGCGGCGGGGCCGACGGCGCTGCTCGCCCATCGCGCCGCTGCCGCGCTGGGCACCTTGCCGCTGGATGCTGAGCGGATTGGCGCGGCCTGCCGGGCGCTCGCAGAGGATTTACCTGCGCATGACGACCCTGAGGCCGGAGCGGCGATGCGCCTGCATCTCGCGCAAGTGCTGCTGCGCCGGGTTGCCACCGCATGGATGACGCCAGGGGCGACAGCTGGGACCGAAGCAGGGACCGAAGCATGACCGGCATTACCCTCACCATCAATGGCGCGATGATCCATGCCGAGATATTGCCACGGGTGCATTTGGCTGATTTTTTGCGTGAGCATTGCGGCCTGACCGGCACGCATCTTGGGTGCGAGCACGGGGTTTGCGGCGCGTGTACCATCCGGCTCAATGGCGCGATTGTGCGGTCTTGCTTGGTGCTGGCGGTGCAAGCCGACGGCGCGACCATTGAGACCATCGAGGGCGTTACCGATTCCGGCGAGGCCCAGGCGCTGCAAGACGCTTTCGCGGCCCGCAACGCGCTGCAATGCGGGTATTGCACGCCGGGCATGGTGATCACCGCGCTCGATTTCCTTGCCAACGCGCCTGACCGGTGCGACCGCAGCGCGATCCGCGCGCATTTATCCGGCAATTATTGTCGCTGCACCGGCTATGAGGCGATCATTGATGCCATCGCGCAGGTTGGCAGCCGATGAAATTCAACGATCCTGATCGCCCGGCGCGTCAAATTGGCCGCTCTGTGCCGCGCGGCACATCTCGGCGGCTTGCTCAGGGGCGCGGGCGCTTCGCCAGTGACATTATGTTGCCGCGCATGGTTCATGCCGCCTTTGTGCGCTCGCCCCACGCCCATGCAGAACTCGGCAATATTGCGCTGGACGTCGCGCGCGCGATGCCAGGGGTTGTCGGCGTGTTCGATGCGGCGGCGATTGACCCGTGGTGTTCCCCGTGGGTCGGCACGCTGACCCATCTCACCGGGCTGAAATCCGCGCCGCAATATCCGCTGGCGCGGGGCCGCGTGCGCTTTCATGGCGAGCCGGTGGCGATGGTGCTCGCGACCAGCCGCGCCGAGGCCGAGGATGCTGCCGAACAGATTGCCGTTGACTACCAGCCGCTGGCACCGGTGGTTGATGCTCTGGCGGCGCTGGCACCGGATGCTGTGCCGATTCATCCCGCGCTCGGCGATAATCTGGCGTTTGAACGGCGGATCGAGGCGGGCGACATCGACGCCGCAATGGCCATGGCCGATGAGATCGTGACCCTTGATTTCGACTTTGCGCGCCATACCGGCGTCACGCTCGAGCCGCGCGCGGTGGTGGCCGATTGGAATGAGGGCGAGCAACGCCTGACCGTGCATGCGGGCACCCAGGTTCCGCATATGTTGCAGGATGTCTATGCTCGGCATTTTGGTCTCGCGGCGCATCAAGTGCGGGTGCTGGCTCCTGATGTTGGCGGCTCATTCGGGATTAAAATCCATATTTATCCCGATGAAATGGCGGCCATCGCCGCGAGCCGCGCCCTGCGGCGGCCCGTGCGCTTTGTTGCTGACCGGCTGGAGAGTTTCATCGGTGACATTCATGCGCGCGGTCATCAGGTGCGCGCGCGGATTGGGGTGACCCGGGCAGGGATGATTACCGGATTTGATGTTGATGACCTCACGGGCATTGGCCCGTATTCGGCGTATCCCCGCACCTCGGCGGTTGAGGCGAATCAGGTGATCAATCTGGTCGGCGGGCCGTATGCGGTGGCAGCTTACCGCGCCCGCGCGCGGGTTGCGTTTCAGACCAAGGCGATGATGTCGCAATATCGCGCGGTTGGTCACCCGATTGCGACCACGGTGACCGAGGCGCTGATCGATGCGGCGGCACGGCGGATTGGCGTTGATCCGGTGCTGATCCGGCGGCGCAATCTGATCGCTGACGATGCCTACCCGACTTGCTCCGCCAGTGGCATGCGGTTCGAGGCGCTATCGCACCATGCCTGCCTGGAAAAACTCCTGACGATGATGGGCTATGATGCGTTGCGTGCCGAGCAGGCGGCTTTGCGCGCACGGGGGATCCGGCGTGGCATCGGCATTGCCAGTTTCATTGAAATCACCAATCCGGGTGCGGCGTTTTATGGTGTGGGCGGCGCGCATATCTCGGCGCAGGAGGGGGCGACCATCCGGCTTGATGCCGCTGGGCATGTTGTGCTGCAGGCGGGCGTTACCGAGCAGGGGCAAGGCACCGAGACCATTCTGGCGCAAATCGCGGCGGAGGCGCTGGGCTTAGCGCCGGAGCAGGTTTTGGTCCGGCTCGGCGATACGGACGCGACGCCTTATGGCGGTGGCACCTGGGCCTCGCGCGGCGCGGGCGTAGGCGGCGAGGCGGCATGGCAAGCGGCGTGGGCGTTGCGCGGTCAATTGCTCACGCTGGCGGCGAGTTTATTACAGGCCGATCCATCGCGGCTTGATTTGCGTGACGGTCAGATCACCGATGCCGCCGGGGCGCCGCGCATGGCGCTGGCTGATCTCGCGCGGATCGCGCATTTTCGTCCTGACACGCTGCCCCCCGGTATCGTCCCCGAATTGGCGGCGACCCGCCATCACGTGCCGCGCGACTATCCGTTCGCCTTTACCAATGGCGTGCAGGGGTCGCTGGTCGATATCGATACCGAGACTGGGTTTATCACGCTGCGCCGTCATTGGGTGGTTGAAGATTGCGGCACCATCATCAACACGCTGCTGGTCGATGAGCAAATTCGCGGCGGCGTGGTGCAGGGGCTCGGGGCCGCCTTGTTCGAGGCGTGCCGGTATGACGCGGCGGGACAGATGACCAACGCGACGATGGCCGATTATCTGGTGCCGATGGCCGCCGAAATGCCCGATATCGAGATTGGCCATGTTTGCACGCCGACGGCGGAAACCGCGCTGGGCGCCAAAGGTGCGGGCGAAGCGGGCACCGCCGCGGCGGCGGCGGCGGTGCTGAACGCGGTGAACGACGCGCTGGCGCCGGATGCCGCCTTGCTCACCGCCTTACCGCTCACCCCGACCCGGGTGCTGGCCGCACTCGGCGTGATCGGCTGAGCGTTAAACTCTGGCGTGCGCTGAGGTAGGTGCCTCATTCGTCTGGCGCGAAGGGGCGGTTGCAACAAGCTGATTCGCAACAATGTTCGCTGCATGCTCGATGTCAGTCAAATTATTTCCCATGCCGAGTTGGATGTTCAAACCGTGGTTGGGATCGCCCGCGACGTTAGCGGCTTGATCGGCGATCTGCGCTCGGATCATGCCGGAGAAACGGGCGCTGTGGCGATCTACGTCGGGATGCTGGCAATCGCTTACGATCCAGGGGTCCGGCAATTTACCGAGCGGCATCTCGCGACCGAGTGTGATCACCTCGCCCGGCTGGATGCGTTGCTGGGTCCGCATCAGCGCAGCGTATTGCTGCCACTCTGGAAGGTTGCTGGCTGGCTTACCGGTGCGTGAACTGGGCCCGAAAGTGGGACCAGTTCACGGCGCCAGTGCGGCGAGGCGGTATTGCGCACGTTGGTGATCCCCGGATCAGCGTTCCGGCCCTGCAGGGCAAAGGATGGTGAGGGCATACCCCAGCGCGCCATAACCAGTTTTCGCCCGTTGGGCTGGTTGCGCACGATTGGTGCCGCGTAATGGGGGAAGATGCCGGGCAAGCGCGGCACCAGCGGCGCGTAATGCCATGTGCTGAGCCTCAGATGCACGAGCTCGCTGGCGATGGTGTATGTCAGACCGAAGGCGGTGGTTGCCTATTGGTTCAGAACTCGCCATAAAATACAACAGCAATGCTAAACGAGTATATAGATTTGGTTTATGTCAAGTTTTTTATTGTATATTAGGTTTTTTTCTTGACTATATAGCAGAAATATAATGCAAATTATTTAATAGTGAGCACATAAATGATCGATATGCCAAATCTGTCAGATTTTGCACATTCGAAAAATGCAGAATCTGACAGATTTAGCATTTTTGTGTTACGCTAAATCTGACAGATTTAGCATTTTTGCCATGCGCTAAATCTGACATATTTAGCATTTTTGTGATACGTTAAATCTGACAGATTTAGCGTGCTTTTAAGATTCATGACTTAATCAAATATAACGAGATCGTGAGCGTAGATAGGCTGACTTAAAATTATAACTCGGGTCGAATTAAATTTAAGTCCCCTATCTTTATCTGCTAATATGTGCTAGATAACGGTCAGATAAAATTTTAACTCGCCAGACTTATAATTTTAGTTAAAATTTATGGCTCCCGCCGGGGCCCGATTTTCTACAGTTATTTTTACAAATTCTTCGCCATTTTTTACTTTTCTGCGTTTTATTATACAATTTCTTTGATATTTTTGACCGAGATCTTCGCAGGTCTTTACTTTTCAGGGCCCTGGATGGTGATATCGAGGGATTTTTTTGAGTAAAAACCTTCGACAACGGGGGGTAGACAGCCAAAATCGAACTTAGATGACCAAAATCGATAAAAAGTTGCCCTGCATTAAAAATAAGGTCAACCATAAAAATAAGGGCCGCACTTAATTTTAAGTGGGTTGCCATAAGCCGAAGATAAAATTTAGCTAAATTTAGCTAAGAGCAGGCACAGGCAACCGGAGCCAAAATGGGGGCACCAGCGAGGGATAAAGCGCGCCCGTTAAAATATAAGTCGCCCGCTAAAATCGGTCGACCGCGAGAACAGATGGCCAAGTTAAAATTAAGGGTAGCCTAATAAGACCCCAGATCACCCGCTACCGAAGCGGATAAGCCGCCCAAAAAGGCCACCAACCGCAGCCCCAAAATAAAGATAAAAATGACAGATTTAGCGAATCCAAAAGCGCTAAATATGACAGATTTAGCGAATCCGAAAACGCTAAATATGACAGATTTAGCGAATCCGAAAACGCTAAATATGACAGATTTAGCACACGCAAAACCACGCCAAAAAAGACCACCAAAGCCAGGACGCAGGTATCCCAGACCCCAAGCCAGATCGCCTCACACCCAAAGAAAGACCACCCACTGATGGGGGCGGCCGCAGGCCGCCCGCGCTCACAGACCACCCCACATCCAGAACTAGACCAGAATTCAGCCCTCCAAGCGGCGACCGCCATGCCGAGAACTTCGCGCTGGCTGCGCTATTGACGCCAGTCGCGATGGTAACGGCCACCGAGAAGATCCGGCCCCCGCCCTCGCACACCTTCAGATATAGTGGCGTCCAGCCATAGAGACGGCCAGTCGCCTTCCAGGGGGCCAAAGATCTGCGCGATCATGTCTGGGTGCGCTGGGAAGGCTAATGCGCCCAATCCGGCTGGTCGGCAAAGCCTTATCCATGCCCAGGAGGCCGCAATGTCCCATCGAACACGGAATATATCATCCGGCGGACGGCGCGTTTGTGGATTTGTTGATCTGGAGAGAAACATCTTTCGTGTGGCCACGATGGTGATTTTCAGCATGACCTCCAGGGAGTATCAGCATCGCGATCAATCCAAAGGCAACCACAGCAACTACATAGATGATCGGAAGCAACATAAGCCGGTTTTCCATGAGCCTGCGCATAATCTTGTGGCCCAGTAAGTCAATCAGACCGTGCGCAATTTACTGCATCCTCACGCGAAAGTGGGTTTCGGGCAGAGTATTGGCCTAATCGGCGTGTCTGCGATGATCACCGCCGCTGGAGACTGCGGCGGCGCCTAAATGAGGCGGAACCGATACTCGCCCTGGGACGCCCGCATTGCTCGGGCGATGGCTTTGTTGGTTGCTTCCAGATTAAATCGGTCTGGATCGAACTTTCGGCCAACCCATCGGCGCATGCTTTTATGGTCATCATGGTCAGGGTCGTGCCAAGTCATAAATTTCGATTATTTTTCGCGCCGATGGAATAATTCTTAATTCCATGCGTTGGTGCGTCATGAGCTTCAGATCGCTTGCCAACACTGATGCGTAATTTTGGACCCCTTAAGTCGCCATGAATGCGGCGATTGAGGCGCTTATACCGGCGCTGCGGCGCTATGCGCGCGCTCTGCTTGGTTCGGTCCAAGACGCTGACGATTTGGTTCACGATGCCCTACTCCAGGCTCTGGCCACTATGAGACCGTCAATGCCCCTGAATGAACTTCGGCCGTGGTTGTTTACCATCATGCGAAACCGCTTCATCAGCGACAGGCGCAGAGCAAAATACCGCCGGACGATTCCAATCGATGATTCTGACACAGGAGCCGACGCGCTGATGTATCGCGTCCCGGCCACACAAGAGGCTGGACTGCGCATGCGTGATCTGAAAGCCGGTCTGGCCGCGCTCCCCGATGAAATGCGCGAGGTGTTGTTGCTGGTGACGCTGGAAAATTTCACCTATGCCGAGGTGGCTACTATGCTTGATATTCCTTTGGGCACTGTTATGTCGCGCCTCAGCCGCGCCCGCGATCGGCTGAGTGCTGCAATGGATGGATCGACACAACCGATTTTACGGCGGGTCAAATGAACCACCCAATCCCACCAATTACCGATGATGATTTGCACGCCTACGTCGATGGCAAACTGGACGCTGCGCGCTGGGCCGATGTCGATGCGTATCTCTGCTCTAATCCTGGTCAGCGTCGCCGGATTGACGCCTGGATCGCCCAGCGCGAGGCGTTGCGGACAGCATTCGATCCGATTGTCGCTGAGCCTTTGCCTTCTGAATTAGTTCTGGCTCATATCGCGGTTGCCGGTGATATTAAACATTCTACCAGACCGATGGCCCGTTCGGCATTATGGTTTAAGCCCCAGCTGCGCGCGGCTGCGGGTTTGCTGATCGCGCTCACGATTGGTGGTGCTGCCGGCTGGATTGGCCATGGGCAAGCGGGGTCGGATCAGTCACTGGCGCGTGATACCGGGATTCATTCGCTTGCGCTGGAAAGCAAAGCGGCATTCGAGATTTTTGCTGGTCGCAACTTCAATCCGCAAAAATCTGGTGATTCAGCCGGTAGCTCGACCCAAGCAAATATCGATCCGGCTGTGATTGGGACGCGGATTGGCGGTCGTTTTAAGCTCCCGGATCTCTCAGCGTCTGGCTTTCAACGCATCGAGGTCGACTGGGTTGCTACCATCCACGGGCCCGCAGCTTCGGTGCTCTATCGCGACCAATCAGGCAACTCTCTCATCCTCCTGGTTCGGAAAATGGAGATCGCTTCTCCTTCGGTGAAAATGGTGGAGCATCGCGGTCGCGATCACACAAGTTTTTCTTGGATTCACAATGGAATTGGTTATGCAGTCATCGCCGATGCTCAGGCAAAGCAACTGCATCATCTCGCCAATAAAATCCGCGATGACGAAAATGCGATTTGATCGTCGCCAAAATCGCGCGCGGCACCAACGGCCAAGCGGCCACTCACCTGATAGGAGGCACGCGTGATGTAGCCCGATTGATAATCAGACGGATGTTCCGCGCTGGGTAAGTGCTCTGTGACAAGAGCCGAACCTCGGCGTTCTGGCGCATCGAACAACAAAGACCTGACTAAATGTCTCAACATTATCACGTTTTTTCGGAGCATAATCATGACCACTCGAAAGACCCCCTTCGCAATCGCAAGTGGCGTTGTTCTGGCCTTGGCACTTGGGTTCACCGCCCATGCGGCAATGCACACGAACCTGCCTAAAACGATTCGCCTTGAGAAATCCAAGTTGGGTCCGGTTTATGCCACCTCCAAAGGCATGACCGTCTATGAGTTCAAGAAGGACGTCCCCCATAGCCATAAATCAACATGCTACGGCGAATGCGCCACGCTTTGGCCCCCGGTGGCAGCCCCTGCAGGCTTCAAGCCGATGAAGCCATGGGGCATCGCGGTTCGCAAAGGCGGGGAAAAGGAGCTGACCTATCAGGGCTATCCGCTTTACACGTGGATTAAGGATAAAAAGCCTGGCGACATTACCGGCCAGGGCGTCAAAGGTGTCTGGCGGGTGATCAAGCCCGGCATGGCGCAAGTTTCATGGACGGCAAAACCCTAATCCATCGACGATTAATCTGCACTATCAACCATCAGGGACATCAACATGAGTAAAGCGATCATGATTGGACTGGCACTGGCCTTATTGATGACAGTCGCCACCGTCCAAGCAGCCTATGCGGCGACGCCGATCTATGTTTATGGCCCTGGTGGTCCCGCTCCCGCAATGACCGAGGCCGCCCGGCAATTTGGTGCCGCCCACCATATCAAGGTGATCGTTGTTGCGGGCCCGACCCCAAAATGGCTCCACATGGCCAAGACCAACGCCGACCTGATCTTCAGCGGTGCGGAAACCATGATGAGCGATTTTCAAGCCGCCATGCCCACCGAGATTGATCCCGCGACAGTCGAACCGCTCTACCTGCGCTCCGCCGCCATTCTCGTGCGACCGGGCAACCCCGACCACATTACCGGCGTCACCGACTTGTTCAAATCTGGACACCATATTCTGGTTGTGAATGGGGCCGGCCAGCAAGGGCTGTGGGAGGATGTCGCTGGACGCACCGGTAGCATCGCCGATGTCCAGGGCTTCCGGCGCAACATCGCCGTTGTTGCCGGCAACAGCGCTGTCGCTCGCGCCGATTGGATCAAAGATAAATCTCTCGATGCTTGGCTGATCTGGAACATTTGGCAGGTTGCCAACCCCACGCTCGCCACCACCGTGTCGATTGCTCCGAAATATCAAATCTATCGCGATGCCGGAATCGCCCTAACCCATGCCGGCGAGGCGCGCCCCGTGGTTAAGCAATTCGCCGCATTCCTCGCATCGGCACGAGGGCGAGCGATTTTCACCAAATGGGGCTGGCAGTGATCGTCTCATCGCAGATGTGCGGTAACCCGACGCCCTTCCAACTAATGAATATCAATCTTAAAAGAGGATAAAACCATGCATCAAACCTCAAGGATCATGATCAGCGCATTTTCACTTGCCGCCGCTATGGTGGGTCTAGTTGGGATCGCTGGTGCGGCTAATAATCCAGCCGTTCATGCACTCCCGCCGACACCTGCCCAACTTTGGCAGCAAATCCAAGCGCTCGAAAAATCGAAATCGATCATGCCGTTCAGCCACGCTTTCCAACCCGGATCACGAACGGTCGATGTGTTCACAACCGATTTGAGCAATCAATCTGCCAGTTCTGCGATCACGGCGGCGCGATCGGTGCAGGCGGTCACGCGCTATCCCAACGGCAGTCTGCTGGTCAAGAAAAACTATAATGCTCAGCATCAACTCACCGGGGTCACGGCGATGCTGAAATTATCGGGCTATGACGCCGCCAACCGGAACTGGGTGATGGCCGCCTATTCGCCCACCGGAAAATCAGTCGCATTTGGAAAAATAGCGAGCTGTGATGCATGCCATGCGATGGTCACAAAGTCCGATTTTGTCTTTGCGCCGCCGCCTTCGCAACTATTGCCGGTATCGGTCTGGAAAGCGTTTTTCCCAAAACAAGCCATGTCACCAACCTACGTGGCTCTACTCGCGAAATATCCCGGTTCAATCATTAAATAGGTCGGGCTCAGCGGTTCTGTTGGGTCGTGTAGCCCAACAGAGCCGAGAGTAGACACAATAAGGGGCGTGCGATTTGACATGAATTGACGTCACGAGGACCAAAAGACCCGATCGATCTGTTCGGAGGGCTTTGATTGTCGCGGCACTCCTGTGTCTTTTTGGCCTGTAGGGTTGCGTCAGCACGGTTGTAACTCCTGAATGGGATCAGCACGATCAAACCGGGCCCTTTCACCTACTGAAATCGACTAAGTGTGAATGCAACACGGCGCTCATATTCCGGGAGGATATTGACCGTCGCGCGGATCATCACGCTGAGAATGATGAAGGTTCCTTCTAAACCCTAGTCTATTGGCTATCAGGTCCCCTTTTCTTCCATTGTGGTCTCACTGGGGATTTTTCCAAAGTCCCGCCAATGTCGGGACGCTGACCGTTGCCATTAACACATTCCCGAGAAACCGTCGATTAATCAACGAAAATCCGATCACTTTCCCCACTACCTCATCACACTCGGTTGCGTCTCGAATTTCAACCCAGCGATGGAGCCATGGTTGCATGTTTCGACGAGGCGGTGATATTATAACGTTAGATAGATAACAAAATATTGTGTATAGTTTTTTGCGCTTCTCGCAAGCCAAGCGTCCTGGTGAATGTCCGAAATCGTCACACCCCAATGAGGTCTGTCATGAAGAACGCTGCCGACCGATTGAACGATACCAAGCTATATCTCTCGAACCACATCTCGCCTACACAATATAACGAGGTGACAACGCTGATTGCCGGGGTGGCAGACAAGACCGCTCTTGGCAATGCACTCTCGATCGGTAACTTCAATCTGTTTAACTCTGGCCCGCGGCGGGCGAAGCGCGCGCTCATGCTGCTCGCCCGGTTATTCATTGCCGACCCTGGCCAGCGTGGGACCGAGATGGCACGGCTGAAGGCCCTGCCCGAGCAATCGGAGACGCCGTTGATAGCCGAGATCAAAAGTTGGTTCACGCTGCCCGGTATCGCCGGGAGTATGGTTGCGTTGCATGCTCAGAACAACATCCTGAAAATGCCGAAGTGGAACAATATAAATTTCGAGGCGAAGGATGCAGTCCGCGGCGTCTATCATGCAAATAAGTCGTTCAATTGCTATAATGCCTGCGTGTTCTGGGCATTCCAGGCAGGTGCCATCAGCAAGCGTTATCTTTGGAACCGCTTACAGGGTAAGGATGGCAACCAATTTTTCCCAATCTATTCCCAGGTTGGCTGGGATACGATCATCGACCATTCGACCAACTTCGATGCTTTCAACAACGGGGAGATTATCGTTCCCGCCGGCTATACAGTCTATTTTGAGACCCCCTATAAGGTATTTGGCCATGTTGCCTGCTCGCTCGGTGATGGCCGAGTTATCAGCCAGAATTCGGTAAATATCGGCACCACCGGGCTGAACGGACTTCATGGTCCATTGAAGGTAGAGTTCGAGAAGATGGCCAACGCTATTACCCACATCGTCTCCATCCGCGAGATGATCCGAAACTACTTCAACCCGGCGAATGGATATCCCAAGGTGAAAGTCACAAAAAGCAATTTCTATGACTTGGTCGGCCCCGGCGACCGCTAGGGTGCAAACCGCTCAAGCGGCTTTACAGAAGACAGACCCGAAACGCGCGCGACTGACAATTTCCCCTGCAAAGCTTGATTCGGCGCTGATCGCCCTACTGACCGGCAGTTCCAGGCTTCGGAAAATTCGCGGTTGGATATCCTGGATATGGACGTCAGCATGAATAATGAAGGCATCTGGATCAAATGGATCAAGCATGACACGGAGCATGCCTTGGAGCGTTAACGCGCGCAATAGACGCGATCAGAAGGCGTTTATTATTGCCGGATTAATCGTCCGCGCCGCTCCTCATTGGTTGCCCTGCCACAACCACGGCTCGGCGATACCCAGCCCCCTGACGGGAATACCGTGGGCGGTGTGCCCCTCATAACTCCGATGATGGTGACCATGCACCACGAGGCTGACGCCCATCTCATGGGCGAGTGCGTCGATCGCGGCAAATCCATGCCGATCCGATGTCGGTGCTTCATGGCAAACGAGGATGTCGGCCCGAATTGACCGCAGCGCCTGGTGATCTTCGGGAAAGATCGTCGCCCGTGCAGAGCGCGGCAGCCCGCCTTTGAGCCGATCCGCCCGGGCGGTAACGTTGATCATGTCGCGCCGGGTGCGGAATTTTGGGGGATCATCATCGGTGCCCCCGAATTTGGGATACCAAACTTGGGCGCGATAAATGCCACCCAGCCCCGCGACGATATGGCCGTCCAGTAAGGCCCAGCTTCCATCAAGATTGCCCTCCGGATGGCTCTCCACCAAAAACTCGTATTCTCCGAGACTATCGACATCGTGATTGCCAATGATCCATTTCCAAGCTGGCACCTGATCCCAAATCGCGGCGAGTTTTTGACGGAGTGGTGCATCGAGACCGCAATCGCCTAGGATCACGACGGCAGCGGGCCGGTCGCGCAACACAGCTTCAATCAAAGGGCGCCAATTTCCATGAGGGTCGCCATAGAACAGGATGCCTGACGGTTCACGGTGATCAGGCGCGCTGCGTTTGGTCAATTTTGCTCCTATCGGTATTTCGCGCCGCTGCGGCGGAGAATACCGTGCCAAAATCGGTTGAAGTTCATCGGCGTGAATAAAAGCCCACCAATACCGATAGGCATCGGCGGGGGTCAGGAGGGTTCAGCCAGCATTGATCGGGATCGGTGGGCAACGGGCGATATTCGGCGATACCGAAAGATGCCAGCCGATATCAGCCCATATCGTCCACCAACCATCAGAACCGGCAATCAGAACCGGCGATCAGCCTGCACGCCACTCTCCCGCCATACAGGCTGATCTTCCGGATAGGCTGGCCTGGCTGACAATTTGGCATCCGCATGCCAGCCAGGTTGGTGCGCCTAAATCGCTGACGGTTCGTTGTCCGGACGCGCAGTTGACGCCTGCCAAGAGTCTGTCGGTGTCGCCCCCTGATCATCGCAGCGCGAATTTGCGCCGGATGGCGCAGACCCCTCGCTGTGCGCCGGCTTGCCAGACGTTGTTCCCTGGCTGAGCGGCCCGTGACCGACTGGATCGTAACCAAGAGGATCGTGGCGGCGCGAACGGTGAGGGAGCGGCGTAGTATCGCCGGGCACGGCATCATCCTGGAGCAAGCGCGCAAGGTCTTCACCCGCCAGAGCCTGATGGCGCAACAATGCCTCGGCCAGTTTTTCCACCGTTCTGATCCGGGCGCGGATCAGCTCACAAGCACGCTGATAAGCGCGGTCAAGCCTCTTACGCACCGCCTCCGCCACATCCGGGCGCCGCCCCAGCCATTCACCCACAGTCCGAGCGGTCGGCGGCATCTGCCAGATCAAACCCTGGCTCCCCAACCCAAGGGAAAGCTCAGCCTGCGCCGCGAGCACGGTCGCACTGCCCAAATCAGACCCCTCAGCACCCCCAGACCCCGAACTCACATCCCCCAGTAATACCGCTTCCGCTGCCCTACCACCCATCAAGGCAATGAGCCGCGTCTCCAAAAGCGATGGCGTCAGAAAATTATGCTCCGTCATCGTGCTCATGGTGGCGCCGCCCGTCTCACCCGTCCCGATCACCGTGATCGATGTAACCTCTACGCCGTCAAGCTGGTGCATCACCACCGCGTGCCCGGCCTCATGGATCGCGATGCGCCGCCGATGCTCGGCACTCAGCGTCCCCCCGTCCTTGTCGAGTGCCGCGATCAAATCCTCCTGCGTGACCTGCTGGCTCTGGTTGCGCGCCTTGCGGCGGGCTGCCGCGCAAATCCGCACCACATCCGCCCCCGTCTTGCCCGCACTCAGATACCCAAGCTGTTTCAAATCCACTGAATCCGCGCAGTGACCTTGAAGCTCATCCTGGTAAATCCGTGCGAGCGCGGCAGGTTCCGGCGGGTAGAGCATGATATGATCCTCCATCCGGCCTGACCGCAAAATGGCCGGATCGATCAACTCCGGATAGTTGGTGGCGCCAATGATAATGACGCCCTCATTGCTATCCACACCGGCAATCTGCTCCAGCAGCGCATTGATGATCGAGCGCCACCAATCGCTCCGTTGCGGACTATTATCGCCTCGCGAGCCGAGCGTATCGAGCTCATCAATGAACAAAACGCAGGGTGCGCAGGCGCGGGCCTCGGCAAAGACGCTCGCCATGGCGCGCAACACATCCCCGAGATGCCCGCGTTGATCGCGCTGCCATTTGGCATAGCTGGTCGCCACGAAGCCAATGTCGCAATGCGCGGCAATGGTGCGAGCAAGCGTGGTCTTAGCGGTGCCGGGCACGCCACAGAGCAGCAGGCTCCGTCGTGCCTGCGACCAGGTCAATTTTTTTGCCGCATAATCCTGCAGGTCCTGCTTAAGTTCATCAGCCCAGGCTTCGGCCTTCTCCACGCCATGCAGCCGACTAAACGGAATGATCTGGTGGTCGATGATTTTGGGCACGGGTGTAGAAAGTTGTTTCAAGCGGCGGAGAAAAGTCTGGGTTTTGATCGCTGGCCGATAAGCCAAGCGGAGCATATGGGGCATCAGCTGCTCCACGGGGACATCGAGCAGATCGAACCTTTTTGCCCCAGGTGCGATCTCGCGCAGCAGGGCGATGACGGCCTGCCGGTTGGGGGGTGGCAGGATAAAAATGCGATCCGCCGCATGGCGAAACGCCAAAGGCACGGTCTCGAGATCATCGGTGACGATGAACACAACGCTGCCGGCGGCAAGGTTTTGCTCGATATTTTGCAGCAAACGATTATTCTCCGAGGTCAGATCGGATGATTGCTCCTCTGCGGTCATACCGTAAGAGCAAATCGTTGGGCCTTGGTAGATATAGGGCCGTCGCGACGAGCGGCGTCGGGCTTGTCCGGGCCGGCGTTTCAAATAGGGGTCGATCAGATTTTTGATCGTCGAGGTCCAGGCGCTGTTGGAGGTTTGCACGATGAACAATCCCGGGCGGGGCGGGTTGGCCCATGGGCCCAAAGCCCGATCGAGCATTTTTGCGCCGACAAAATACGCGCAATCGAGTTGCCCCGGCTCGGGTTGGTTGGGTCCCACTTGGGTGGGTTGGTCCGGCTGGTGCGGCTGGTTGGGCTGGTTGGGCTGACGGGGCTGGTCCGTTTGATCTGGTTGATCTGACGGCACCGCGTCATCTTTTTCTGCCCACTCATCCGTTGCCGCAGACGGGTCAGACGGCTCGGGCAGGTCCCATTGATCGGAGTGATCAGAGTGATCAGATGACGCTGCGGTCGTGGGCAGAGTGCAGACCGGGCCGTCCGACTCAAAGTCGAACGTAAACTCCGTATCCGCAGAGGTGAGCGAGGCGGTTGCCGGATCAAGTGCCGGGTTGCTGAGAGATTCGCTGGTCGAGTTGATCACCAAGTTGGTGTCATGGTCGGTGATGAAATCGGTGCCTGTATTGGTCGCGGCCTTGGTGGCAACGTCATTCGCCGCGTTTGTGACAGTAGCGGTGCCGACCTGGGCGCCGACCCCGGCCTGGGGCGTCACATCATGAGCCCCCTGATCCGCCAGAGAGTGAGTTTTGTTGTTATCAGTCGAAGATTGGTTGGTCATAGGTCATCTACCTTCAATCAAAATGAGGTTGCGTGTGGCCGCACGGCGCTTCTGGCGCCGGGGCAAAACCGGAGTGCAAATGGGTGGGGGAGGGTTGTCGCGCGGGCTTAAATCGGGATGATCGCGTCGAAGTCGCCATGGTCGTCGAACATGGCCAGCGCTTCATCCCAATCCACCGCGTCAAGCGCATCTTGCGACGGGGATATGGGGGGTGGAGCCTTTTGCGGGCGCACCCTGGGTGGGGCGGGCATCCGCACTGGGCGCCGCTTTGGCTCAGATGCCTGCGGCAAATCTGGCTCCAATTTTGCTTCGGGCCGTGATGCGGAAAGCGGCGCAGGAACTGGTGAGGGGACTGGCGCGGCGATTGGCGCGGCAATTGGCGTAGAAATCGGCATCAGAGTCGGGACGGGGTTTGGCGCCGGACAGGGCAAGACGGGCGATGCCGATTTTTGTGCCGGATCATCTGCGAAGTTCAGCACCGATGCATGATCATTCATTGACGCCAGCCATGCGGCTTGATCAGCATAACGCCGCCGCTGAATGGCATGCAGCGCCAGATCAAAACTGTCGCGCGCAATCGTCGATGATTGCATCCAAGCGCGGCGGACGCTGATGCGCTCCACCGGACCCGCGCAGAAAAATACCGCGCCAATGGAAAGGCACACAAAAGCCGCGAGATCAAAATCATCCTGCCCATAATTGAACATCCCCGCCTTGGAGTAATAGCAACCCCGCGTCATGTTGAACGAGCAGCTCTGCCCCTTTGGCGTGCTGCGCGTTTTGACCTGAATGCGGAGCAGATCCAGACCCGCGACATCGGCGATCAAATCATAGGCGATCCCCGGCATCGCGATTTGGGCCGGGATGCCCAAACTTTGCAGCCACGACAGAACGAGGTTTGTCCCGGCCTCGCCAATGAGAATCGCAGACGGCGCGCCATATCCTGCGCCCCCTCGGTGGAGTGGCGATGCACCCGCGTCCAGGTCGGTGTTGGCAAATGGCTCTGCGCTGAACGCCGCGTCCACCTTTAAGGTCGTGCTCCGGCCCGCTTTCGGCCCAGCCTTCGTGATTGGCGTTGGCAGGGCTTGTCGAGCGACCCGCTGTGGCGCCCTGGGTCTCAACTCGTCTGGATCGCCGAGTCTGGGCCCGGGACTAATCGGACCCGGCGCGAATAAATCGCGTCTTGGTGCTTCTGTCGGCCTGGCATTGGGCTGCGCAGGGTAGTGCGCGCCCCAATGGGGCGGCATAATAGGGGTAACCTGTTGCATGTCGTTTTCCTTGTCATGCGATGGGCCAGGCTGGTTGAAGCGTTGGCGCGCTCCAACCAGCCGTATTGGTTACCAGAAAACCGTCTGGCACGGTCAGCTGGGAAGCAGGATTTCTTCCCTAGCCTCACGATTATCATATGGGACTATTGATCTCTAATGCAATGATAAAAAGGATCATGTGAGATTAAAAATTCTTCATCACATCTTGACGCTACAGGTCGCGGCGGTCTTTTAATGGCCTATGAAAATCACCGGAGCTCAAATTCGAGGCGGTCGGGCTCTCGCGAGGCTATCCATAAATGAGTTGGCGGCACTGGCGCGCATTGGGCGAATGACTGTGATCCGAGCAGAACTTGCTGATGAGGCGCCAACGACGACCGAAGCAAATCTACATGCGATCAAGGTGGCCCTAGAGACTAAAGGCGTCACCTTTGGTGCAGATGGCAGCGTAAATTATCATCCACCAATGGCCGGCGATTCCTGACTTCGGCGCTGCCGCTGGGAGCAGCACCAAGCTGACTCCGATAAACCCACCGCTGCTATTTTACGCAATAGCCACCCGGCCCAACGTGTTGCTTCAGGCGGGTATGTATGGCGATTGCCGACAAGGGGTGACTGAAGAGATAACATTGCACGAAAGAAACAAAATGTCGGTAACGAATTCAAGTTGGAGCTTCAGTTTCAACGCCCTCCGCTGTAACAGAGCACCGACATCGCAGACACCAGTCAATTCCCGAACAGGGGAAGAGGCTGGCGCACGTCGTAACCGGATTCTTCAACTACCACTCGGTGCCGACTAACTTTGCGGCATTACAGGCATTCCGGGACCACTGGCGGCGCTCCCTCAAACAACGGAGCCAGAGGGACAACACGACATACGAACGGATGAAGAAGCTGGCCAACGACCGGCTCCCGAAACCGCGTATCCTTCATCCATGGCCGCGCGATCGTTTGGCCGTCAAACACCCAAGGTAGGAGCCGTATGCGCGAATCGCGCACGTGTGGATCTGTGCGGGGGACGTCCAGTAATGGGCGTCCCTACCGCGATCGAATACTGTGTGTCACTCTCCCCCAGCAATTTGCGCGAATGCCAAGCGGTCCAGCAAATATTGAGACGCTGCTCCCTGGAATTTTACCGCGCTATTGTTTCAGCCTGACGCAGGCTTTGCCAAATACGCTGCGGGGTGCAGGGCAGAGCGGGCAACGCTGCGCCCGCTTGTGCCAGCGAATCGGCGATTGCGTTGGTTGCCGCCGCCAGCGCGCCGGTGGTGCCGGCCTCGCCCAGGCCTTTGACCCCAAGCGGGTTATGCGGCGACAAGGTTGGCCGTTCTGCCGTCATAAAAAACGGCATGTCGGCGGCCCGTGGCATCGGATAATCCATGAAACTGCCGGTCAACACTTGGCCCGCCTCATCATAGATCATCGCCTCGCCAAACACTTCGCCCAAACCTTGTGCGATGCCGCCATGGATCTGACCCTCCGCCGCCATCGGGTTCAGCACCAGCCCGGCATCATCAACCGCGACATAGCGCACCAAAGTTGCAACACCAGTCTGTGGGTCAATGTCAACCTCCGCCACATGGCAGCCAGAGGGAAAGCTGGCCGACAAGGGCATTGCACCCACCGCGATCAATGGCGCGTCAGCCGCCTCGATGGCATCGGCCAGCCGCAACACCAACGATCCATCCTGACGGCAAATTGCGCCGTCGGCCAAGATCAACTCATCCGGCGCCGCATTGGCCCGCAAGCCGGCCAGGGCCAAGAGCCGCGTGCGTAATTGATCACCCGCAGCGGCAACCGCACTGCCCGCACTCAAGGTCGAGCGTGACGCAATCGAGCCGGCGCCTTGCAATGTCGAATCGGCTGGGCTGGCCACCAATTCAATATCCGCCGGATCAAGACCCAGGCGCGGCGCCAGAATGAACGCGTAGGTCTCGGCCTGGCTCTGCCCGCTACCCCCGGTCACGGTTTCAATCCGCGCCCGCACCTGTCCGTTCACCAAATGCAGTGTCACCCGTGCCTCGTCGCGCGCTGCAGCGCCACCACCGGCGATTTCGGTGAAGAGCGCAACGCCGCGACCGAGCAACCGCCCGCGCGCTTGCGCCGCATCCCGCCGGGCGGCAAAATTTTCCCAATCAGCCGCGTGCTGCGCCGCCTCGATTAGCTGCGGGTAATCGGCATTGTCATAGGTAACACCCAGCGCTGTTTGATAGGGAAACGCGGCATGGGCAATGGCATTTCGTGCGCGCAATGCCAGCGGATCATCGCCCCGTGCGGATGCGGCACAATCCACCAGCCGCTCGATGAGCAGCGCCATGTCCGGTCGGCCCGCGCCGCGATACGGCCCAATTGGCCCGGTATGGGTGAAATATTGCCGGAACTCGACGGTGATGGCTGGAATATCGTAGGTTCCGCCACTGGTCATCAGCGGATTATGCACATTCACAAACGCGCCCACCGTGGTGATATAAGCCCCCAAATCGGTCTCATAACGCAGGTCCAGCGCGGTAAATTTGCCGGTTTTATCCAGCGCTAAACGTCCCGTTAGGCGCGTGCTGCGGCCATAATAATCAGTGAGAAACGCTTCGCTGCGGCTTGCGACCCAACGAACCGGTCGCCCGATCAAGCGCGCTGCCAGCAACAAGGCAGCATGTTCTGGATAGGCCGGGCTGCGCGCGCCAAAGCCACCGCCAACATCGGGCAGTTCGATGTGAATTTTCGTCTCTGCCACATTCAAGATTGCGGCGAGATCCGCGCGGATTTCGTTGATCCCCTGGTGCGGCGTGATCAAATGATAGATCTCCGCCGCTTGATCGTACCGGGCGAGCGCGCCGCGCAGCTCCATTGTGGTTGGCGCGAGGCGGGGCAGTTCGAATTGGGTGCTGACGATCTGGTCTGCTTGCGCAAAGGCTGCGCGCACCGCCTCGGCATCACCCGCGTGATGGACAAAAGCGAGATTATCCGGTGCGACTTCATGCACAATCGCCTGTGCTTGTGATGATGCCTCAAGGCCAATCACCGTGGGCAACTCACGATAATCGACCATGATCGCTTCAATCGCATCGAGCGCCATGGCCGGCGTTTCCGCGATGACGCACGCCACCGCCTCGCCCACATGCCGCACGCGATCCTGCGCGAGCACGGGGCGGAATGGCACAATCATCGGATTTGGACCGCCCGCGCCATAGCGCATCAACGCGCGGAAATTGCCAAATCCTGCCGCTGCGCAATCGGCACCCGTGAGCACCGCCACCACCCCCGGCATGGCCTGCGCTGCTGTAGCATCGAGCCGATTAATTTCGGCATGGCCATAAGGCGAGCGCAAAAACGCGGCACTGAGCGCGCCCGGTGCGGCAATATCGGCGAGATAACGCCCGGCACCGGTGACCCAGCGTGTGCGGTCTTGGTCCGATTGCGTGGGGCGAGCGCGGGAGGTGTGAGCATCCATATCAGGAAATCGCCTCCAGCCGGCGATGGCGATTTCTTGCGCAGCGTTGCGGAGGCGGTGGTGCAACTGTTGATGGAGACCGATGTGGAAGGTGTGATCGGCGCCGGGCGGCATGAACGCTCCGGTGAGCGCACCACCTATCGCAACGGCTATCGCGACCGCACCCTCGATACCCGCCTCGGCAGCCTGCAGCTCCGCATTCCAAAGCTCCGGCAAGGCAGCTACTTCCCGCCGTTCCTCGAACCCCGCAAAACCTCCGAGAAAGCGCTCGTCGCGGTGATCCAAGAAGCCTGGGTGAGCGGCGTGTCCACCCGGCGCGTTGATGACCTGGTGCAGGCCATGGGGCTCACGGGCATCGGCAAGAGCACCGTCAGCAAGCTCTGCAAAGACATCGATGACCGCGTCAACGCTTTCCTCGACCGCCTCCTTATCGGCGACTGGCCGTATCTTTGGCTCGATGCCACCTATCTCAAGCAACGCGAAGGAGGTCGCATCGTCTCGGTCGCGGCAATAATCGCTGTGGCAGCCAACACTGATGGCAAGCGCGAGATCGTCGGCCTGCATATCGGGCCATCCGAAGCCGAAACCTTCTGGGCAACCTTCCTCAAGAGCCTGGTGCGCCGCGGCCTGCGCGGCACCAAGCTCGTCATCTCCGACGCCCACGAGGGCCTCAAGGCCGCGATCCGCCGCGTCATGGGAGCGTCCTGGCAGCGCTGCCGCGTCCACTGGATGCGCAACGCCCAATCCTATGTCGGCAAGGGCCAGCAGAGCATGGTCTGCGCCGCCCTGCGCCAGGCGTTCATCCAGCCGGACCGCGCCAATGCCAGCCAGACGCTCCGCCACACCGCCGATCAGCTCCGCACCAAATGGCCAAAACTCGCCACCTTCATCGACGACAGCGAAACCGACGTCCTCGCCTATATGGACTTCCCCGCACAACACAGGGTCAAGATCCACAGCACGGATGAGATTGACAAGCGTTTTCGCTGGCTTTTGTGCTATTGTCCTTCTGCGCGGGTGACCTCGTGGCGAAGAGCGGCGCGTCGGCTGAGAGCGCCGCCGGGTCGCCTAATCATGCCCTGCCGGATTGAGGCGCTCGCGGACCGTGTTCCGCGGTCGTCGTGCCTTCCAGTTTTCGACAAGGTGCTCGTAGCTGCGTTCCGCCCGTTCGGCCAGTTGCCGCTCCTGATCCCGCAGTTCCTTGACGTTGTAGGCATAGGTTGTCCCTCTCCGGCTACCCTTTCTCTGGGGTAGGCCGGCCTGGAGTTCCATGGCGCGCATCTTGTTGGCGACCAGCGCAGGCCGCGCCCAGAGATAGTCCTCCTCCTTCGTGAGGAGATGCCAGCAAAGGACCGTCAGCTTCCGTGCCAGCGCGACCGCCGCGATTTGCAGGCCGCGCTTGGCGCGGATGCGCACGAAGAATGCGTGCAGCGGCCCTGGTGCCTTGGCTGCCGCCCAGGCCGCCTCGACCAGCATGGCGCGGGCATGGCTGCGCCCGACCTTGCTGATTCGGCCATGGTGTGCCGCTCCCAGACCGGACTGGCGCACGCGAGGGTTCAGCCCGAAATAGCTGACCAGCTTCTGCGGGCTCTTGAAGCGGCGGATGTCGCCAATCGCAGCCAGCAGGCCGGTCGCTACTGTCAGATTGATGCCGGTGATCGTCAGAAGCCGCTTCACGGCAGGATCGTCCAGCGCGCCATTCGCAATCTCCCGATCAAGTTCCTCGAGATCTTCCGCCAAACGATCAAGCTCCCGGACATGCCGCTCAATGGCGGCGCGTTCATCGTCGGGCACCGGCTGGCGTGCCAGCCAGTCCCGGCCACGGGTGTTGAACAGGTCAGCATGTGGACACTTCGGGATCAGGTGGGCGTGCAGGATGGAATGCACCTCGTTCTTGATCCGCGTCCGGTGCCGGACAACCTGGTAGCGGCGCGCCACCAGGCGGCGCATGCGCTCGGTCGCCGGGTCCGGCGTCCATATCTCCGGCAGGAAACCAGCCGCATGCAGGCTTGCCAGAGTGCCCGCATCGACCTTGTCGGTCTTCACGTGCGCATAGGCGATCGCCTTCACCTGCAGCGGGTTGGCGATGATGACCCGCGCTACGAAGGGCGACAGCACGCGCGAGACCGCCATGCAGTTGCCTGTTGCTTCAATGACCACCTCATCCGTCGGTTGAAGCCGCTTGCCGAAGCCTTCCAGCCCTATGCGGGTCATGTCGACCCGCCCGGCATGCCGAAGCATACCGCTCTCCCATATCACCACCTCGCCGAAGGTTCGGTGGATGTCGATGCCGATCACACGGCGCATGCCAACCTCCTATCGTTGCCTATAACGACGGGAGCGGCCGGGCGACACGACAACTACGGATTCGCGCTCTCAGCGCAACCGGGCGAGTCGCAGAGGTGGCCAGCTACTAACTCGAGCTCGAAGCTCATGGATGTGGACCGGCCTGCCCGCACCTTCGTGCTCCCGGTGCCTCTGTCCCGGATGCTCGCAGCATACACCTCGATCTGGAGACCGAGGTAGGAACATCGGCACCGATCATGTCATACCGGTTACCAATCCGCTCGAACGTCTCAACGGCGAAATCAAACGCCGCGCCGATGTCGTCGGCATCTTCCCCAACGAAGCGTCGATCATCCGCCTCGTCGGCGCCGTCCTGCTCGAACAGAACGACGAGTGGCAAACCCAACATCGCTATATGCAGACCGAAGCCATGGCAGAGCTCGCGCCGCCAACCGTCGAAATAATGCCATCCCAGATCGCCACCGCAGCAGAATGATCCGAGGCCACCTTATCCCACAACCAAATTACACCACGTTGACGGACGTGATCATCAAAACGATTTTTGCCTTGTCGGGTAATCATGTAATGCCGATATTTGATGTCTGAACTGGGCCCCGAAAATGGGACCGGGGGCTTAATTGGAAGAGGCGTCGCTCAGTTGTGGTAAACGGAGCGAACTATGAGCAAAACGAGACGGACGATTGATGCGGCGTTGAAGGCGAAGATTGCCTTGGAGGCGTTGCGTGAGCAGGCGACGGTGGCCGATTTGGCGACCCGCTATCAGGTTCACCCGAACCAGATTTACGCGTGGAAGAAGCAGTTGCAGGGGCATGCGGCGCGCGCGTTTGATCCGAAGATTGGCCAGGATGCCGAGGCGGCCTCGAGCCGGGCGATCGAGAAGCTGCACGCGAAGATCGGACAGCTGACGATTGAGAACGATTTTTTCGCAAAGAGGTTCGGCAAATGAGCGCACCGGACCGTAGAGCGAAGCTCGACCGGCACCATCCCGATCTATCGGTCCGCCGGCAATGCGAAATGCTGAATGTGGCCCGATCTGGAGTGTATCTTATATAATAACAAATATTGCCGTTTTTTATATTTTTGATATAATAATCTCCGGTGCAAAAAATAGAATTTAATCAGCTTATTTGCGCCATTCTCACATTCACAGAGGTGTATATGAAGATCGCATTGAAAACGATAGCCGCAGGTAGCCTTCTCGTCGCTCTTGCCGGTTGCACTGTCCAAAACCTGCCCAATGGCGGGGTGGCGCTCAACCCAGTCCCGATGGGGCAAATCTTCGCCACCGGCCAACCTCAGGGCCCGATTGGGCCAACCCCATTCCCCACTCAGATCGGTGTCCCGCAGAATTATGCCGGATATCTCGAAGGCGGCAATGGCTCGATGACGATGACCAAAAGGGGCCAGGGCACCTATTTTGTCTCAGTCAGTGTTTCCAGCAATGTGGGGGCAGGGCAGGTTGAAGGGTATGCATATCGGCGGGGGAACCAGCTCATCATGACCCAGGGTTTCGAGAGCAACGTAGACACCCAGCCCGAGCAGTGCGATCTTTCATTCACGCCGCAGGGCAATAATGTCAGTGTCGGTGAAACCAACTGCTCGTATTTTCACGGGGCTCAGGTTTCGTTCAACGGGGTATTATCACGGGTTAATTAATCTCAGGCGGTCAAAGCTAATGTGGATTCCGGGATAGCTTGACCGCGTATACCCACCAACCCATCAATCCAATCCGCCCATTTTTGCAACGCCTCCCCGACCTCAGTGAGATAGCGCGACCGATTATAGGTATCGGCCAAACTGGAATGAATGGTCGCGTGGTTGAGCACTGATTCGATGACATGGGGCGGGGTGCCCATCTCCCCCATCATTGTCGCGGCGGTCCGGCGCAGATCATGCCGGGTCCATCCCGATGTGCCGGTGACGTCGAACAGATGTTTTGTCACCCTATCCCACGCGCCAAGAGCGCCACCCGCCTCGTTCGGAAATACGAGATCATCAGGCCGCCAATTCTCCGGGCGCCTCGCTATAATAAAGTTGAGCACTTGGCGAGGTAGCGGGATTATGTGGGGTGGCCTCTTCTTCCGAGATTTCGAACTTGCCCGCCGAGTGTCTTTGATCCGAGACGCCGGTATCGTCCAGGCAGGATGACTTCCATCAACAGGATCAAGATCGAATTCCGCCCAAGTGGCACCGCAGACCTCATTCCGGCGGGTCGCGGTGTATAAGATCATCAGAAGCGCATCGCGGTGATTTGCATAAGCAGCCCTCTTTCCGGCAGGTCCAGCCTCTCCGCGCAGCACGGTGACGAGTGATTTTAGCTCGTCATTGGCGAGAAATCGCTCTCGCTGCATCGGCGGGCGTGGGGCGCTGATGATGGTCGTCTTGAAATCGACGTAATCGCGGGCGGCACCCCATTTCAAGACGGGCCGCAATAAGGCGACGGCGAGAGACGCTACGCTGAGCGATTTATAGCTGTCCGCCACTCGCTGAATATCGGCAAGTGATAGCGTCGCTGCGGGCTTGTCGAGCAGAGCGTTGAAAACAAGCTCAATTCGATGGCGATAATCGGGCCAAGTCTGACTGTCATGTTTCACCACGCGGGTGAATTCATCCAATAGGCCAGTGAGCGTCATCTCAGGCGGGGTCCCATCAACTGGGGCGCCAGCTTTCTGCCGAGCTGCACGCCTCTCAGCAGTCGGATTTTTGCCTTCATACCGAACTTGATGGCGTGTGACCGTCGCTTCACGTCTCGCATCCGCGATCCCGAGATGAGGATATTCACCGAGCGTCACACGCACTTGCGTGCCGGCGTGGTCCCGCAGCTTGATAGACCATATAGCGCGACCGTCCCTTGTCGCCCGGATCTTTAGCCCCAGCGTCGCGGCGTCAGTCAGCTCAGTGCGAACACCAGTCGCAGCCTCTGAGATGATTTTTCTGATCGCCGCATCTGTCAGTTTTACCGTCGCCATTCTGCCATCCCACCTTATTCTGGGTCCCACCAGGGTCCCGACGAGACCCCGACATCCCTGGGCATCTTTGGACATCCGTGGACAATAAATCAACACAAGCGAGAGTGGAGTGGATATTAAATATCTGATTTTTCGAAGAATATGGATAAAATATCGTTGAGTTATATGGCGGGGTAGATTAGGCGTCCTCGTTATTCTGATTTGCCCGCCAAACTATGCCGATCACCCAACTGGCGCAATGCACCCTATTAGCCCAAAACAGGGCAGGGGAGACCGAAAAATCGAGGGACGGGGCGCAATAATATGGAGGTCCGGGCCGGAATCGAACCGGCATACACGGATTTGCAGTCCGCTGCATCACCACTCTGCCACCGGACCATCGGGGCCAGCGCGCTTATCAAGCCATGCGGGGCGTGCGGTCAAGAGCGTGATCGTCATTTCCGCCCCCAACCGCTTTACCGTGGCTTTACACTCCCTCTATAAGCCTAGCTCCAGCGCACCATCGGGCGGGCGCAAAAAACGGTGCGAAAGAATGAGGCGGTGGCATGACTGAGCAAAAAACCGATTTCACGACAGCGCGAACCCTGATGGTCGATCGCCAAATCCGGCCCAACGACATTGTCGAGCCGCGTCTGATCGCCGCCTTCCGCGCCATCCCGCGCGAAGATTTTCTGCCCGCTCCGCTCGCCTCCCGCGCCTATATCGATGCCGATATTCCGCTCCCCGAGGGCCGCGCGCTGCTCGCCCCGCTCACCATCGGTCGCCTGCTGCGCGCCTGCGCCCCGCAACCCGGCCTCGCCGTGCTCGTCATCGGCGCCGGCACCGGCTACACGGCTTCCCTGCTCGCCCAATGCGGCTGCCGCGTCACCGCCCTGGAATCGAGCGCCGCCCTGCACGCCATCGCCGCTCCCGCCCTCGCCAAACATGCCCCCGCCGTCCGGCTGCTCTCCGGCGATCTCGCCGATGGCGACCCCGCCTGTGGTGGCCAAGATGGCGCGCCCTATGACCGCATCATCCTCGAAGGCCAGGTGGCAACCCTGCCCGAATCGCTCGCCGCCCAACTCAGCGCCACGGGACGCCTGATCACCATCCTGCGCGTGCGCGGCCTCGGTCGCGTCATCATCGCCGAAGCCGTCACCGGTGGCGGCTTCGCCCACCGCACCATCGCCGATTGCGCAGCCCCGTTCCTGCCCGGCTTTACCCCCAAGGCGGAGTTCGTATTTTGATCAAATCTCGCTCCACCCTCAGCATCACCGCCCTGCTTCTGGCAATCGCGACGGTCACGCCCGCCCGCGCAGACGCCCATTCAGCCACCACGCCACCAGCAAGCCCCACCACCCTGGCCCAAGCGCTCGCGCAAGCCTACGCCAACAACCCCACCTTGCAGGAACAACGCGCCAATCTGCGCGCCACCGATGAAAACGTCCCCGCCGCCCTCGCCGGCTGGCGCCCCACCGTCACCATCCAAGGCACCGTCGGGCGCATCACCGGCACCAGCAGCGAGGCGCTGCCCAGCACTCAATTCAATTTTCAAACCGGGTTGCCGCAAACGGTCCTCAACCACATCAAACTCCCGCAATCGCGCAACGAAGTCATCGGCCAGCTCACCGTCACCCAACCGATCTACACTGGCGGTTCCACCCTCGCCAAAACCCATGAGGCGAAAAACAACGTCTATTCCGCCCGCGCCCAGCTCTACGCGACCGAGGAAACGGTCTTCACCAACGTCGTCCAAGCCTATGTCGCCGTCATCACCGACCGTCAGCTTCTCGCGCTCGATTTGAACAATCTCGCGGTCCTGCGCCAGCAGCGCCACGCGGTGCAAGATCAGTTCAATGTCGGCGAATTGACCGAAACCTCCGTCGCCCAGGCCGAAGCCTCGGTCGCCCAGGCGCACGCCACCGTCGAAATCGCGCGCGGTGATTTGCACATCGCCAACGAGAATTTCCGCCGCTATGTCGGCGCCTATCCCGCGAAAAATCTGGTCCCGCCGCAACCGCTCGCCCTGCCGGTCGGCTCCAAAGCCCAAGCCGCCAAAGAAGCCGCCCGCAACAACCCCAACGTCGTGGTCGCCGTGTTCGCCCAAGCCGCCGCCAAAGACGCGGTCGATGTCGCCATCGCCGCCCTCGCGCCGCAGCTCTCAGTCTCCGCCTCCGCTTTTGATGAAAACAACCCCAGCGGCCCGCACACCGCCTCCACCGGCGGCCAGGTGCTCGCCAACCTCACCGTGCCGCTCTATCAAGGCGGCACCGAATACGCCGCCATCCGCCAAGCGCGGGACAAGGTGCAAGCCGCCTTCGCCGCCCTGATCGATGCCCAGCGCACCTCCGTCGCCCAAGCCACCCAGTCCTGGGAGGCGTTGCGCGCCTCGCAAGCCGCCGTCCGCAGCTCCCAAGCGCAAATCCGCGCCGACGCCATCGCCCTCGATGGCACCGAACGCCAGGAAATCGTCGGCACCCGCACCACGCTTGATGTTTTGAATGCACAACAAGCATTATTGAACGCCCAGACGCAACAAATTCAGAATATCGGCAACGTCGTCACCAGCTCATACGGCATTCTCGCCGCCATCGGTCGCCTCACCGCCACCGATTTAGGCTTGCCAGTTCATCACTATGATGATCTAAAATATTATCGTGCAGTCAAAGAGGCATTGTTTGGTAACGGTAATTTGGCCTATCATGATGTCGGGATTGCACCCAATGGCGATTTATTGCCCCATTCCGTGCCTACCAATCCGGCCCCGATGCCCAGCGTACCGGAGCCAACAATGTCAAAGCCGTCCGCGTCCGCCCCAAGGAGTTGATCGATGACCGTGTCCACACCGACCACCAGCGCCGATCCGTCAATGGACGAAATCCTCGCCTCCATCCGGCGGATGCTGAAGGAGGACGATCAAACCAGCGCGGGTAAATCATCGTCCCCCGCGCTCGATGCCAGCGCACCGCCCAGCCCCGAGCTTGGCAACGTGATCGCGCTCGACACCTCAATGCTCGACCCCACCGCCGCGCAACCAGTCATGGCCGAACCCGCGCCCGAACCGGCCCCCACACCGGCTCCCGCCCCCGTCGAACCGCCCGCCGTGGCGAAAGTCGCAGATTTCCAAGTCCCCTCGTTCGAGGCGTTCCAAACCACCGAACCCGCGAAACCCGCCGAACCAGCCCCCAGTGCCGAGCCAGCCCAATCCGGCCCGATCGGCGATGACGCCCAGCAAGCCGCCTTCTCCAGCACCCCGGATATCGACGTGCCGAGTGGCATCATTGGCGAGCAAACCGCGCGCGAAGCCAGCCGCCATATCGGCTCGCTGGTCCGCACCCTGCACGGCCAGCGCCGCGTCGCCATCTCCCGGGGCGGCCCCACCATCGAAGACATCGTCCGCGAAGAACTTCGCCCGATGCTCAAATCCTGGCTCGATGCCAATCTCTCCAGCATCGTCGAGCGCGTCGTCCGCGCCGAAATCGATCGCCTGATCGACCCGTCGGATCGTTAATCGCTGCCAACGGCCTGCCTTGCGTCATGCTCGCTCCTAATATTTTCTCTCTTCACGTAAAGTAGGCCGATGCTCGATAAAAATTACGACCCAGCCAGCTTCGAGGCGCGCCTCTACGCGCTCTGGGAACAATCCGGCGCCTTCGCCGCCGACCCGACGCGCGACGCCGCCCCGTTCACCATCATGATCCCGCCGCCCAACGTCACCGGCAGCCTACATGTCGGCCACGCGCTGGATATGACCATGCAAGACGTGCTGATCCGCTGGCGGCGCATGCAGGGCCGCGATGCACTCTGGCAGCCCGGCACCGATCACGCCGGCATCGCCACCCAACTCATGGTCGAACGCGCTTTGATCGCCGAAGGCAAAACCCGCCTGGGCATTGGTCGTGAAGCCTTCCTGAAGCGGGTGTGGGACTGGAAAGCCGAACAAGGCGGCGCCATCACCGGCCAGCTCCGCCGCCTCGGCGCCTCGCCGGACTGGGCGCGCGAACGCTTCACCATGGATGCAGGCCTGTCGCGCGCCGTCACCCGCGTGTTCACCATGCTCCATCGCGATGGGCTGATCTATCGCGCCAAACGCCTGGTCAATTGGGACCCGCATTTCGCCACCGCCGTCTCCGATCTCGAAGTCGATATGCGCGAAATCAAAGGCAACCTCTGGTATCTGCGCTACCCAATCGCCTCCGGCGGCAGCATCATCGTCGCCACCACCCGCCCCGAAACCATGCTCGGTGACACCGCCATCGCGGTCCACCCCGAGGATGAACGCTACCAAGCCCTGATCGGCCAATCGGTGATCCTGCCGATCACCGGTCGCGCCATCCCGATCATCGCCGATGCCCATTCCGACCCCACCAAAGGCAGCGGCGCGGTCAAAATCACCCCCGCCCATGATTTCAACGATTTCGCGGTCGGCCAGCGCCACGCACTGCCCACCCCCACCATCATCGATCGCGCCGGCCGCATCGCGCTCGGCGAAATCCGCACCCTGTGCCAGCCCGCCGACGCGGCCTTCCTCGACTCGCTTGAAGGCATGGATCGCTTCGCCGCTCGCAAAGCCATCATCGCCCATCTCGATGCCATCGGCGCGCTCGAAAAAACCGAGCCGCACACCCATGCCGTCCCCCATGGCGAACGCTCCGGCGTGCCCATCGAGCCGATGCTCACCGAGCAATGGTATTGCGACGCCGCAACCCTCGCCAAACCCGCCATCGAAGCGGTCGAATCCGGTCGCATCCAATTCACCCCGAAACAATGGGAAAACACCTACTTCGCCTGGATGCGCAACATCGAGCCTTGGTGCATCTCGCGCCAGCTCTGGTGGGGCCATCGCATCCCCGCCTGGTATGGCCCTGATGGCCATATTTTCGTCGCCGAAACCGCCGACGCCGCCCATGCGGACGCTGCCGTCCATTACGGCGCCGCCACCGCACTCCGCCAAGACGAGGACGTGCTGGATACCTGGTTCTCCTCCGCCCTCTGGCCATTCTCCACCCTCGGCTGGCCCGATCAAACGCCCGAACTCGCCCGCTATTATCCCGGCGACGTGCTGGTCACCGGCTTTGACATCATCTTCTTCTGGGTCGCCCGGATGATCATGATGGGGCTTTACGTTATGCATGACGTACCGTTCCGCACCGTCCTCATGCACGGCCTCGTCCGCGACGAACGCGGCCAGAAAATGAGCAAAACCAAGGGCAACGTCATCAACCCGCTCACCCTGATCGACACCTACGGCACCGATGCCCTGCGCTACACCGTCATCGTCCAAAGCGGCGGCGGGCGTGACATCAAGCTCGGCCCAGCCCTGGTCGAGACCAATCGCAGCTTCATCACCAAAATCTGGAACGCCGCCCGCTTCTGCGAAATGAATGGCTGCACGCCCAACCCTGGCTTCCAGCCAACCGACGCCAAACTCCCGCTCTCGCTGTGGATTCTCGACGCCGCCAACAACGCCATCACCGAAGCCACCCAAGCCCTCGAAAATTGCCGCCTCGGTGACTACGCCCAAATCGCCTACCGCTTCGTCTGGGGCGATTTCTGCGATTGGTTCCTCGAACTCGCCAAACCCGCCCTCGCGCCGGATCAAGCCACCAGCCCCGAAGCCGCCGAACTGCGCGCCGTCGCCGCCTCCGTGCTCGGCCAATTGCTCCGCCTGCTGCACCCGCTGATCCCCTTCGTCACCGAAGCCCTGTGGGATGATTTCGGCTACGGCGCGCCCGGCAGCCTGATTACCGCGCCCTGGCCCACCCCAGAACCCATCGCCAACGCGCAAGCCGCCCGCGCCGAACTCACCTGGGTCATCCGCCTCATCTCGGAAATCCGCGCCGTGCGCAGCGAAATGAACGTCCCCGCCGCCAGCCGCATTCCGCTCCTACTCCGCGATGCCAGCCCCACCAGCCTCGCCCGGAGCCAAACCTGGCACAGCACCATCGCCCGCCTCGCGCGCATCACCACCATCGAACCGCTCGTGGGTGACATGCCGCATGGCGCCGCCCAAGCCATCCTCGATGAAACCACCCTGATCCTCCCGCTCGCCGATCTGATCGACCTCGCCGCCGAGCGCACCCGCCTGCAAACCACCCGCGCCAAAACCCAAGCCGAGATCGACAAAATCACCACCAAACTCGCCAACCAAGATTTCCGCGCCCGCGCCCCCGAAGCCATCATCGCCGAAAATGAAGACCGCCTGACCACCGCCCAATCCGAACTCTCCCGCCTCGACGCCGCCCTGGCCCGCATCGCCTAACCAAACCCAAACCGGGTCAAACCACCAGAGTCTGCTAACAGGATCATAACGCGCCGATCGCCGCATCAACCCCATCAGGAGCGCGCGCATGGACAAACAGCATCACTACCAAGTCCGCGTGGTCTGGACCGGCAATCAGGGCACCGGCACCAGCCGCTATCAGGCCTATGAGCGCACGCACGACATTATCGCCCCAGGCAAACCCACCATCCCCGGCTCCGCCGACCCCGCCTTTCGCGGCGATCCCACCCGCTGGAACCCCGAATACCTGCTACTCGCCTCCCTCGCCGCCTGCCACAAACTCTGGTATCTCAGCCTCTGCGCGCAAGCGGGCGTTATCGTCACCGCCTATGAAGACAACGCCGAAGCCCTAATGATCGAACACCCCAACGGTGCCGGCGAATTCCGCGCGGTCACACTCCGCCCCCACATCACCATCACCGCCGCGTCAAACCCCACCACCGCCCAAACCCTCCACCACCAAGCCCACGCCATGTGCTTCATCGCCCGCTCGGTTAATTTCCCAATCCATCACCAACCAACCATCATCGTCGCGCCATAACCAAGCAATAACGGTCCGATTGATCCTGCTTATCGCCACCGCCAAGCCCGTCCGGCAGCGCATCGCACCGCACCGCATCAGTCTCTCACGCTCGTCATCATGATCCATAAAGACAAGAGACGATAATAAATCGATATCAAAACAAAAAAATAATTTGATAAAATCTGGCGATCATGCGACTACCGAATGCGTTCATTGATTTGTGTGCAACGAGGCTGTCGTAAGGCAAAAAATGCTTCAATCACGTTTATGCGCTCCCGGCATCACCAATACCAAAATGACGTTCGCCGATGCCCCGCTCACGGCGCCGTCGGTTTCGTCCACTTTGTTGCCTGCGGGCTATCTCAGCACGGATGGCAATCAGATTATCGATGCTGCAGGCGTGGATGTGCGGATCGCGAGCGTCGGGTGGAACCAGAATTTCACCAACATTCCCGCCACCGTCGCCGCCATCGCCGCGTCGGGGTTCAACACCATCCGCGTCTCCTGGGACGATGCCGATCTCCATAACAACACGGGCTTTGATCTCCAGCGCCTCCAAGCCATCGTCGCTGCCGCCGGTGCTGACGGGCTGAAAGTCATCATCGATCACCATAACGACGAAGGCTTCACCAACCCTGCTGACGGCTACGGCGCCCAACAGAAAAACGGCCTCTGGTACGATCTCGGCCCCGGCACCAACAATACCAACGGCGCGGGCGTCGCCGGCACCGTCACGCAAGCCAGCTTCCAGGCCGACTGGGTCACCATCGCTCAGGCCTTCGCCGGTAATTCCACTGTCATCGGCTTCGATCTCGACAACGAACCGACCTCCGTTGGCAACGTCACCTGGGGGCCGTACGGCCCGAATGGCGGCTATGGCCCTACCGATATTCATGCTATGTACCAAAATGTCGGCGATGCGATCCAGGCGGTCGATCCCGGTGCGCTCATCATCTGCGAAGGACCGCAGAATTATGGTGGCGACTTCGCCGGCACCGGCACCGCCCCGGAAGGCGACCTCAGCGTCGCGGGCGCAGACCCCGTCGTGCTCACCGAGGCGAACAAGGTCGTTTACTCCGTCCACGAATACCCCACCGAAATCTCCGGCATCACCACCGATACCGGACCCGCCGCCGTCACCCGCATGAACCAGGCCTGGGGCTATCTCGAAACCACCAACATCGCGCCCGTCTGGATTGGTGAAATGGGGTCAAGCATGATCAGCGCCAATTCCCAGGTCTGGGCCGCGACCATGATCGCCTACATGAACGGGCAGGACGGCGCACAGGGCGGCCCCACCTTCACCGCCAAGCAGCAGCCGGTCGCTGGCGATTGGTGGGTCTGGGGCAATTTCCCCGGCGAATCGCCCGATGGCACGACCAATGCCAACGGCAGCTTGAACGCGGCCCAGGAGGCGGTCTGGAGCCAGCTCCTCCCGATCAATTGTTTCGCGCAGGGAACCCGCATCCTCACCACCCGTGGCGAAATCCCCGTTGAACAACTCCGCACCGGCGATTCCCTCATCCTCCACACCGGCGGCACCGCCCCCATCCAATGGATCGGCCACCGCTCTCTTTCACTCCTCCGCCATCCACACCCGGCGCAAGTAAACCCCATCCGCATTGCCGCGAACGCCCTGATGGATGGAATCCCCCGCCGCGACCTTTTTCTCTCCCCTGACCACGCCCTCTATCTCAACGGCGCCCTGATCCCGGCAAAAGCCCTCCTCAACGGCTCAACCATCCGCCAAGAATCCCGCCGCACCATCACCTACTACCACATCGAACTTCCCCACCACGCCGTGCTCTACGCCGAGGGCACCCCCGCCGAAAGCTACCTCGAAACCGGCAACCGAAGTGCCTTTGAAAATGGCGGCGGCGGAGCGATTACCCTCCATCCCGATTTCGCACAAACCCTCCGCGAACAAACCAGCTGCGCCCCCTTCGCCGAATCCGGCCCCATCGTCGAGCAAACCCGCACCCAAATCCTCGCCCGCACCCACCAACCCCTCACCAACGACCCAGCCCTAACCCTCCAACCCAACCCAGACGGGAGCGTCACCATTCGCTCGCGGCACGCCATCCCCGGTTATTTCTCGCCTGACCCGCGCGACCAACGCACCCTCGGCGTCAAAATCCTCTCGCTCCACGCCGGGAGCCGCAAAATCCCGCTCGATCACCCGCTCCTCACCGAAGGCTGGCACGGCGTGGAACCCGATGGCCGCTGGACCAACGGGAGCGGACTAATCCCCGCCGCCCTCGCAAAACACGGCCCCATCACCCTCAAACTCGCCGCCACCCTAGCCTACCCAACCCAACAACCCACCCAACCCCCCACCCAACACCGCGCCTAATCATTCTCCCCTTTCGCACCCCCCCGGCTCCTGTGCCATGTTAGCGAAATGGAGCAGGTCACTAACCCCCCCCCGCACAGAGTCTCGCCGACCGCTTCACCGCGATCACGCACATGCTCCGCAAAACCCTCGGCGCCCCCGACTATGCCCGCTTCGATCTGACCCTTAAATGGGCCATCTGACACCGCAGCAACAATTATCTTTTCGATCAAGCAATGAGTCCGGGCTGTAATACGAAAACGGGCTTGTGTGCGGAGCATAAAAAAACTCATTTCTTGCGCTCACTTTAGGTGACAAGCGCTCAATCACGACCGCTTCTTTGACCATCGCCGATGGTTTATCGGCAATGTTCGGAAAAAGTCTACTCTTTCTTTCTAACCGCCCTCCCGTATGCGGCTCCATAATTCCATCGGATCTTACTAAAGACCACTGTTTTATATAACCATATAACCACTCCATACGAGGGCTATTTCCGAACAAGCAAGCGCGCACGAAAATCCCAACAAAATTTCTGAAGTATATTTGAATCTGAATCTCCTTGAGCCTAAAAATAAAAAAATAATTAGCGCAGGGTATAATATTCGAATTCCGTTCTCAAAACCGTTATATGTCGATCCATTGAACCACATATAGCCTATCAAGACAAATATGCCAGTATGAAATAAAATATGATTTTCTATAAATCTATTTTTTATTTGCTTGTATAAAATATAAAATAATAATAATACCGCAACTACATCAATATCATCTTGATACAAATGTTCGAGAATAAAGTAAAAATATTGAGTCCCGAAAATTGGGGCGGAAGACAATTTTAATAGGGTCGAAATTGTTTGGTAAAACGGAAATGCATACCATATTGGGAGAACCATCAAAGTGATATGAATAATTAGACTTTCACTTCGGAGAGCGGATTCGGGGAACTCCCAAGCCTTTTGTGCTAAGACGAAGAGAAGTGGATTGCCAAAACGCCATGAAAGATAGGTCATGAAGAGTAATAGCCCAAAGACCGACAATAATCCAAAGCCAATCAATCTTGGAACTTGACGCCAATCGAGCGAGTTACGCATCCACCTCAGGCTTTGGTCGAGGCAAAGTCCGCACGCCACGAAGACTGCTCCAGGGCCAGCTGTCGTGCCCAGGCCACACCAGAACGCAGAACGCATAAATCTGCCATCGACATACGCAATCATTGATTGAATAACACATAGATTTATTAGTCCAGTGGCATAGCCCATAAAGTAAAAACATGTTGCTGGCCAAAACGCGTAAAACGCCGTTGCGCGTAGCGCTGTTTGGTTGTCGCATAGAACGCGTTGGGCGAGACGGTCAAACGATCTGATCGACCAGAGTCCGAAAACAATGCCGGGCGCGATAGTTGTAAGCCATCCATGCGTCCCGAGTGCCCTCATAAATACCCGTTCGATAAGTGGGTACAAGGGAAAAAAGGCAACATTTTGGTATCGGGCTGGTAGTGTGCCGATGGTCGCGTTCCAGTGATATCCGTGTTCGGCGATATCGCGGTACCAAAGCCCGTCCCAAGTCAGCAAATGTTGCGGTAAGCCAGGTCCGTATTCTAATTTTCCAGGTGGAAAATAGGCGCCTATGGTAATGCCAATAACAAAAATAAAAAAGACGCCTAAATAAATCGGCAATAAACGCAAGAAAGTAGATTCGATATTTTTCGGTATCATATTATTCATATCTCCAATTGTGACCCCGTGAAAACAAATTGCCTACATCCTAGAAACATAGCTATGGAATATACACAAATTCCTAATAATTGATCCAAATAACGATTGGAGTTGAAGTAAAAATTAATTATCAAAACCGCACTGATATTAAGACAGTAACACACAATCGCTACAAAAGTATACTTGGAGAACAAGGTTGGCAGCTCTTGGGAGTTATTGAACGTCCAGACACGATGTAGGGTAAAACCAAAAATTAATCCAATAATATAACCTGTTAGATTCGAAATTAAGATTCCAGTGTCGAAGAAAAACATGAGTCCATATATGATTATCAGGCCGACTAGCGTGTTCGCGACCCCAACCACCCCAAAGCGAATCAATTGAACGAATAATTTCATCTAGCGCCGTTATATGCAGTCATGCGATATTGCGCCCCGAGAACAAGCCAGCCAAGGTGTCGTTCCAGTGGTCGCAAGGATCGGAGTATTGAGGGGAAAAAAAGGCGATAATCTGTGTCGGCGTCATACCAACCGCTACTGGATGCGCGATGACGCATTGTTCTCCCTGAAATGAGTTTTGCATTAACGTCGAAAGGGCACGTATTAACGGCATGGACAGTGAGCGGATTAAGAGGATTGTGCTCGTAGATCGCCAATAGACCACCAGGACGCGTAACGCGGCGCAGTTCGCTCAACCAGTGATGATGTTGCTGATGGGGAATATGGTGAAATACGCAGGCAGAAAAAATAATGTCCTGGCTGGCGGTTGGCAGGTGAATATTCTTGTCCACAAGGAAATACTTCTCCCGTCCGACAAAACGTGTTTGAGCGATCTCAATGCTTCGCGCAGAGACATCACAACAAGAAATCATACTTTCTGCAAAATATTTTCGGAAATAAGGAACTGAATTCCCGATCCCGCAACCGAAATCTAGGATATTTTTTTTGTTGAGAGATTTGCTGCACACTAGTGCGGCGAGGTCTGCGATCTTATATTCAGCAAAATATTCGGGCTCTTCACCAGTGATTGCGATATTCTTTTTATGGTCTTGATAATACGTATCGGCCAGGAGGTCGAATTCGGCCCGTAGGGCTTGCCCGTCAACCTCTACGCTAGGAATTTCATTTTTCACGGGGCGCTCCAGAAGAGAACGAAGGAAAGCTTGTATTTATTGTCGATGATGAAACAATCTCTTGAATGATATACAGTGGGCGATTTTTTGATTCTATATATAGTCTTCCCAGATACTCACCCATAACTCCGACGATGAGCATTTGAACGCTACCGATAGCGAGCACAATGACAGCAAGGGAGGTCCAGCCCCGAATAGTATGGCCGGTGAAATGCCTAACTAAAACATATATCAAGAGCAACAAAGTTGCCGCGCTAAATGCAATGCCTGAGTATGCTGCTATACGCAGAGGACGGGTCGAAAAGCCCGTAATTGCGTCAATTGACAGGCGGATCATTTTTGATAGCGGATAATGTCCCCGCCCCGCGAAGCGACCGGCACGCTCGTAAGGTAGGGGCTCCTGACGTAAGCCGATCCAACTTACCATGCCCCGAATAAACCTATGGTGCTCCGGCATACTATTAAGAATATCTACGGCTCGTCGACTCATCAGCCTGAAATCTCCAGCATCGGCGGGTATCTCAATATCCACCATACGCCGGAGCACCTTATAGAAAATGGTGGCGCTCGTCCTTTTGAAAAGAGATTCGCATTGTCTTTCGGTGCGCACGCCGTACACAATGTCGCAACCATCATCCATGCGAGCCATCATGTCCGGCAAAAGGTCCGGTGGGTCTTGTAAGTCAGCGTCCAAGAGGAACGCACGTTCACCCCGGCAAATCTTTAGCCCTGCCGTAATGGCGAGTTGCTGACCGTAATTACGCGACAAGTTTATAGCAACTACCTGTTTGTCTTGTTGGGCGATATCCCTCATCGCGACCCAAGTCAGATCCTTTGAGCCATCATTCACAAAAACCAACTCGTATGATTCGTTAACGCACGCGCGACAGATGGCGGTTAGGCGTCGATGAAGCTCGTGAATCCCTGCGTACTCGTTAAAAAAGGGAACTACAACCGATAGTTTGATTGAAATCAAATTACCCCCATTTAATTTTCACAGCATGTAATACCAGCCAACAATGCGGGCCGTCAATTGCATCATTAACTAGCCCGTAGGGCGGGGTGCGCCTGAGCACCCCCATCTCGCAACCACCGTACGCCCTCGTGAAAAATCAACCAATCTCGCGCACAACGCCATCACTCATTTTCCCCTTTCGCACCCCCCGGCTCCTGTGCCATGTTAGCGAAATGGAGCAGGTCACTAACCCCCTCGCGCTTTGTCTCGCCGACCGCTTCACCACCATTGCGCGCATGCTCCGCAAAACCCTCGGCGCCCCCGACTATGCCCGCTTCGATCTTTCGCTCAAGTGGGCCATCTGGCACCGTATTTCGTTCCTCTCCCGCCGTTTTCGCTCGCTCTCCTGCAATCCCCGCCCCATCCGCGCGCGCAAACCCCAGCCCAAAGCGCAAACCGCGCCCGAACCCGCAGAAGCACCAGCGCCAACTCCCATAACCGGCGCAAAGAGCAAACTACCGGGGCAAAATGGCTGGTTGCTGCAAACATTCCCCGGCCATCACATCCCCTATGTCCGTGGTCACCTAATCCGCTTCCTCGAAGACCCTGGCTTGTCGCTCCTCCACGGCGAAAACCCAAGCATCGGTCGCGTGCTGCGCCCAATCTGCCACATGCTCGCGATTCCGCTCCCTGATTACCTCAAATTACCGCGCAAACCGCGCCAGCCCCGCACCAAATCGGAGCAAAAACCATCGCGGCGGAGCAAAAAACCAGAGCCAACGCTCTACGAATATTTTCTCCAAAAATACCCGCCGCCACCCCCACGCCCCACACTCCCCGGCCATATCTACGCGCCACCCTCCCGCGCAAAAATCAACTTCGAGCGCTAGGCGGAGAGTCGTGCCCAAATCGTTCCGGATAAAAAACAAAAATCGACAACGCACAAACCTATTGAGCCAGGGGCGTGGCAATCAATCATTGCGCGCCCCGCGCATTGGCGGTACATAAACTGGTCAGATTAATTCCGGTCGTAGATTTTTGATGTGATCTAGGTCTCATCCAATCCGCGATATTGCTGGTAACGCAATTTAGACATGAACGGGTTTTATGAGACGAAGCTGTGATGAAGCGGTTGCCAGAGTTGACAATGAGACGGTATGCGGAGCCTAAACCGCGTCAAGGAGCGTCAGTGAGCATGCGGACCATCGAGAGTAACCATATCGAGACCAACCACAATATCATCCCCTTCGCCCGGCAAACCCGCGCGCTGGACCTTGACGCGCTGGTGGATGTGGAGCCGGATATCATGCTGGCTGATAGCCTCGCCGAGCAGTTCGGCCTCGAACCGTTGCCGTTCGATCTAATCGACCGCAGCGAACGCGAAACCCGGATCAAAATCGCCGAATCCGACCAATCAGACCTGCCCGCCTTTCACGCGCAATTGCAGGCGATGAGCGAACGCGCCTTCGCCACCGCCATCGCCGCCTGCCACCAAGCCCGCCGGGCCGATCAACAGGCCGCCCGCCTGCGCGCCGCCGCCACCGCCGCCGCCGCCAAGCGCGCACCCAATCAGCACGCCCCCAATCAGCACGCCCTTGATGCCATCGCGACCCAAGCCGAAGCCCGCGCCGCCATCGCAACACTCGACGCCCTCGCCGAAGCCCACCACGCCCGCGGGGTCGATGCCGCCGTGTCGCTCAAGCTACTCGGTGTCGATCATAGCCCCATGTTCGGCCTGGTCGAGATTTTCTGAACCACGCCCCTCTTTTTGCGCCGATATTGTATCGGCCCCGGTGATTGGGGCAGAACAGCCTAATGTCGGCTCCACCACCAACGCCCCCGATCGAACCCGCGCCACCGCGCCGCCCCGGTCGATTTCTCCCTGACCTCGCGTGGCGACTGGTCTATGGCCTCTATGAGCGCCAGCTTGAGCGCCAAGTCCGCGCCCAGCCGATGCCCGGCCATATTGGCATCATCCTCGATGGCAACCGCCGCCACGCCCGCGAAACCGGCCTGCGTGACCCGGACCTGATCTATCAGCGCGGCGCGGCTAAGCTCGATGACATTTTGGCCTGGAGCGTGGATCTCGGCGTGCGCCGGGTCACGCTCTGGGTTTTTTCTCCCGATAATCTGCGCCGTTCAGACGCGGAGATCGGCGGCATTTTCGGCGCGGTCGAATCCAAAATGCGCGCACTCGCCGCCGATCCGCATATTCATCGTCGCGGCGTTCACATCGCCGCCATGGGCCGGCGTGATTTGCTGCCCCCCGCCTTGCTCGATGCGATCGACAAAGCCGAAGCCGCCACGCGCGGCAATGATCAAATCGCCGTCACCCTGGCCATCGGCTATGGTGGCCGCGAAGAAATCGCCGATGCTGGCCGCGCCTTCCTGCTCGATTGCGCCCATCGCGGATTATCCACCGCCGAAGCCGCCGCCCAATTCACCCAAGAGGCCATCGGGCGCCATCTCTACCGCGCCGACATGCCCGACCCCGATTTGATCATCCGAACTAGCGGCGAAATTCGCCTGTCCGGCTTCATGCTCTGGCAAAGCGTGCATAGCGAACTCTATTTCTGCGACGTTAATTGGCCCATGCTCCGCCGCATCGATTACCTGCGCGCCATCCGCGCCTTCCAACGCCGCGACCGCCGCTTTGGTAGCTAATGTTGGCGGCGACGGTAGCGCCCATACCAGAAGGACCAGAGGCCGAGTGCGCCAAAGGTGCCATAGCTGAGAAACGGGCTCACCAGCAGATAATGGCGGATCGACAGGCGATAGACCAGAATGATCGAGAGTGCGGCGGAGGCGAGTAGGCCGAAACCCCAAACAAGCGTCATCAGTCGCATGGTGGCGCGGAATCCAGCATGGACCTGCAAGGCGGCGAATTCATCGGCTTGCTCGTGCGAGCGGCGGGCCATGGTGGCGCGGGCGAAGGTGAAAATGAGCGGCTTGTCGATCACGACGGAACCCAGAAAAACGATGGCGACCAAGCCCGAGACGAGATTTTCGCGCAGCTGTAGGAATCGCACCGAACCACCGCCGATAAAGGCGAGGAGCGAGAGAATGATGCCGGTAATGACCATGATGGAAATGGCATCGACGCGACGTTTGCGGGCAAACTCGATCATGCTCCACAGGATTGGCGGCAGAGAGGAGGCCATCAATGCATGCACATCATCGAGCGACGGTTTGGTTTCAACATAAATAAGGTAAGGGAGCAGTATATTGACCAAGATCTCGATCAATAGACTCACGCCGCGCAGGCGATCGGATTGCTTCAGCATGGCGCCTCACTTGCCTGTTGGTCGGGAGTTGGTTCATCGATGGCCGTGCCATCAATGATGGCACGCAAATAGCCGGTATGGCGCTGGAGGGCGGCGCGGCCGGTTGGGGTGATGCTGATGCGGGTGCGGGGTTTTTTGCCGTTGAAATCTTTACTGATGGCGATGTAGCCCGCATGCTCCAGCGTATTCAGATGGGTGGCCAGATTACCGTCGCTTGCTTGAACAATGGCACGTAGGCGGATGAATTCGAGCATTTCCGGCGCGGGCAAGGCAGCCAGGGCCGCCATAATTTTCAGACGGATGATTTGGTGAATGATCTCATCCGGCGGTCCTGCAAAATCTGCCATGGGTCACGCGCTCCGGAACCAGAGTCCAACCAGCAGTAGGCACGCAGCGTCGAAGAACAACACAATGATTTTGAGCGGCGGCGGCAAGAGCCAAAGGCCTAATGCGGTAAGCAAAGCTAAAGCGACTCCAAGTTGAGTATAACGGCGGCCATATTTCAAGCCGGTGACGGCATAGGCGGCAGCGACAATGAGAATGAACAGGGCGGCGATCGTCGTTGCGCTGTGAATGTCAAAGACATTGACAATGAGATTGACCAGGAGAATCAGGGCGGCACTTGGGACGGCGGTGAACAGCGCAATCCTGCCCCAGCCAAGTTTATGCCCAGATTGCCAGCGCATTATCACGCCGCTGAAACCAATCATGATCAGGATCAGCGCCAGCCAAAGTTTATTCGACTGGGACGGGGACAGAGCTGAGGTGCCCGTATAGCCAATGGCCCAGGTAACTCCCCACCCGATAATGTAGGGAGCGGCTTTGCGATAGCCTCGACGCGTTTGGCTTTCCTGGTTGGCCGTTGCGATGGCGGCGAGAGATTGTTCGGCGTCTTGCGGCGAGATGTTCATGATGTGCTCCTTTAGGTGCGACACCATAGACACAAATCACTTTGCTTTACAAAGTAATTTTGTGAGCAAAAAGGTCAGGAGAGAAAATCAACCCGGAGCCTTTCGCGCGCATCGGTCAGGCGGGCCATCGCGAAATAGGCACTGCCAACAGCGGCGATGCCATTCGCACCGGCAAGGAGAAACATCAGCAGGATTTGGTATTTGACCGCCTCAATCGGCGAAAGCCCCGCCAGAATTTGCCCGGTCATGATACCGGGGAGCGTCACGATCCCGGCGGCTGACATCACATTGATCACCGGCAGAATGCCCCGGCGCACCGCCGTGCGGATCAGCGGTTTGGTCGCGTCGCGAAACCGCACACCAAGGGCCAATTGCGCCTCAATCGCGGCCCGCTCGCGCAGAACCCCCGAGAGCAGCGCATCGAGCGAGAGGGATGCGGCGTTGAGCGCATTACCAAGCATAATGCCGGCGAGGGGAATGGCGTAGCGTGCCGAGAACCACGGATGCGGGCGCAGCGCCGTCGCGAGCGCGAAAGTCGCGGTCACAAAAGTCGCCAAAGCAACGGCGGAGAGCCCGGCGATTTGATTACCATAGCGGGCCAGTTTTTTCTCCGGTCGCGCCGCAACTTCCCGCCCGGCAATCGCGACCATCAGCAAGATCAGTCCCAGGGTCAGCACTGGGGTATCGATCCGAAACACGAAGCGGAGCAAATAACCGACCAGCAGCAACTGCACCGTGCAGCGGATCGCCGCGACAATCAATTGCCGGTGCAACCGCAAGCCAAGCTGGATCGACACCACGGCGTCGATCAGGACCAGCGAAGCCGCGATCAGCAAATCAAGCGGTGTGAGTAAAATCGGGTTCATAATGATAGCTCCAGAGCGCCAGCGCGATCAGGGGGTGATCGGGGTCAGGCGGCCCGCGTCAAGATGCCAGCGTTCCGCGCCGAGGCGGCCCGCTTGATCGGTATCATGCGTCACCAGGATCAGAATCAGGCCCTGGCGCAGCCGCTCGGCCAGCACCGATTCAACGAGCGTGGTGCTGTGCGGGTCGAGCGCGCCGGTCGGTTCATCAAGCAGCAGAACCGCTGGCTGATTGAGCAGCGTGCGGATCAAAGCCAGGCGCATGCGCTCGCCGGTGGAGAGCCGATGCACCGGCTGATCGAGTAACGCGGGAGCGAGCGCCAAAGCCGGCATCAGAATTTCGGCCTGTTCGCGGTGCGGAAAATGCGCGCTGGCTTGCTCGTGCCACCAGCCCGGTTCGGCAGCGAGATAGGCAACCCGCCGCCGCCAAACCGGCGCCGGTTGGCTCGCACGGTCGATGCCGTTGAGCCGCACCGTGCCCTGATGCGGATCAAGATCAGCGATCATGCGAAGCAAAACCGATTTGCCCGCACCAGAGGGGCCGGTGATCGCCATGGCGGTTCCGGGGGGGAGAGAAAAATTGAACGGCCCGCCAGCAGCGCCGGTGAGGTTGATCACGTGCAGCCCCTCAGTCACCGGCGAAGGCTGCCAGCATCCGAGCCTCGGCACGCATGCCGCGATGAAAGCAGCGCATCTCGAATTTTTCGTTCGGCGAGTGAATACAATCATCATCAAGGCCAAACCCAACGAGCAGGGTGCGCAGGCCGAGTTGACGTTCAAAGGCCTCAACCACCGGGATCGAAGCCCCACAGCCCGCGAGCACTGGCGGAACCCCGAATTCGGCCTCCAGCGCATGACGGGCAGCGCGGACATAGGGAGCATCGATGGGCACCATCAGCCCGGCTGATGCGCCAAACACGGTGAATTCTGCGCGGGCATCGGGCAGCAAGCGGGCATTGACGAATTGTTTGAATCCTTCGATCACCTGGGCCGGGTCTTGACCGGGCACCAGCCGGAAGGTGAGTTTGGCACCCGCTTGAGCCGGGATCACGGTTTTGCTCCCCGCCCCCTGGTAGCCCCCGAAAATCCCGTTGATTTCCGCCGTCGGGCGCGCCCAATTTTGCTCCAGCACCGACAAGCCGCGCTCGCCGCTGGCCTGGGTGAGGCCGATCGCGTTCAGCCACGCCGCCTCATCAAAGCCGGTGCGGCGCCATGAATCCAGCATATCAGCGGGTATTTCGGTGATGCTATCGTAAAAGCCGGGGATGCGAATATGGCCATGCTCATCGAACAGCTCGCCGAGCACATGGGTCAGCGCCCGAATCGGGTTGAGGGCCGGGCCGCCGAACAAACCCGAATGTAAATCGCGGTTGGGGCCATGGAGCGTCAATTCAATCGCGGCAAGACCGCGCAGCGAGGTGGTGATCGCCGGGGTGTCGATATTCCACATATTAGTATCCGCGACCAAGACGAAATCGGCAGCGAGATTATGCCGTTCGGCATGCAGCATGGCGTCCAGCGACGGGCTACCACATTCTTCCTCGCCTTCGAGCAAAACGGTGAGGTTAACCGGCAGCTTGCCAGTGGTGTTCAAGGTGGCGCGGATCGCTTCGAGCACCATCATCACCTGGCCCTTATCATCAACGGCGCCACGTGCGACCACGCGTGGGCCATGGGGGCCATCCACCAGTTGCGGATCGAACGGGTCCGCATGCCAAAGCTCGAACGGGTCAGCGGGTTGCACGTCATAATGGCCATACCACAATACGCGCGGCGCGTTGGCGCCGGCGTGATGATGGGTCGCGATCACGCCGGGCAAGCCTTCGGTGGGCGATAGCCGCGCCTCAAAGCCGAGTCCCGCGAGTTGATCGCATAAAAATTGCGCGGCGCGCAGGCAGTCGGGCTTATGCGCGGGCTGAGCACTGATCGAAGGGATACGCAGGAGCTCGAACCAACGGGCGCGCGCGTCATCGAGGTTTGCATCGATCGTCGCGAGGACAGCCTCGATTGAGGATTCGCTCATCTTTTCGCTCCTTGCTATTTGATCTGTTCGATAACAAGCTCATGGATGTCAGGAAAGCTCTGATGACTGATTTGGTGCTCCGCGCGCGTGAAAAAAGCGATGCCGCCGCGATTGCGGCTTTAATGAACTTACCCGGTGTGCAGTTCGGCACGCTGCGAACCCCATTTATCAGCACCGCCTTCGTCGAAAGCTGGGGCACCGAGCCGACCTTCAAAACAATCCTCGCCGAGCGCGACTCTGAGGTGATTGGACTTGCGATCCTGATGCCGGGGCGCGAGCGAACCGCGCATGCGGCCTCGTTGGTCATATTCGTGCATGACAATCATGTTGGCACGGGGGTTGGCTCTGCGCTGATGACCGCGTTGCTGGATGTGGCGGATCGGTGGCTTGGGCTGAAGCGAGTCGCGCTCACTGTCAATGCCGATAATGCGCGCGCGATTGCACTTTATCGGAAATTTGGCTTTGAGATTGAGGGCCGGTTGCGCGGTGATGTGTTTCGCGATGGCCAATTCATCGATAGTCTGGCGATGGCGCGGCTTCGTTTTGACGGCGTTTGAAGGCGATTACATGCGTGGTTGATGCGCGTTGATTTCAAGCAAGGCGAGCAACACTTCGGCGCGGGCGTTGATGTCCTCGGCTTCAAGGAGGGCTTGCTTTTCGGGTGGGCTGAATGGGCAGGCCATCGCGAGGGTGATCAGTAAATCTTCGTCCGACATCGCATGGATGGCTTCCCAGTTCGCATCGATATCGACGGCGGCGAAATAGGGCTGCAAGGCCGCGATGATCGGCGCGCGATCGATCAGGTCTTGCCGGTCCTCTACCGGGAGCAAATCATCGGCGAACCCGCCAAACTCGGCGCGAATGCGCCGGTAGCCGTTTTTCAGGGGCAATTCATCAATGACAGTGAAGCGGATCATGCCGGTAAGGGTGATCAGATAGCGGCCATCATCGGTTTCGCTAAAGGCGGAGAGGCGGCCAAGACAGCCAATGCGATAAAGGCCCGGACCATTGCTGACGGCGGGTTTTTTCGGATCGGACTGGATCATGCCGAACATCCGGCCCGCCCCCAGCGCATCATCCACCATCGCGAGGTAGCGCGGCTCGAAAATATTCAGCGGCAAACGCCCGCGCGGCAGCAGCAACGCGCCATTCAGCGGGAATACCGGGAAAATTTCGGGGAGTTCAATCGCGACGGCTTCATCATCAGTCATGCCAGATACGATCAGCTAAACAGCAATGTTGATAGTTTGCGCCGGGCCGCAATGGTCACCGGGTCTTCCAGGCCCCAGCTTTCGAAGAGCTTGAGCAGTTGCAATCGTGCGGCACCGTCATTCCAGCCACGCTGTTTGCGCAGAATGGTCAGCAGAGCCTCGGCGGCGGCTTCGCGCTCGCCGGCGGCGTTCAGAGCGCTAGCGAGTTCGTATCGCGCTTCGTGATCGTTCGGGTCGGCGGTGAGGCGCTGTTCGAGCGCCTGACGCGCGCCGATGGCGGCCTGACCTTCGCGGGCGAGCGCCAAGGCGGAACGCGCGCCGGTGATTTCGGCGTGATCGGCCAATTTGGCTGGAACCCGGCCCAGCGCGTGCTCGGCGGCGGCCTGATCGCCCATCCCAAGAAAGCTTCGAGCGAGGCCGGCCCAGGCTTCGGGTTTCTCGGAATCTTCTTCAAGGGCCGCCTCGAACAGGCCAGCCGCCTGTTCAAAATCACCCGCCTCGAAGGCAGTTTTGGCTTCGGTGATCAGATCGGCAGCCGGGGCGGCGGTGCCGGCCAATTTCATCAACGTCTCGACAAAACGGCGGACCTCGCTCTCCGGCAGCGCGCCCTGAAATAGATCGGCAATCTGGCCCTGCCAAAACGCGGCGACGGTGGGAATCGATTGCATCGGCAAGCCCAGCCCGGCGAGCTGCTCGACCAAAGCACGATTGCGATCAACATCGATTTTAACCAGCCGCACCTTGCCACCGGCGGCGCGGACGACTTTTTCCAGCGTGGGGGTGAGGGTTTTGCAGGGGCCGCACCAGCTGGCCCAGAAATCCACCAGGACCGGCATACGGCGCGAGGCCTCGATCACATCCTTGATGAAGGTGGTTTGATCGCCATCCATAATGACGCCAGTATTGGCCGGGGCGCTATTGGTATCGAGCAGTTCCATGAGAAAAATCCAATCTCGTTGACCGGGAGATGATGCGCAAACCCCAGAACGCAAGGGCAAGCGCGCGCGCACGACCCCCCGGCGGTGGGCTGGCAGAGTTGCACCTGAAATAAGCGATGATCCCCCCGCTTGCAATCGCGCGCGGGTCGCAGTATGCCGCTCTCACGCACCGAGCGGGCGTAGCTCAGGGGTAGAGCACAACCTTGCCAAGGTTGGGGTCGTGGGTTCGAATCCCATCGCCCGCTCCAGATTTTCCCAAGGAAATCAGTGGTTTAAGAGCGGTCCTTTGGGACCCACTCTGCTTACAGTGTCCTTTTCAGGCTCTCGTGTAAGCACTTTGTAAGCATTCAAAGGAAAATCGCCGGATAGGGAATCGTAATTTAGGCGGGGTTTCTGGCCGATTCTAAAAGTCATACGCTGGTGAACGACCCGTCTTGTCGGCGCTAAGCTTTGGTCGGCAAAGCCGTGCTTATTGCCCCGTTTGAAATTTTTCGGCTCGGGCTCGCTCTCGATGGCGAGTAAGCCGTCGGCGGTGATTATCGGTTAAGGCTATTGGGGTGCTCCAGCGAAGTTCTGCGCGCGCTTGATCGCTGAGGTCCGGCGAAAATTCGGGTTCTCCATGGTCGTTAAACGTCACGAGCGCACGGTCGAATGCGGCGTCCCAGAGGGCTGAGAGGAGGAGGCCATTGTGGACGTCGAGGCGTTCGGCGTCGGTTTCGCATTCAGCCCACGGGATGATGTGCGAGGCGCGCAGAAGTGCTGGGTCGGTGATGCCCGTGAGGGGGCAGCGACCGCCCCAATAAGCCATCAGGGCTTGACGGAACACATCCTGGCCGACGCGCTGGATCACGAGCCGCTCAGCCTCGGTGGTCCGAGGCAGGTTTTCTGCGACCACCTCGAACCGCATGAGCGGTGCGTTCGGCAAGCTGACCGAGAGGCGGTAGGCGCGATCGAGGGCTGCGTAGAGAGGTGGCAGTGTGTCGAAGACGAATATCGCCGCCCCCGGCCCGGTGGCGAGCGCGGTCTCAGCCGCCCCGATCTCCGCCGCGACCTCCGCACGGTCGAGCGCGAGGAGCCAGGGCCCGGTTGGCGAAGCCCCGGCAATCCAGACATCGCCTTGGGCGGTGGTGGAACCGAAGCGCAACCAGCCATTTTCTCCGCCGCGCGGCAGCCGAAAGCCGTTATCTGCGGCGGCTTTCTGCGCTTCGGTGCGAATGATGAAGCTTGGCGGGTCTTCGGGCGCAATCATGCGTGCGCTAAGGCGTTCCATTCGATGCGGCGGCTGCGCCAGTGTTCCCCGATCGCCTGTGTGAAGTCCGGCCGCACCAGCTTGGCGCGCTGTTCGAGGAACGCTGGGCCCTCCCGCCGGACGATCACGCCCTCCAACGGCGTGGTGCCGAACCGGCTGGTGTCGGCCATGACCAGCGACTTCAGCTCGGCCAGCGTCATTCGCCGCCGCGCAAGCACCGGCGCGACCGCAAGGTCCAGCGCCGCCGCCCAGGCATCGCGACGCTGCGTGCTCCAAAACTTTCCGGCTGTCCGATCATAAATGTCGAAGGCGACGAACCAGTCCGGCAGATGATCATAGACGACGGAATGGCGGGCGGCGCACCACTCGCCGAACAGGATCAGCGTGTTTCCGAGTAGCGGGGCCAAGTCGTTTTCATGGCAAGCTATCCAGGCAGCCGCTCTGGAAAATTGCCCGAGGAAGGGCGGGATCAGGTATTCACCACGGTTCTGCAGGCGCAGCTGGCCGGAGGGATCACCCGACACGCCAAGGTTGGCACCATCGAGCTTCTCCTCCACGATGACTTCTCCTGCTAGCAGTGAGTTGGCCTCCGTCGGCGCTAGCACCTTGTCATCCCGCGGCTTGCCAGTATCGAGCCAGGCGAGATGTGGGGTATGTGGAAACCGGAAGAAGTCCGTCATGGCTTAGACTTGTTGGCCCGGAAACGCTTGATGTCGTCATGGCACAAGAAATCCACCGTGATAGAGTGACGTTTTAGAGCGCTTGCCAAACCGAGCCATTTTGAGTCCGCCGCTTGCAGAATTGGCGGCTCTTCAGGGTGTGCACTTGCGACCGCAACGAATTTGCGATCGGGCGGGTCGAACTTTTCGAGATCTCGGTCGTCGGGAAAGGTCACGAAAGCCCGGTCGGCGTGGTCCTCCAATTTAACACACTCCACCCGAAGCGTATTCGCGTTGTTCTGCAAGGCCCATTTCACAAAGGCATCACCGGGGCGATTGCCGTTTTTTGGAGTCGTTTTATTCTGATATTCTAAAAGGATACGGAAGCAATCATCCAGTGCGAGCCGCCCTTGCTGCATGACCGCCTGTAATCTTTCAGCGCAGTTTACAACGCATTGGTCGGAGACATCCTGATGCTGGCCATTGGCAACTAGGACGACGTTGGTATCCACAACCACGATACTCATTTAGAATTCTCTTTCTGGCGGCGCCGCGCGGCGGCAACGGTGCGGGCGGTAAGGTCTGCCATTTCATCGCCGAAAAAATTCTCCGGCCAATTCTCGATATCGCCGAATTTGTTGAGCCGTAGCGGCTGTAATTCAGTGCTGGCACCTTTGCGGCGCGCAAAATAGATAGAAACATCTTCCGGCTTAATCGTTTCCTCGGCAATCCGGCGTTGGAGCCTGTTGAGAAAATGCTCTGAGTGGCTTTCAACAATCAACTGAACATGGCGCGGTTTGCCGGCTTCACGCGCTTGCACTGCGGAAATGAACACGTCAGCAAGCTCGGCCTGAACGCGCGGATGTAAATGTATCTCTGGTTGTTCCATCCACACTGTCGAACCAGCAGGACAATAAAATGCCTGCACCAATGCGGGTAGAACTTGCGAAACCCCAAAACCGACGTCTGTGAGTTTTACTTCAGGTGCGCTTGCCTGGGTTGTTAGAAGCACTTCATATTCCTTGCGCCCCTCTGCCACCGGCCGGACGGTAAAGCTGCTTATAATTCCCAAATCCTTCAGCCACGAGGCGATGAATTCCGCAAACCCCATAAGCGGTTTCCTCGGGCCTCGATTAAGCTTTGTTTTCTCACCTTCCGCCGCTAAAATCGCAGCGATGGCATGTTCGCCGCGTTGTCCAACATCATCCGGCGTGTCACCGGACCATTGATACATCCGCGCGGGAGGCTGGCGCAGTGGTCCAAGATACGAAATGCTGCGCAGCATGGCTTCGGTTTCCAGTGCGAAATCGGCCATGAAATCCGCGTTCTGAAACCGGGCGATGCTCCGTTCTGAAAGGCGGTAAAATTTTTCAGGTTCTTCCAACGGCCAGGCACGTCCCTGCGCTTTCACCAAGGTAAGATGTAACGCGGTCAATTCAAACTTACCACCGCTCACGCCTGAAACCTCGGCGCTCAATACCTCATTGCTGCCGGATTTGAGGCGATATTGAACAGATTTCGTTCTGGGTTGACCAGTTTTTGAGTCGGCGGCAAGGCTTGCATGAAGTGCCAAGACGTCACCTGAATAGAGCTGCTTGAGCTTCACCGCGTCGCGGATTTCCAGAGACTTGGGTAACTTCCATTCGAGATCAAAGTCCAGAATTTTCGAAACATCATGCCCGTGAATACAGTCGGCGAAGGTCCCGAGATCGATCAACGTGGTTGGATCACCGAGGTTGAGCGCGCGGCGACGGTCACTGGACAAGGCGGTCTGTTTCAGTGCGAGCAGCAAGTGGCCGAGACTGCTTTTGCCCGCGCTGTTGGCGCCAAAAATGACTGTCAGCGGCGCGAGACGAATCGTGCCGGTGTCGCCCCAAGATTTGAAATTCTGAATGCGGAGGGATGTGAGCATGGGAGAAATCCTTACACGATTTGATTACGTTCCATAGCGTCCCACGCCGCCAGCACGAGGCGGGCGGTGCGGTATTCGCCGTGGCGGGCGATTTCGTTCTTTTTTAGCACGCGGAAGGTTTCGGAGGGATAGCCTTGGCCCATCGCGTCTTCGGGGTCGAGGATGTAGCGCAGTTCGTCGCGGGTGAGGCCGTAGGCGCGGGCGTAGAAGGCGTCTAGCTCGGCGCGGATTTTGCTCCGGCGCTCCTCGTCCCAGGCGAAAGGTTTTGCTCCGTAGCCGAGATCGCGGGCGAAGGGCGTCATGGCGTGGCTGGTGTAGGTGAGTTCCAGCACGCGCGGGACGATGAAGGCGAGGTCGGTTTCGGTATAGACAGTTGGCGGGAGGACGGGGAATTGGAACAGAATGAAGAAATTGAGCGTGGTGCCGCCCACCTTCTGCCGTGCCGCAAAGTCAAGCGCCAGAGATGATAGGTTTCCCACCAACGCGGTGACCAATCGTGGCGAGAACTGTGAACCGGGAAAAATAAGTGGAATCTTGTTTCCCACACCCGCCCTCGGAAATGCCGTCGCGATCACTGTGCGTTCGTTCGTCGCGTTGGTGATGTCCCGCCAGCCCATCAGCCAACCTCGCGCCCAGTTTTTGCTGCGCAGGCGGTCGGCGATTTCGGCTTCGGGCACCCAGTAGCGCGGAACTGGCTCGAAATCGGGGTTCTGCTTTTCAGCCTGGGTCGCGTCGCGGCTGTCGGTGCCGTTATAGGTGGCCCAGCGATGATCAAACTGGTGGATCATCTTGGCTTCATAGAGCGGTCTGCAGCGCGCCGCGCCGCGCTGCCTATCCACGCCCGCGCGCTCGAAACCTAATTCCTGTAGCTGTGCTGCCGTTTTGAATAACTGGCTGTCATTAGACATATCGAACAGGCGCGCAAACGACATGCGCCAGGGGTTTCCGGCGGCTCCCTTGGCCTCGTCGATGAGCACCGGCACGCGGCCATAGATTTTCGCCGTTAATGCGGCATCGGCTCGGGCGCGAAAAACTGGGGCAGTTTTGGTGTTGGGGTTGATCCGCGCAATGTCGGAAGGCGAAAGACAATACCTCCGTTCGGGATCCGTCAGGTGCCCGATTTCAAGGATGTAGGCCGCAAACTCTGGATTTGTCTCGGCGGCGCCGAATGTAAGGAGCGTAAACGGCGTGTCTGAATGGATGCCCGGGAAAATTTTTTTCTGGTTGTCGAAAGCAAGAGAGCGGATCAGACGATTGCGCTCGGTCAGCGATGAAAAGAACGCGCTCGTCGTGTAGTCTGTGATGAGACCCGTGGGCACAATCACCCCGGCGCGACCACGCGGGCTTACCAGACTGGCGAAATGTTCCGCGAATAAGGCATAGGTGTTTACGTCGCCGCGCCCAGTCAGCGGGAAGCGCCCGCCTTCGCGCGCGAAGACTGAGGATGCCTCGGCAAGACGCTTGGCCATTTGGAACGCCTCATGCAGCGCGAACTCGCGCGTGCCTGGCTCGGCCTTGGCAAGCGCCGCGATTAGCCGACCGCGCGCGGCGGCGTTCGGTGCGGTGGCAATTTCGGGGTCTAGTGCTGCGAAGAATTCCTGCTCTTGGAGTTTGATGCGTTCCCAGGGCGGATTGCCCAACACCACGTCAAACCCACCTGCGGCGAAAACATCGGGAAACTCCAGCGGCCAGTGGAAGGCGCGAGCTTTGGCTGCGCTATCCATGGCACGGGCCTGGAGCGTGGGCGCGACTTGCCGCCCGGCTAGAGCCTGGCGCACATGATCGGTGGTTGGAATTGTCGCGCCGTCATGCGCCGTTGGCACGCCGCCGGTTTTCGGGAGCAAAAAAGCGGCGACGAAAAGATCGGCAGCGACGTGGAAGGCATGGTTTTCCGGGCTTTGCCGGGTTGTTTCGAAGGCACTGCGTTTTGCCGCGATTTGGTCTGGTGTGTCCTCAGGTAAATGGCGGATGGTCTCGAGCATGCGCGCCAGAGGCGGCAGGGGCATGGTGCCGCCGCCTGCGAACAGATCAAGCCGACCTTGGCCGATTTGCTCGCTGTTGTTGCGGGCGGTGTAGTGTTTTGCGGTTTCTTTGTCGTCGCCGGTCAGCGGCTTGTAGGCGGCGGCGGGAATGCCGTCATTGAGTGCTTCGAGGTTGAATATTCCGAGCAGGGAGTCGCCAACCCGGAGATTGGCATCAAGGAAGCCGAGCGGTTTACCGGGATCGACGGTTTCAATCCAAAGCGCCACCTTGGTGAGCTCAACCGCCATGGGATTGCGGTCAACGCCGAACAGAGAGGATCGGGCCACATCGCGTAGGGCGTGGCGAAAATCTTCGGCCGAGGCGACGCCGTCTGAGCGGGCGTGGGCCAACCGTGTGGCGATGCGCCGCCCCGCCGCGAGGAGAAAATGGCCGGAGCCGCAGGCGGGATCAATGACGGTGACGCCGAGCAGGGCGGCGGCGGGGTTTTCTGCCTCGGCTTCCACTCGGTCGAGCACCGGGTCGAGCGCAGAATCGAGCAGGGTTTGTACCAGCGTATCGGGCGTGTAGTAGCTGCCGGTGGTCTTGCGCGCGTTGCCTCTTTGCTCGGTGCCTTCGGCGAAGGTCATCGCGCGTGCGTCATCAGTCAAGCGCGGGGTGAGTTCGAGGAGCGATTCATAGACCGAGCCGAGTTCCTCGGTTTCCATGTCCCGCCAGTTCACAGGTACCAGCGCGCCGTCGTTGCGCAGCCAGGCGAGGCGGTAGATCGCCTCCAGCAGCGCGCGGTTGGACAGGTGCAGCGCGTCAAGGTCCGGCATGGTGCTCGGCGCGAATAGCCCATCCAGTGCTGGCAGGCCGAGAAGCGGCTCGCCGCGCGCCAGGGCAGCAAAGGTGATGAGCAGCCCCTCCCAGGCGTCGTGGTAGCGGTCCCAAGCGGATCGGCGAATGGCGCGGTCGCGCAGGCGGGAGAGCGAATAGCCGTCCGCATAGAGCTTGCGGGGACCGAGCGCGGTGCCGGACGGATGGAGAAGGTCGCGGTCCTCGGCGGTGAGCAGGAAGATTAGCCGATAGATCAGGCGCAGCAACTGGCCGAAGAAGTTGGGCAGCGGCAGCGTGCCGGTGCGCAGCCGGTCACGCAGATCTGCGTTGGCGGGATCGGCCAGAAATCCGGTGCCGAGCGCCAACAGGGCGGCCTCCACGCCTTCGCGCAACCGCTCCCGCGCTGCGGTGCCTTCCTTGCTTCCGGCCTCGCGCCAGTGTTCCAGCTTGCTGTCGAAGGGTGGGTTGCCCGGATGCCCGAAGCATTGCGCGTGCAGCAGTAGCCAAAGTGCTGTGAAGTCAGCGAAGGCCTCGCCCTCGAAGATGCGCTTAAGGTCGGCCTCGATATAGGCCGGGCGGGTGAGGCTGGCGTTGTCGCGCAGCAGCCGCAATCGCTCGCCGTTGGTGGCGAGGCCCCAGACGGCGTCGTCGTTAGCGTTCAGCCAGTCCTGCAGGGCTGAGGCGCACGAGCGGCGGCGATGATCGCCGGGTAGATGCGTGCTTGGTCGGTCGAGATCGTCCGAGGGTGGGACGACCACGACGGGAACCCGCCCGCCGAGGGCTTCGAGCGTGACGGCGAAGACCCGATCTTCCCGCGTGCGCGTGCCCATAGGAGACGTGCCGGGGCGGGTGATGTCGGTGAAGCCCAGCACGTCGCGCAGGAAGGATTCGGCGAAGGCGATGGTCTTGGCTGCGAAAGTGGTGGGGCTGGCGGTTAGATCGCTGAACAGCGCCTGGCCGATGCGAAAGGAGCGGGCAATCTCGTCGCGGAGCGAAAGGCCCTTGGGGATACGGTAGGCGGTCCGCGTGGCGTCGTCGTCCGGCTGTGCGGCGATTTGGGCCAGCATGGCCGGTGCGATGAGCGATCCCTCGACGGTGATGGCGTCGAGACCCAGGGTGAGAGCGCGCGGCGTGCGGGCGCGGGGCGAACGAGCCATGGATCAGACCTTCCCCGGCAACAGCACGTAGAGGCCGATCACGTCTGGCGGTAAGACAGGTTCGACATGGACGCGGGGTGCACCGGCGGCGCTTCGCACGCGGGCGTGGTCGTCGGCGAGTTCTCGGGCGCGTTCCCGCGCATAGTCTGCGATCGTGGTCGGGAGTACGGTGCGCACGCGGTCGCGCGCCTGGGTCAGCAGCCGGTCGCGCGCGATCGGTGCGAGATCTCCGCTGGCCGGATGCGCGAGCAGCGCACGCGCCGCTTCCCCCGCGAGGCTCGGTGCGTCACGGTTCGCTTCCAGCGCGAGCGTGCCTGCTTCCTCCACCAGCAGCAGACGTTCGCGCCTGCCATGCACCGTGAGCTTGAAGCGCAGGCGCAGCAGCAGCACCGTGGTGACAGTGCGGACCTGATCGGTCGGCCAAGCGCCGGTGCGGCCGAGCGCGGGCAGTGCGGCGGCGGACGGATCCAGCGCTCCTTCGAGTAGGGATTCCGCCAGCGTTGCCGGCAGCTTGTGTGTCCGCGTTACCATTTCTGCAGCAGAAGCCGGCGGTTCATCGAAGGACAGGCGGATCGACCCCTCCATGCCGCGCGCGGCCAGCCGTTCGCGGATCGTGGTGGGCAGGGCTCCGAGATGGGCACGGACTAGGTTCTGTCGGACGGGATCGAGCGGAGCATCGAGGCGGCTCATGGCCCGTTCGACGAAGCGGCGGACCTCGTTCGGCCCGCCGAGCAGATCGCGCCAGCGCTGCCACTCAGGGGCGACGTCCTCGGGCTTAAGGGCGTTCTGTGCGAAGCGGGCACGCGAGCGGCGTTCGCCTTCCTCGGCGTCACGCCAGCGCGTTTCCATGGACGCGGCATCCGCCCCGAAATCGAGGTCGAGACTGAGCTGGCGGGTGCGGCCCTTGCGCAGCAGCACGGCGTTCATCAGCGCGCCGGTCACCGCGCCGCGGTCCTCCGGCAACGGGACGGTGATTCCGGTAGCTTTGCGGATGCGCTCGGCCTTGCGGAGGATCACATCCAACACCGCACCGTCGATCGCGCTGTCGGGGGAGTAGAGCAGGATCGAGCGGACCAGTTTCGCGGGTTGGCCGAAGCGATCGACGCGGCCCTCGCGTTGCTGATGGCGCGTCGGGTTCCAGGACAGGTCGTAATGGATGACGGTGTCGAAGAGGGATTGAAGGTTGATGCCCTCCGAGAGGCAGTCGGTGGCGACCAGCAGGCGCTGCTCAGCCTCCCCCATGTCCTCGACACGGGCGCGGCGTTCCTCGGCTGTCAGTGCCCCGGTGACGGCCTCGATCCGCAGACGCGGAAAGGCGCGGCGCAGCGCCGCAGCCATGTGGTCGGCGGTGGCGATGAAGCGGCAGAACACCACAGGGTTGGCACCCTCGGCGAGTAACGGGCGCAATTCATTGATCATCGCATTGAGCTTCGGGTCCGCAGCCTTCGCCAGGCGCTCAGCCTGGCCTACGAGCGATGCCAACGGCCCGTGTTCGTCAAGGCCCGAGGCAGGCTCGATGTCCACCGCGTCCGCCTCATCATCGAAGACCTGTTCGGCAAGCCGGTCGGGATCGGCGGCAAGGCGGTTGCGCAGCGCGCTGGCGGCGGCCGCCGGGGACGATCCGACGCAGCGCATGAGCGCCAGCGTGCCCCAGAAGGCAAGACGGCGATGGCGCAGGTCCGGCCCTGCGCCATCGACAACGCCAAGGCAGTAGTCGAGCACGGCGTCGTGGAAGGCGTTATGCTCTGCGTTGAAGGAATACGGGCTTTCCTTGGTCTCGTGGCGGGGAAAGACGCGGTCTTCGCCCCACTCATTTTCGCCTTTGGCGCGGCCGGTGATGTCGATGCGGCGACGCTGGACGAAGTGGCGGGAGAGGCGGATGCGGGAGGCCTCATCTTCAAGAGCCCCAGTGCCGAGGCCGGGGCCCAGCAAACCGAGCAGACGATCAAACGCATCTTCGTCGCCGCTGTGCGGCGTCGCGGTCAGGAGCAGAAGATGACGCTCCGCATCATCGGCGAGTCGCTTCAGCAACTCAAAGCGTTGTTGGCGACCTTGATGTGTGCCGATGCAGGCATGAGCCTCGTCCACGATGACCAGACGGGGGCAAACCCGGGCAAAGGTTTCGCGGCGTCGATCCGCCTTGATGTAGTCAAGGCTCACCACCGTGTAGGGGTTGGCATCGAACAGCGTCTGTGATGCAGGAAGGCCGCGCTCAAGGCGCGAGGCCGAGGCGGCGGTCACGGCGGCGGCGTCGATGTCGAATTTGTCGCGCAGCTCCTCGATCCACTGCTCGACCAAATGCGGAGGGCATAGCACCGAGAAGCGATCAACCTCACCGCGGTCCATCAGTTCGCGCAGCACTAGGCCCGCTTCGATGGTCTTGCCGATGCCGACATCGTCGGCGATCAGAAGGCGTATGATGGGAAGCCGAAGGGCCATCAGCAGGGGGACCAGCTGATAGGCGCGTGGCTCGAAGCCAACCCGTGCGGCGGAGCGGAAGGGTCCAGCGCCGCGCCGTAGCGATAGGCGGAGGGCTTCCGACAACAGACGGGCGCCATCCTGGGTGGCCATCTCAGTCGGTTCGGGGATACCAAACTGGGCGGGTCTTACCGGCTCGCGCTCTAAGGTCGGGATAAGGATTTGCACATCAGATTCCGAACCTGAAAGAGGGCGTAGGCAGAGCGTCTCGGGATCAGGTGACGGGAGAGCTACCCATTCGCGCCCACGCGCAAAAACGAGGTCGCCGGGCGAGAAGCTGGCGCTCATAAGGCGGGTCCCAACAGCTTTAGAAGATCAACCGGCGCCGTCGCGCCAGGGGCGGAGGGTAGCTCAACTGTAGCAAAACCCAAGTTGTCGGCGGCTTCGCGGGCGGCTGCTGTTAGCGGTGCCGGCGCAGCCGCAACCCGGTGTTCGGACCAGACAAACCGCAGCGTGTGACCATCGATTACGAGTGGAGTGTCATTTGGTATTGGAAGGTTCCAACGCCGGAACGCCGCGATCCAATCGTCCTCCGTCGTAGCGTGATCCGTTGGGGCGACAGACGAGACTTCGCTGCAGGCAAGTCGCAGAAGCGCGCCGACGGCCTCACGGTTCGTGCGGTCGATCAGCTCATGGTCGGGCTGGTTGTAATAGGACAGTAGGCAACGATAGCAGCCTCTCACGCAGGCTGCGTTGGGATCGGTGGTGAGAATGTTGGGATCTAACGCCGCGATCGCATCATCCAGGTTTCGGTAATGCATGAGCTCAAGGGCGGCTTTCGCGACATGGCCAAGCGTGTGGGGTTCGCTGGCGACTCGACCGAGAACTCCAGCCCCTCCTTCTGTTGCCTCGAAGGCGAGGATTGCGTGCCGACCGTCGCGAGAAGGGACCGGTTCGGTCAGCAGCTCACCTTCCTCAAGCTGGAATACCAGCTCGAGTCCACGCGCCAATGCGTGCTGTAAGGTGGTCATCGCCGCAGGCTCCAGCGGCTCGCCTGCCAACCGAAGGAGCGCGGCGTTCTTGTTATCCTGCACGATGGGCACGATGCGCTGCTTGATCGGCCCTTCGGGCGTCTCATCGGCATCGTCATTGAGCAGACCTCCGATCCAACGGCCAGTCGCCGGGTCAATCCCAAAGCCCAAGATGCTTTTCTCTCTCCGCCGACGGAGGCCCTTATTGAGCCGACTAATTGTCGCTCGAGAGGCGTAGTCAAGATGGAGGATCGGTCCAGCGGAATCACCGGCGATCGCTGAACTCACGTCGATAATTCCGTTACGGCGGGGCCATGCGAAGATCGTTTGAATATCGAAGCCTCTTCGTTGGCGGTCTTCGTCATTGGCCGTAATTCTTTCAGCTGGCGTCGTTTCAACGTTGTCGATCCGCAAGACATTGCGGATTGGATGGACACCACTCATGGGCTCTCCACACGCATGGCATCGTTCTGGCTCGACTTGCTCATGACCAGCGCCACACGAATCGCAAACATATATCGCACCCGTGACGAGGCGACCGCCTTCGTTATTACGAACTCCCGGGGGCAACTTGACCTTCACTACACGGTAGGCGCGTCCCTCATGGTAGATCAGACTGCCTGGACCGAATTCGGAGATCGCGAGAAATCGTGCACGCTGAAGGTAGGCGGCCTTTGGGCCACCACCGCCGACAGCTGGCACGAATGCATAAAGTGGCAGCCGAGGAAAATTGTATCCGGGCAGGAATCCTTCAGTGGCCAAATATCGATATGTGTAGAAATCTGAGTTGCCACTTGAGTTGCCGCGTTCGAGCAGCGCCAATTGCTCATTGGCCTGGGCCTGCTGGATCTTGGCGTCCTTACGTTCGCTTGCGGAGATCCCATGGGTCTCCGACTTGCGATTAGCCTCGATAAGTTGGGTCCGCGCACCACGATAAAGCTGGCGCCACCGGTCGAATGCTTCCGAGAAGCGACGCGACGCGTTAAATGCAGTGGTGGTCGCAAAGGCTTGCCGATCTTCCGCCCATGGCGCAGCGGTCGCGCTCAGTTCGGGCGCTATGCTTGCCAGGATGCGCTCCATTCCTCTGGCAGCTCGCGCCGTCAAATCGGGTGTCGTGATAGCCTCTATGAGGTCATCTTGGACCGGAAGATTCTCGTCAGCGAGATCAAGGACATGTGGGATATCCGCCTTCAACTCCCTGCCAGTCTCGGCTAGCCAAACGGCATGCAGATGGGCTTCGACCAGATCGCGGTTAGCAAGATCAATAGCAGGCGGGCGGACATAGCCGCTGACCATCCTGCTCGGATCTTCGAAATAGTATTGGTCATGCGGGCTTTGCGCGGCGCAGTAGGTCACCACAAGGGCTGCCTGACCCGATCTTCCCGCCCGCCCGGATCGCTGGGCGTAGTTGGCCGGCGTCGGCGGCACGTTGCGCAGATAAACAGCGTTAAGCGCTGAGATGTCGACACCAAGCTCCATGGTCGGTGAGCAAAAGAGTGCCGGCAGGAAGGCGGCGGGTTCTCCGGCCTGCCGCATCGCGTCCTTTTCTGCGGCGATCTTGGCTTGATCTTCAGCGCCCCACCTGAACCGCCATTCACGCCATTCGCGCTGCGCCTGGTCGACTTGAGCCGTGTGGGCCCTTCCCTCAATCCCGAAAAGTCCGTCGCCGCCGGCCGCGAGAGCCTCAGCCAACGAGCGGTACAGGCTGACGAAGTACGGGTTTGGCTCGCGTCCGTCAGTTCGACCTTGCGCGGGCAAAAGCCGAACGGCATTTGCGGCCAATTGCCATCCGTCCACGTCAAAGCTGGTCGTGACGCTTCGGACCAATTGATACTCTTCTGCGGCTTCTAGGAGAGCCCGCAAGACAGAGAGATAGGTCTTTCCGTCGAGACGCTTGCCCCACACGCGAGCATGGCCAAGTTGTCGGGCCAAACTGCTACGGGAACCTCCGCGGACGATGAGACTCTCCCCTCGAATACCGGCCTCAGCCCTTTTTGGCGCATCAATGATCAGGGCGGCCGCAACACGAGGGACCTCCTGCTGGGAAATCGACCACGGTTCACGCAGGCTCTGCCGCGCCGCATTGGCAATCGCCTCAACTGTCCCGGGGTCCAGGGCATTCGCGGTGACAGCAAGCCCCCGTCGCAGCGCGTCCAATACGATGTGAAGGGCATGTCTGCGCGTGGTCGGATCCGCAGTTTTCAACTCCGGCGGCGCGTTGGCGAATGCCTCCTCGTCTTGAGCCAAGTCGTCAAGAGAAACATACTCGGCGCGGACCAGCCCTAATTCCTCAAGATTTGGATTTGTGAACCGCCATCCACGCCGCTGATCGGTCCAAACTCGGTGGGTAAGCACGCGCGCTAAAGTGCGATCAGATTCGATTTGACCGGCGCCTTTGATGTCTGGGTCCACCATCCATTCAGCACGACGAACCCGATTGGTGGATACAAAACCAAGTGCGGCTTGGACTCGCCGACCAAACTCGTCCTCACCCAGACCCTCCGGTCCCGCTCCGATGACGGCGGCAAGAATTGCTGCACGAAGCAACGTTACAAAGAGGAAGTCGTTGAAGTGGCCGGCCTGGAGGGCAGCATCTTGCCTGTTATCAGTGAAACCCAGAAGCTTTCGCCTATCCGCCTTGACCATACTGCCGGGCGTATTCATCCAGCGGAGAGCGCTTGAGACAAGCAGCGTAGTTGCTGAACTACGACCTTCCCCCGACAGACCTGCTAGCTTATTGATTTCGCGAGCCTGACCCGGTGGCTGGTCCTTGCAAGTTAAACAGAAGCGAAACTTACCGGGGATGAACCACGCATCTCGTCCTTTACCTCCAATGATGCCGCCTTCATCCAACGTAAAATGCTGAGGCTGGAAGGGACGCAGATTACTTTTGACGCGTCCAGCGGTATCTATCCAATCCTCTGGGAATTGTTCTGGCGAGCCATCGAACGCAAACTCTTGGTCTTGTGCATCAATGGGCAAGAGATAGCCCGCCTGGTTTAGATGATCCTCGTCTAGTATAGGCGTTTCGTCTATTGACCGGGGCACCAATTGTTGAGTGCCGGTCTGCTCCGTCAGGATAACTGGATGGTACTCTTGACCGCAGTTTCGGCAAAAAAAAGTTGAGTAAAGACGCGCGGAGGGATCCTCCGGGTCGAAAAGCTGCCCCTCGAGGGTCACGCGACGTCTACCTGGCTCGCGTATGGTTGCGTAAAGACGACCAGCACCAGAGATAAATTGGTGCACTTTGAACGCCAAAAACGCGCGATCTCCGCTACCGCCACGTTCGCTGACTGGACGGCTCATGGCGATCAGCATGGCCTTGAGTTGTGAGCGACAGAGGCTGATGTCACAGCCCGTTTGCTGCGCAAGCCGTTCGGCAGCGCAAGCAAGAGTGATTGGCGAACGACGCGTCAGTCTTTGACCGTCTTCAAGCCCTATTTCCAGTTCGATCCAGATTGCGAGAGGATGGGACCGGAGTTCTGCATCCGAAATAGAGTTTTGAATAGGTCCTTCGACTGCGCGCCGAAGCGAACTCGAAATCGACGCGAGATTTTTCGAAGGGTCTGTTGCGCGCGCAAGGCTCTCGCCAATTACGGCATTACTCGCGACCTTGGTCCCGAACAGTCGCGAAGCAACCAGGGCAACGGCGTCTGCGGGATCGGTTGCAGAGTCGTTGCTCGCCATCGTGGCTGACGTACCGATACAGATCGGATCCTTCTCACGGCACAGTCGATCCTTGAGGCGCCGAACCAACATCGCGACGTCCGCGCCCTGACGACCGCGATACGTGTGCAACTCATCGAGAACAACGAAGTCCAAGCCATCCGCATTTGTGATTACGGCTTGGTCAAGCGCGTTTTGGCGCGTCATTAGAAGCTCGAGCATCATAAAATTAGTCAGCAGAATGTCAGGCTTGGTCTCCCGAATTTCTTGCCGTTCTGTGTCGTCTTCCTGGCCCGTATAGCGCGCGAATGTTGGACATAACCGGGGGTTGATCCCGGACTGGCCAACGAACTTTTTCAGTTCTTCGAGCTGACTGTTGGCGAGTGCATTCATAGGATAGATGATAATCGCGCGGGTTCGCTGAGGCTCTCCGGCGGCACGAGCACGGACCGCAGCGTCGATGATTGGTAGAAAGAAACAGAGGGATTTGCCAGAGCCGGTGCCGGTAGTGACAACAAAGCTCTGACGGGCATTCGCCTTAGCCAAGGCTTGGGCCTGATGTCTGAACAGCGTGAACGGTTCACCAGGAAGCCGAAAAATTCGGCCAGTCTCTTGATGGAGAGAGCCGTCTATTACGAGATCGGCAACCGTCACATCACGCTCGAAATGAGGGTTGATACTCACGAGTGGTTCTGGCCAAAATCGGCGGCTCTCGTAGATTTGTTCAACCTGCTTTTGAATATCGGGCGCGCGAATCTTAGTAAACGACCGGGCAAATCTTGCGTAATCTTCAACCAACGTGTGGTCGAGATCGAAGACGTCCATTGCGACCTACTCCTGACGCCCAAATTGGCTGCTTCGGACTTGCCTATCGAAAGAGGCAAATCCTGACATCTCATCGCCTTGCATAGGCTTGACCCCGCTTTCGTCACTTTGGACGTAATCGATGGTGGATACTAATGATGTGTTCAAGCGGTCTAGCTCCATGCAAATTTCCCCAGATAAATGGTTTCGATGTTCATGCTTCGGACGCCAGCGCGACACGAAAAAAACCTCGTTTGGCTCTTGCTGTTGTGATGAGCGCCTCGAGGTCGTCTTCGAAAGCACTTAGTGTTTTCAAAAGTTGATCGTTTGAGAGTCTCTGGGTTTTGCCTTCGATCAGCGCAGTTACGCGAAGTTGGTCTATGCACATAGCCTCGCCGACTTGCATTCGAGTAAGTCCCGGTCCGAACCTGATTTGTCCGAGGCAATGCTTCAGCTCCAACTGTAGTCCAACGCTTTTTCCGCTCACGGAGCGCGACTCATAAATATCAAGGTAAATGCCTCTGACGGTTTGGACCACTCCGTAATACTCGCAGATAATTTGTTGCCGCCTAGTCCAAAACGCGTGCCCAGTTCACCTACCAAACCAGTTTGCTCACCCAATCTAGCTCCCGCCGTCGTTCATCCATCGCTGTCAGGCCGTTCCCCTGTCTCAACCCGGACCAGCAGAAGGGACGCTCACTGAGACACCACATGTCCATACTTCTACGAAGTAGTAAAGACATCGGAGACACGGTTGGGGCCAAATTTACCCTATCAGGCCAGCTGTCCGCGGATCGAATGGGGTTTGCTCCCCTTAGATCGGCCGATTCGAGCCGAACGGCTGGCTGCCGATCCAACAAGGCCGGAAGTGCTGCATCGACCTCGTCGGCTGCAACCCCCAAGACGTCGTCAATACCAATGCAGCACTGCTTGATGCAACGGGCCTCGCGATCAAGTCTGCCTTCGGTTTTCAGTTCGGCGAAGCCGAAATCGCTGGCCATGCTGGCGAAGCTGCAGCAGAGCGTATGCGAAATAACTTCCTTCGGTGGCTCGGCACCATATTACCGTTAGGGCACCCGCACCGCAGCAACGAAATACGCGTATCCCTACCCTGGGTAAAACACTTATGGCGAGCTGTCAGTCGTTTGTTATATGAGAGAGATCATTTTTGCTCGGGAGGGCCTAAACCAGCGTTGATGTGAGCTGTGTTCGCCGTAGCATGGCAAACGCACGATCTTTTACCATGAACTTGGCAAGCATTGGTCCAATTAACCGTGCCGGTGGGATGGGAGCTTGGCCATCTTCGCGTCCGAGGATTTCGCCATAGGCAACGAGATCGCGATGGACTGCTGCTGGTAGCTCAAGTGTGATCTTGACCGGCTTATCGTCGTCAATCGCGCCAAGTTTCAATTTTGCCATTTTTGCTCTTCACCCGCGATAGGGTGCCAGAACGAGGTCGCGCGTCACCATGACGCGGACCGGGTAGCCAGCGCGAATTGTGAGGGTTGGTTGAATGCCGAGGGACCGCCCGACGACTTGTTCACCGACCTGGTTGATGCTTTGGGACGTCCCCTGGCGCAGGGCTTGCGCCAATGAAAACGCGTTGTTGTTGCTGGTGCCTGCTTCGGTGCCAACACTGAGCAGGGTGGATAGGATCGCTGCTTTGAACAGCATGCCCCAATGATTGTCGACGCGATCATGCAGCCCGGCATAACCAGCGGGATCGGCGGCGGGTTGGTTGACGAGGAGAATGGAGGCGCCGTCTGGCATGATCAGTCGCGTCCAGACGAGTTGCACGCGCGATTGGCCGAAGGCGATTTGAGAATTGTATGCGCCGATTAGGCGCGCTCCTTGCGGAATCAGGAGGATGGTGCCGGTCGGGCTATCATAGACATTTTCGGTGACTTGGGCGGTGACGAGGCCGGGCAGATCGGAGCGAATGCCGGTGAGCAAGGCGGCAGGAATGACCGATCCTGCTTGCAGGATGTCAGCGCTGGCAGGCGGCATAAGACGTTCCGCACTGACCGGCGATTCGCTCGAGTTGTGCGCTGCAAACGAAGCATTTGCGCTGTTATTCGGGCCTGTTGCTCCAGATACGCGCGCTGTGGGAAGCGATGCTGCTCCGCCAGAAAAATTTCGATTTGCCAGCGAGGTTTTCGCCTGTGCGGCATCGGTGGGCACGAATAACCGGCTTTTGCGTGCGGCTTCTCGCTCCTGCGCAAGCTGCCGATTTTTTGCGCCGCTGTTTGCTGTATTTGCGGCGGGTAATGCAACGGCGGAAATATTCGGCGCGGCCACCCCGGCATGAACAATCGGCGGCCCCAGATCACCCGGGAGCGGCGGGCCAAGACGCGGTGCGTGGTGCGGCAAATTCGCATAGGATTTTGGTAGGACCGAAAGACTATCCGGCGCGGCGGGTGTGCTGAAATTCACTTTGTCGCCCATTTCGTGACGATGATGCGGCTGGAGCGCGAAAAATAATGCGGCACCAATGCCAATAGCGGTGATGGCACTCAACGCCAGAAGCACGCGCCGCGACAGGCGGGTCACTGGTGGGCGGCTTGATCGCAGCCGCATGGCGTCCGGTGGCCGAACCGGGTCGACGGTAGGAGCACCAACCTCGGCAGGATTTTTCGTGCCATCGCTCAAGGCTGAGGCACTCCATCGGTGCGCACGATGCGGACAATCTGCTGGTGTTTGGCGCCAAGACGTAATTCAGCCGCTGCGAACAAACGATCAACCACCATGTAATTTTGCTCGACGCGGTAATTGACCAGTTCCGCTCCGCCCTGCGCGCCAATCACCCATAGCGGCGGCATGTCTCCCGCAGAAATGCCTATCGGAAACTCGATGAATACTTGTCGTCCGTCATCGAAGGCGCGGATCGGCCGCCAGGGCGGATGTGCGCCCTCGATCCGATATCGAAAATTCAGCGCGTTGATGTTTACACCGGCGATAATTGGCGCGGCAGTTTCACTGGCTTGGTTCTGACGGCGGAGCGCGAAGAGTTCGTCCTCCGGGTATGTCCAGGACACCGCCGCCATATAGGTTTTCGGGTCGGAGTGAAGTTCGAGATGATAGGTGCGGCGATCAGTGTTGATCACGAGGTTGGTATTCAGGCCTGCCTGGGTCGGTTTAACCAGAATATGAACGCGGCGTTTTGCACCAGTGCCGCTCTCGGTGTCGCCGATAATCCAACGAACGGTATCACCAGCGGCAACCGGACCTGAGCCCGTCAGGGTTTCGCCGCGCTGGAGCGCAATATCGGTAATCTCGCCCGGCGCCGCATAGACTTGGTAGAGCGCGCCCTTGGACCAGGGATAGACCTGGATGGCATTGATATAGTCGCGCCGAGCTGGCTGCACGCGGGCCGCCGCGTTGCCCTCATCGACGCGCAGACGGGGATTGGCCGGTTCTTGCGCTTGCGCCGATCCAGAGTTTTGCGCGCCTCCAATCGGTTTGAGTTGGCCCGGGAGCGGAAGCAGTTTGGGCAGCTCGACGATGCGCACCGGTTTGGGCGGGTTTGGCTGCAAGACCGCCTGTTTGGGCACGGAATTATAGGTGATCTCGGGTGGTTTCCAGCGCGGCGCGGAACAGGCGGCGAGCATCAATGGAACAAAAACGAGAGCAAAACGGATGGAACGCATCAGTCAAACTCCTTGGACCAGTTGAGGGCGGTGATGTAGATGCCGAGCGGATTGTTGCGGAGTTGGGTCGCGGTCGTCGGCTGGCGGAGCGCAATGGTGAGGATCGCGCTCCAGCGCTGGGTGGAGGTCAGCGCGTCATCGGCATAGTGGCTTTCCACCCAGACCACCCGGAAGCTGCTCTTTGACGCGCGGATCACGCTCACCACCGAGACCGAAACCTGTTTGTGCCCCACCTTGGAAAACGGCTTGCTGGCTCGGGCATAGGTGCTGAGCGCAAGGGCACCTTTGTCGGTGACATAGTGATAGGCATCGAGCCAGTTTTGGCGGAGCACGATAGGGTCGTCCGGGATGCTGCGCACTTCGGTGATAAAATGGGCGAGATACCAGGCGATCTGCGGATCGGTCGGTTGGTAGGCGGCGGTGGCTGGGCCGATGGCCTGGGCGCGGCCGAGCTTATCGACCTGCACCACCCAGGGCGTGATGGTGCCCTGCGCGGATTGCCAAACCAGACCGCCCGCCAGCCCCGCGCTCATGATCAACATCCCGAAGAAAGCGAGCCGCCAGTTTTTTGCCTGAACGCGCGCGGAGCCTATGCGCTCGTCCCAGACCTGACCGGCCCGCTGATAGGGCGTCTCGGGTTCGGGCGTTTTGCCATAGCGCACGGTCGGGCGTCGGAACATTTTTACTCCTCGGAGAGATCGACGCCGCTGCCGCTGGAGGGCGAATCACCCGAGCGGATGGCGTGGTTGGCGGCGGAAGCGCCACGATTTATTTGCTCGCTCCGCCTCATGCGTTTGGCCCAGGCCGGCGGGTTGGAATCGCCGTTATTTGCTCCAGCTCCGTGTCTTGCGCTGGCGCCGGAACCTGTTGCAACGGCTGAACCCCCTGATCCAGAGGATCCCCTTGGTCCGCTCGATCCACCCGAACGCATCGCGGTGACGGCGCGCCCGCCGCTTGCAAAACTCTCGCGCATGCTGTTGGCCGCGCGACGGAGTGGGCTGATCGCGGCTGAGCCAGCTGCACCGGCAACGCCGGATAGGCCGCCCACGCTGTAGGCGGTGGTGGTCGCCCCGGCGAGGGCTGCACCGCCACGCGCAGCTCTCGCAACTGTGCTGCCTGCGACGCCCACAGCGCCAAGACCGGCGGCAGCTAGACCGACACCAGCAGCGCCTGCACCGGCAACGGCAAGGCCGGTGCCCACGGCAGCGCCTGCGCCGAGCTGTGGCCCGCCTGCGATCAGGCCATTGGCGATGCCTGGGCCGAAGATCGACAAGGCCAGCAGCGAAAGTGAGGCGAGGATCAGGGTCAAGGCATCGGCGATCGTCGGTGAATTGCTGATGCCTGTCGTGAGCTGACCAAACACCGTCGAACCAATGCCGAGGATCACGGCAAGAACCAGAATTTTGACGCCGCTGGAAACGACGTTGCCAAGCACTTTTTCCGCCAGAAAGGCTGTGCGTCCAAACAGGCCAAACGGCACCAGCACAAAACCTGCGAGTGTCGTCAGCTTGAATTCGATCAGGCTGACAAAGAGCTGGATCGCCATGATGAAAAAACTCAGCACCACGATCAGCCATGCGAGGAGCAAAATGGTGATCTGGATGAAATTATCGAAAAAGCTGACATAGCCCATCAAACCAGCAATCGAGGCCAGGACGGGCATGCCTGCGGTAATGCCAACCTGGGCAACACGGCCCGGCTGCAGAAGCTGGGCCGACGTGAGCGTGTTCCCGCTGGCTTCGAGACCGAGCCCGGCGAACGAATGAAAAATAATCGCGGCGAGATTGTTGAAATTGCCGATGATGAAGGCGAAAACGCCGATATAGAGCGTCTTCTTGATCAGCCGGGCGAGAATGTCCTCATCAGGTGCAAGGGTCCAGAACAACCCCGCGAGCGTGATATCGATGGCGATCAGGATGCCGGCGAGCCAATGCACATCGCCCTGCACCAACCCGAAGCCGGAATTGATATACTGGGTGAAGACCGCGAGAAAACGATCGATGATGCCGGTGCCGCCCATGGCTTACGGCGCTTCGGATTTTGGCGGAGCGGTTTTTGCGCCTGCTACCGATACCTTGGGCAAATCAGAGATGTTGGTGGCGGTAGGTGTTGTAGGTGTCGAAACTGCGAAAGTTGCGGAAGTGGCGGCGGTGCTCGCACCAGAGCGAACTGGTCGATAAGAGAAAAAATGTTTTTGTTCTCTCTCCCAGGCAGCAAGGCATTGCCGGTTTTGGGCTGCCGCCATGCCGATGCCTTGGCAATGCGCCAGCTCGGCGGAGAGATTGTTCGATCCCTGCGCGGTAACGGAGCGAAAAAGCTTATGCGCTTTTTCTCGCTGCTGAAATTGCAAGGCTACGAAAGTAATTGCGCCCGCGACAAACGCATAAGCTGCCCCGCGCGCCCATCGTTTTTTTGCTCCTCGATAACGGGCGATCATGGGAACATATGAACGGTCTGGGGTTGGTAGCCCAGCCCATAATTCAGGAACCGCGAAAGCTGCTGCTGGGCCTGCTCCTTGCTCTCGATATGCATCGCTGCTTGCAAGCTTTCAGCACGGGCCATTGAGGCCATGACGGCGGTCAATTGGGAAAGCTGGGTGGTTTGCAGCGCCAGGAGCTGGTTACCCGATTGCGCGGCCTGCAGTGCGCCGGTGGCGGCTTGGCTGGAAGAGACCAACGCATCAACCTGAGTGCTGGTGGCGTTGAGATTCTGCACCACACCGGCCTGCACCCGCATCGCATCCTGATAGCCTGCCAACGCATTTTCCCAACGCGTGTGGGCATCGGCGAGCAATTGCTGCGAGGATGTCGCGCTGGAATAGGCTTGCGGATAGGTCTGGGCAAAAGCCTGGTTGATGGTGGAGACGTCGTAGCCAATGTTCTGCGCCTGCGCGAGCAATTGCTGGGTTTGGTTAATGGTTTGCTCCAGCTCGGCGAGCGAGGAGTATGGCAGGTTCGCGAGGTTGCGGGCTTGGTTGATCAGCATGCGCGCTTCGTTCTGCAGGCTGGCGATCTCGTTATTGACCTGCTGCAGTTCGCGCGCGGCGGTGAGAACATTCTGGCTGTAATTGGTCGGATCAAACACAATCCATTGCGCCCGCGCAGACGGAGAAAAATCGCCAACGCAAAGCGCCATCGCCCAGATCACTCCGATTAGGGCTCGGCTTGATTTCATGATTTTTGCTCCCGCGCAAAAACTGAGGCTGACGGCGAGCAAAAATCGGTCAGCATTGATGCCGCCCAATGCAGCCCTTTGGCGCGGAGCCACGCATCCGCAAATCCCTCACGGCCATGGGTAGCGCAAAATTCGGTGATGGCGGCTTGATCGGTCTTGGATGAGGACGCGCAGAAAGCGAGCGCGACTTCGGATAGGCCGAGGTCGAAGAGCCGATTGCCCCGACGTGATTGGCAGTAATAATCGCGCTTGGGCGTGGCCCGGCTCAGAATTTCGATCTGGCGATCATTCAACCCGAAGCGCCGATAGATCGCAGCGATTTGCGGCTCCAGAGCGCGTTCATTGGGGAGCAAAATCCGGGTCGGGCAGCTTTCGATGATCGCCGTCGCGATAATGCTCCCATCGATATCGGCCAGGGACTGGGTGGCGAAGATCACGGAGGCGTTTTTCTTGCGCAGCGTTTTGAGCCATTCGCGCAATTGACCAGCAAAGCCTCGATCATCGAGCGCCAGCCAGCCTTCGTCGATGATCAGGAGAGAAGGACGGCCATCAAATCGCTCCTCGATCCGGTGAAATAGATAGGCGAGCACGGCGGGCGCGGCACCCGCGCCAATGAGCCCCTCCGTCTCGAAAGCCTGCACATCGGCGCTACCGAGATGTTCTTGCTCCGCATCAAGCAGCCGCCCCCAGGGCCCCGCGAGCGTATAAGGCTGCAAGGCTTGCTTGATCGCGTTCGATTGCAGCAATACCGACAGGCCTGTTAGGGTTCTCTCCGGCACTGGCGCGGAAGCGAGCGAGGTCAAGGCGGACCAGAGATGGTCTTTTTGCTCCGGCGTGATGGTCACTGATTGGCTGGCAATGAGAGAAACAATCCAGTGGGCGGCCCAGGCGCGCTCGCCAGCATCATCGATCTGTGCCAGCGGCTGCAATGCCACCGGTGTTTCGCTCCCATCGGCTAGAGCGCCGCCAAGGTCATGCCAATCGCCGCCCATGGCGAGTGCAGCCGCGCGGATTGATCCGCCGAAATCAAACGCGAATACCTGCGCGGCGGGATAGCGCCGGAATTGCAGTGCCATCAGCGCGAGCAAGACCGATTTGCCCGCGCCGGTTGGCCCGACGATTAGGGTATGACCGACATCGCCGACATGCAGCGAAAACCGGAACGGGGTAGACCCTTCGGTTTTGGCAAAGAAGAGCGGTGGCGCTGCAAAATGATCGTCACGCGTGGGACCGGCCCAGACGGCGGAGAAGGGCATCATATGGGCGAGGTTCAGGGTGGAGATCGGCGGCTGACGCACATTGGCGTACACTTGCCCCGGCAAGGAGCTGAGCCAGGCTTCGACCGCATTGACCGTCTCGCGCATGCAGGTGAAGTCGCGCCCCTGGATCGCTTTCTCCGCAAGGTTTAGTCGCTCCTCGGCGATGCGGGCATCCTCGTCCCAGACGGTGATGGTGGCGGTGACGTAGGCCGTGCCGACCAGATCAGCGCCGAGTTCCTGCAGGGCTGCATCGGCGTCGATGGCTTTGTTGGCGGCGTCGCTATCCATCAGAACCGAGGCTTCGTTGGTCATCACCTCCTTGAGGATCGCCATCACCGATTTGCGCTTGGCGAACCATTGCCGGCGAATTTTGCCGAGCACGCGGGTAGCATCGGTCTTCTCGAGGCAGATGGCGCGGGTGGACCAGCGATAGGGAAAGGCCAGCCGGTTGAGATCATCGAGCAGCCCGGGCCAGGTTTGCGTCGGAAAACCCATGATGGTGAGCGTGCGGAGCGATGCTGGACCCAGCCGTGGCTCGAGCCCGGCGGCAAACGACTCATCGGCAAGGATAGCGTCGAGATAGATCGGGGTTTCCGGCACGCGCACGCGCTGGGTTCGCGTTGAGACGCAGGAGTGGAGATAAGTCAGGGTTTCGGCATCATCGAGCCATGCGGCTTCGGGCATGAAGCCTTCGATCAGCGCGAGAACTCGGTCTGTGCGGTTAACGAAACCATCGAGAGCCGAACGCCAATCGGCACCCGTTTGCGCGCGGTTTTCGTAAAGCCAAGCTTCCGCACGGGCTGCATCATCAGGGGGTGGTAGCCAGAGGAGGGAGAGAAAGTAGCGGCTCTCGAAATGCGCGCCCTCTTCTTCGAATTGCGCGCGGCGCTCGGCATCAACGAGGGTTGACACCGGATCGGGGAAGATACTGGCCGGGTAGAGGTTGGCGGGCTGGCGCTGGGCCTCCACGAATATCGCCCAACCGGAACCAAGGCGGCGTAGCGCATTATTCAGACGGCCGGTGATCGCGACGAGTTCGGCTGGGGTTGCGGAATCGAGATCAGGTCCCCGGAACCTTGCCGTTCGCTGAAAGGAACCATCCTTGTTCAGCACGATCCCGGGCCGCACCAGCGCCGCCCAGGGGAGAAAATCAGCGAGCCGATCTGGGCGATGGCGATATTCCGCAAGATGCATCATTTTTTGCGCCCTCACGCCTGCAGATGCTGCGGGTAGCGGAGGTGACGGCGCACGACGTCGACAAAATCGGCATCGCGCCGCGCCGCCCAGACGGCGACGAGGTGTCCGAGCAACCAGATGGCCGCACCGGCAATCCAGAGCCGGAGACCAAGGCCCAAGGCGGCTGCGAGGGTGCCGTTAATAATCGCCACGGCCCGTGGCGCACCACCCAGCAGGATTTTCTCCGTCAGCGCGCGATGCACCGGCGCGTAATAGCCAGGCGCAAAATCGCCCTGGTTCATCGGACCAAAGCTCCACCCGCAAAGGAGAAAAAGGATAGAAAAAAGCTGGAGGCCGCGAAGGCAATGGATAGGCCGAACACGATCTGGATCAGACGACGGAATCCGCCGGAGGTTTCGCCGAAGGCCAGGGTCAGGCCGGTGGTGATAATGATGATCACCGAGACGACTTTGGCTACAGGGCCTTCGATAGATGCCAAAATCTGGTTGAGCGGCTGTTCCCACGGCATGTTTGAGCCGGCGGCATAGGCAGGTGCGGTTGCGAGAGCGAGTGCGATGAGAATTATGACCATCGACGCGACAAATCGTTGGCGGGTGGCACAAAAATTCATGGGAGCGAACCTTCTGCTGCTGTGAGAACGTAATCGCCGGTGGGGCTCAGGCCCGAGAGGCGCGAAAGTTCGGTTATTCGCCGCGCTGATCCGCGCCCGGACAGCACCGCGATGAGATCGATTGTCTCGGCGATCAGGCCGCGTGGGACCGTCACAGCGGCTTCCTGGATCAGCTGCTCCAGCCGGTGCAGTGCGCCGATGGCGGAGCCCGCATGCAGTGTGCCGATACCGCCTGGATGGCCGGTGCCCCACGCCTTCAGCAGATCGAGCGCTTCGGGTCCGCGCACCTCGCCGATGGGAATACGGTCGGGGCGCAGTCGCAGCGCCGAGCGCACCAAATCGCGGAGCGAAACCGCACCATCTTTGGTGCGGAGCGAAACCAGATTGGGGGCCGCGCATTGTAGCTCCCGCGTATCCTCGATCAGCACGACGCGGTCTGCTGTTTTTGCAACCTCGGCAAGCAGCGCGTTGACCAGCGTGGTTTTGCCGGTCGAGGTGCCGCCCGCGACCAGCACGTTGCGGCGTTCGGCGACGGCGTTGCGCAGAATCTCCGCCTGCTCGGGCGTCATGATGCCAGTCGCGACGTAATCCTGGAGCGAAAAGATGGCGATGGCCGGTTTACGGATGGCAAAGCTGGGGGCGGCAACGACCGGCGGCAACAACCCCTCAAACCGCTCTCCCGTCCCGGGCAGTTCGGCAGATACGCGTGGCGCACCGGCGTGGACTTCGGCGCCGACATGGTGTGCAACAAGACGAACAATGCGCTCCGCATCGGTGGGCAGAATGCTATAGCCGGTATCTTCCAAGCCGCCGGAAAGAACATCGATCCAGAGCTTGCCGTCCGGGTTGAGCATCACTTCGACGACACGATCATCATCCAAATAATCGGCGACAGCCGCGCCAAGCGCCGTGCGGAGCATGCGGGCACCGCGGGCAAACATCTCGGACCGGAGCGAAATTGTCGTCACATCGAACCCTGCGCTGGCACCCAATCGGGGCGCGTTGATCAACGGGGTTGATTAGAAAGAGACGGAATGGCCTTAATGCAACAAGGTTGATAGGCGCGTAGGGGCGTGGGATAGCATCAGAGCAAAATCGGTCGGTAGTTCAAGCGCGCATCTGAATAGGCTCGGTCTGACGAAATGGTCGCTTCTCATAAATGGCAGTTCAGGTCCAAGTTCCGCACCAATGCTTATGGTTGGAACGGGTCGCACTTGGCCATCGACCGGCTCAAGGCCGCCGTCTCCGAACTCAGGTCCGTCGCCAAGGCAGATCCGGTACTTGCTGGTGAAGGCGTTGTGTTGCTGGCGGAGCGAATCTGGCCATCTCTCCAGGGCATCGACAGCTCATCTGGTGCTCTCGGCTCGGCAGTGTCGCGTACCCTCGACGAGCTGATCCCCATCCTCATCGCTGCCCCGGCGACGCCGGCGACGCGAGGGAAGTGGCTGTCGCGTTTGTTCCAGGCGGTTCAGGAGGATGGCGTCGATTATCTGTCGCCGCTCGAGGATCGTTGGGGCGAAATTGCCCAATATCCCGAGTTGATGGAAGAATATGCGACCCTCTTGATCGGCATGCTGCGCCGGGCTTGGGCCGACCACACGACGTTCTCCCATGTCACTGGCACATCCATCTGCTTGTCTTGCCTGCTGGAACTCGGCCGATATGACGAGCTCCAAGAACTTCTCGCCGTCAATCAATCGAAATTCTGGCCATGGCAGCGGTTCGGCGCGGAAGCTTTGCTCCGTCAGGGACTATGGGAGAGCGCGATTGCCTATGCCGAGGCTGCCCGAGGCAAAACGAATTCAAATTTCTACGACCTGGCGGTTGATCGGTTTTGCGAAGCCGTCCTGATCAAGCACGGTCGTTCGGACGAAGCCTATCGGCGTTACGGCCTCAACACCGCGCGAGGGACCACCAACCTTGCTATCTACCGCTCGTTGGTCCGCCAGTATCCTGACCGTGACCGGTGCCAGATGCTGCTGGATCTAATCGGTTCACGCGGTGATAAGGCAAAATGGTTTGCCGCAGCGAAGGATGCTGGGTTCTTTGATATCGCCATCGAGTGCGCGGCAACATCCGGCGCTGACCCATCGACGCTGGTTCGTGCCGCACGAGATTTTCAGAAAAAAGAGCCGAAATTCGCGGCAACGGTCGCCCTGTTTGCCCTCTCCAGTTTGCTCTCGGGGGGTGGGTATGATCCCGTCCCGAGCGATGCATCGGATGCGGTGACCTATCTTTGGGCCGCCGCGCTTGAAACTGGGGCACTCGATTGGGCGGAGGAAGAACTTGGAAAGTTGATAAGCCAGCACTGTGCGCCCGGCAGGCAGATGTTTCAGAGCGTTATTAAAACAGCGCTGGCGCAACGGCAGCAGCGCAAGATTACGCCGTGACTGGTGTTGCTGAGGGCACCGAGCATGTCGGTTATCATTCCCGATGCATCAGCGCCATTAAAGCGATTTACGGCGGTGTCGATAGCGAATGCTCATGAGATACTCCAATCGGACTGCTGGATGACAATCCTATAACCATCGGGGTCTTCAAATGTGCGCCCACACCGATCCCAGTACGGGTTGAATGCCGGTACCGGCATGAAGCCTGCCGACACCATGCGGGCTATAGCCATCTCCCACTCTCCCGGATCTGGAATGTAGAAGATCAGCAGATGATCCTGTGTCGGCGCTCGACCGGAGGCGTGGCCGTGGACTCGGGTGAATTCAAGGTGATAGGGAACGCCTTCGAGACCAAACATGACGCCGTCAAAGCCATCATGGTTCTCGAAGCGGAAAAGGAGATCAAGGCTAAGGCCATCCCGATAGAACGGAATCAATCCATCAATGTTGTCCGTAGGGCGGGCAACGCGGAGCTTGGCGACCGAGGGCATTCATATACCATAAGTGCCGCGCCGACCGGCTACAAGCGACCTCATTGCCGACATGGGACATGGTTATGCTAATGTCAGCTATGGAAATCATTTCGACACCGCGACTTATTTTGAGAAGTCCACTTTCGGGCGACCTACAAAATCTGCATAACCATGTGCTGTCGGACCCCGACGTGATGAAGATGGCGTTTGCCGGCGTTACGTTGTCTTTCGGGCAATCGAAGCAGTTTTTCGACACCAACTTCGACCACGATCATAGTGGCCGCAAATTAGGCATCCTTATCGAGCGAGAGACGGAAATGTTTGTCGGCATTGCAGGTTTGCTTCCTTGCAATGTGTTGAACAGTCCGGAATACGAATGTGGGTTCGTGCTCAGACGTTCCGTTTGGGGGCGAGGCTACGCGACTGAGATCGCTCGCCGGCAAGTCGAGTATGGGTTGAGCGAACTCCATTTGGACCGCGTCCTTGCTCAGGTCGCACCTCGAAATCAGGGATCAGTTGCCGTTCTGAAAAAGATCGGCATGAAATTTCACAAATCGGTCCAAAGCGCAGAGCGTGGCGAACGGCACGTATATGTCGTCAATCGTGTTTAATGGATTACGGCGCCTGATCTGTCCGCTCTCCCCCGATCGGGCATTTCAAACCATCGAAACACGGAGATTTGCTCGTTTAGGTACATAGGTGAGCAATTCTATCACGTCGTTGACCGAGTGGAGGGGCAAGGTTGACCATCAGCTTTGCTACAATCTTTTCTTCCGCAATGCCCGTTGAATAAAGTTATCAGAAATTGGAGAAATTTTTTGATTGACCGTCCAGAATCACCGTTCGAGATCAATCTATTTTTCCGCCGTTATTTTCCCGATCTGTTGCATCGATATCCTGAATAATCTCATCGGCAAGCTTTCGACCTCGGGCAAGGCGCCGTCCCAGGGCTTCAACAAACCCCTCGTATCGCTCCCGGCCTTTCGTCTGCGCTGCTGATAGCGCTGCATCAGGCAATGGCGGTGTGCTGGTAAGCCAGAAGCGGACGAAAACGGCCATCGCCTCATTTGAGATGGTCACGTGGCGCTCGATCCGCTCGAGATGCCGCGTCATCCGATCGAGCCGCCGGGCGAGTGCTGCTTCCAGCCGATCAGTACCGTCCGGTGACAAATGCGATGCCAACGCGGCCTCGACCACGACGGCTTGGGGCACGCGCTTTTGCGCGGCGTAATCCGCGAGCTTACCCGCGAGATCGGGCGGCAGGCGAAATGTATGTCGCGTTCGCATGATTGTCACATGTCCATATCGTCGGCCGGATCGAGCGAGACCTGCCGGGCGATTGAGGGAAGGCTGCGCTGGAGGAGGCGGTTCTGCACGGCCCCATCGTCGGGTTCATCTTCCATCGGTTCGAATTCATCAATCGGGTGACGGGATTTGGGCACGATATCTTCGTGCTCGGGTAATTCGGGCTCGCGGCGAATTCCGCCATTGGCCGGGTCTTCTGTGGCCGATACAGTGAGAAATCGCGCCGTGCTATTGGCCCAGTCGCTATCGGCCTGGACTTCGGCGCGGCCCGGCACGGCGGAAGGCGGTGTCCGTGATAAAATTGGAGGCGGCAGGATGCGGGCCTTGAGTTCGGCGTCCTCATAATAGCGCGCTTTTTTGGCACGGATCGGAGGGCAGCCGGAGACCATCACCAATTCGTCCTGCGGCGGCAGCTGCATTATTTCGCCGGGCGTGAGCAGCGGGCGCGAGGTTTCTTGCCGCGACACCATCAGATGACCAAGCCAAGGGCTAAGCCGGTGGCCAGCGTAATTCTTCATAGCGCGCATCTCGGTTGCGGTGCCGAGGGCGTCGGATACACGCTTGGCGGTGCGCTCATCATTGGTCGCGAAACTAACCCGCACATGGCAATTATCTAAGATTGCGTTGTTCTGCCCATAGGCTTTCTCGATCTGATTTAGCGACTGCGCGATCAGAAAGCTTTTCAGCCCATAACCCGCCATGAAGGCCAGCGCGCTTTCAAAGAAATCCAGCCGCCCCAGCGCCGGAAATTCATCGAGCATCAGCAGCAGCCGATGCCGTTTTGCCGTGGCGTTCAATTGCTCGGTCAATCGGCGGCCAATCTGGTTGAGGATCAGCCGCACCAGCGGTTTGGTGCGGCTGATGTCGGAGGGCGGCACAACCAGATACAGCGTGGCAGGTTTGTGCGCGGCCACCAGATCGGAAATGCGCCAATCGCATCGGCTTGTGACGGACGCGACTACCGGGTCACGATATAGGCCAAGAAACGACATGGCGGTGGAGAGCACGCCGGAGCGCTCATTGTCGCTCTTGTTCAGCAGCTCGCGCGCTGAACTGGCAATCACCGGATGAACGCCACCCGAACCGAGATGCGCTGTGCTCATCATGACGCGAAGCGTCGATTCAATGGGGCGACGCGGATCGGAGAGAAAATTTGCGACGCCGGCGAGGGTTTTGTCTGGCTCGGCATAGAGCACATGCAGAATGGTGCCGACCAGGAGCGAATGGCTGGTTTTCTCCCAATGATTGCGGCGTTCCAGCGCGCCTTCGGGGTCAACCAGCACATCGGCGATATTCTGCACGTCGCGCACTTCCCATTCGCCGCGCCGCACCTCGATTAGCGGATTATAGGCCGCGCTGGCGGCGTTGGTTGGGTCGAACAGCAATACGCGCCCAAATTGAGCGCGCCAGCCAGCAGTGAGCGTCCAATTCTCGCCCTTGATGTCGTGCACAATGGCAGAGTCTGGCCAAGTCAACAGCGTCGGCACCACGAGGCCAACCCCCTTACCGGACCGCGTCGGCGCAAAGCACAACACATGCTCCGGGCCATCATGGCGCAAATATTCGCGCCGCCAGCGCCCAAGCACCACGCCGTCATGGCTCAACAGCCCGGCTGCCCCAACCTCGCGCGCATCGGCCCAGCGCGCAGAACCATAGGTGGTCACTCGGTTTGCCTCTCGCGCGCGCAAGACGGACATGGTGATTGCGACCACCACGGCAGCGATGCCGCCCGACGCAGCGATAAACCCGCCGGTGACAAAGATCCAATGAGCGTAGGCGTCATACGCGAGCCACCACCAAAAGAACGCGGGGGGCGGATAAACTGGCCAGCCGAGGAGCAAAAACCAAGGATGACCGAGGCCCGGCTGGAATGCCAAGCGCCATGCCACCCATTCCGTCGCGGCCCAAACGAAGGCGAGCACGGCGGCGGTGACAGCAAAAATTTGGCCCCAGAGGATTTTGGTCGCGGACATGGCGGCAGATTATCAGTCGCCTGTCATTAATCGGTGCAAGCCCCTTTGCCTCGCAGTATGAGAGAAGGAGTTTCTGGGTTAAATTTCGGCGGGAGAGGCGTGCGTCAATTATTCAGCTACGGCGGCTTTGCGCGTCAACTCCGCTATTCAATGACAATTACCTGCATCCAGGAAGCGGACATGTGCCGACAGGTAAACCCAGAAACTACTGCGATGTCACGGGCCAGAATGGAGAGGCTTCGCCCGCCGTGAGACGTATGGGCATGGCGCCTCGCAGCCAATGGCCCTGCTCCATACGGAACCGCCAGAGACGCTCGGCACCTTGCGGCTTAACGCCAGGTTCATCCACCAGCCAAGCCGCGCCGCTCAGCTGCAGCACATCGCCCGACAGAAAATCCGGAAAAAGCAGCCCGACATGAGGATACAGTATGATATTTCCGAGCGTGTTGAAGAAGGAGTTGCCGGCATAGTCTGGGATCGTCAACACGCCGTCCGGTTCAACTTTGACAAAGCCAGGCGGCCCGCCACGATGCGATACATCCGGAAGCATTCCGCTCCCGCCAGAAGACGCAGCGAAAAAGCTCGTTGCCATCGTGATTAGCGCGTGCGCCGCATCGTCAAGCCTCGTAAGTTTCTCCTGCCGCACGCTTGTTTCACTTACCGCCGCATAATCCCGCCGCATGATATATTTGGGGCAGTTGCCGAAGCTTTCCTCGACGGAGAGGGTGAAACCGTGGGAACCCGAAGTCAGCACATGTCCGTTGACCCGATTGCGCCGGCGTGTGGGCAGCTCGATGCCGAGGATGCCCAACGGCAGCCCGGGTGCCAGTTCGGTCGCCAGGGAATCGTCGGCTACGGGAAGCGTCCCCACGGTCAGCGTCTTCGGGTCTGGGCTCGAAACAAACCCCGGCGAGCCGCCGATCAGCGAGGCCCACACATTCCCGGCCTGATCCTGGTACCCAGCCAGGATAAAAGGCAGTTGCGTGAAGAATTGGCGGTGCTGGTCCGGCATGACGGTGCGGATCACGCGTGATCCAATCTCCGCCATCCGCCCGGCGACGCCAGCCCGCTCTTGCAATGTCTGTTCTCCTCTGTGCCAGGGCGTCGTCATGATGCGTGCCCCACCCGGCAGCCGGCAGCCGGCATAGGCAGGAAGTGCGGCAGGGCCTCCACCCGGCGGAGCCAGGCGAGCACATTCGAATGGGGCGCCAAATCCACACCGCCCTCCGGCGCCTTGGCAACATAGCTGTACACCGCCACATCGGCGAGATTGGCCGTGGTGCCGGTGAGGAATGGGGTGCACGCCAGAACCTCGTCCAGCTGCGACAGCAGTTTCTCGGCCGCGGAGACGGCTCGTTCATAGTCGTCTGGAGCGCCAAACACTTTCACCAACCGCGCTTTACAAGGTCCATTGAATACGGGTCCCTGGGCAACGGAGAGCCAGCGTTGCACTTGTGCAGCAGCCAACGGGTCCTCCGGGAGCCAGGTCCGCGCATCGTCGTATTTCAGTGCCAGATAGGTGATGATCGCGGTTGAATCCGCGATAACGGCTTCGCCATCCCGCAATACGGGCACGGTCCCGAACAGGTTGAGCTTGCGGAACGCCAGAGTGGCCTGTTCGGCGCCGTCAAGATCGACTTGGTGAAACTGGTACGGAAGCTGCAGCAGGTTCAGCATCAACTCTGCCCTGTGGGAATGGCCGGAAAGGCGGAAGCCGAGCAACGTGAGATCTGGCTCTGTGGGCATTGTCTCTCTCCTGGAATGGGAACTCGATGAGGGACACATAGGGCACTTCTCACATTGTTATAATCTACGAATTTTGGTATTCTTTAGTGCGATTATTGGGATAATCTGATGGACCGGCTGGATAGTCTGGCAATCTTTGTTGCTGTTGCGGAGCAAGGTAGCTTTATCGCCGCAAGCCGTCGCCTAGGCCGTTCGCCCACAGCGGTAAGCCGCGCCGTAGCGGCCCTGGAGGATGAGCTAGGAGGGGCATTGTTTACCCGCACGACTCGCGCCAATGCGCTAACCAAGTCGGGAGAAGCCTGTTTGGAGCAAGTGCGGCGGATACTGGCTGAATATGCCGGACTGCGCGAAGCCGCCGGCGCGCAAAGCCGCCCCACAGGATCGGTTGCCATCACCGCGCCAGAAATGTTCGGGCGGATGCATGTCCTGCCAATTGTGCAGGAATTCATGGCGGCGCATCCGCTTGTTGAAATCTCGCTGCTGCTGCTGAACCGACAGGTGTCCTTCATCGATGAGGGCATCGATCTCGGATTCCGAATCGCCCAACTGGCCGATTCGAGCCTGCGTGCCATTCGCTTGGGCCAGGTACGGCAGGTTTTATGCGCAAGTCCGGAATATCTGGCCAAGGCGGGCGTACCTCAGCATCCGGGAGAGTTGGCTGGACACCAGATCATCGCCATTACGGGTGGACGCCCGATGCCCGACCGCTGGCGATTTCGTACGCCGCAAGGCGATCAAACCGTGCGAGTAAAGCCGCAGCTTGCGGTGAACACCGTGCAGGCGGGACTGGAGGCCGCAGCACGCGGCGGGGGTATTGTGCGCGTGCTTTCCTATCAACTGGCGCCGCTGGAGGCAGGCGGGACTCTGCGGCGCCTGCTCACTACGCATGAGCCAGCGTCTGTACCCATCCACCTCGTCTATCCCGCCGGACGGCATCTACCGTCGCGCACGCGTTTATTTATAGATTACGCCGTGGCCGGACTCAGAGGGCAGTTCACTGAAGTGGATTGATTCGTAACAACGCAGTTTGTGGCAAGCCTAATTCGATCGACTTTCCAGCATCATGCGCGACCCTAAACGCATACCGCTGGTCTGCTTTTTCGGGTATCAAGAACGCGGCGGACAGGCTGCGGTCGGCCCGGTCCAGCGAACCGCCAGCTTAGCGCCTCATCGCGGCCATTCAGGGAGTTTTGGTCATATTGCGATAGCGGGCATTGAATCGGCAATTGTGACGGCCTGCTTGACTGACTAGACTAGTTTGCGAGCTTCTCGATAACTAAGCGCAGCAATTCACGCATCCGTGTCAATCGCCGAAGATCGCGGTGATAGCCGACGAAGGTGTCCCGGCCCGGCGGCTGCTCGTCGAGGTCCAATGCGACGATGCTGGGAATCGCGTCGCCCAGCGGGCGCGGCAGGACCGCGAGACCTGCGCCGTGCGAACATAATTGCGCCTGGACCTCGCGGTTGTTGCTGCGGTGCGCAACTGTCGCGTTGGGCAACAGTCGCTTAAGCCAGACCGCATCTGGCATTTCCGAAAAGTCGGCGTTCATCGTGATCACCCGCGCGCCGCTTCCGTCACCCGAACACGGCTTTTCGCTTCCGGCCAAGCCATAGAGCGCATATGGGATGTGCAGCAGCCGGCGCGAAATGATTTCCGGCTCGTCGAAAGGCTTGATTCGGAATACCATGTCAGCTTCGCGCCGCGGTAAGCTGTAGAGGCGCGCATCCGTCAGCAGTTCGACACACACGAATGGGTGCCGAAATCCGAACTCTGCCAGCACTGGCGCCAGCATGTATGTGCCGAACCAATCTGAGGAAGAGAGCCGCAGCATTCCCTGTAACTGCGACTCCTGGCCAGCCAGCTGCCGCTGGAACGCTAGGACTTCCTCTTCGACCCGCTCTGCGTGAACGAGGACCGAGGCTCCCTCCCCGGTCAGCACGAAACCCTCGCCTGTGCGCTGAAACAACGTCTGGCCTACCGCCGCCTCAAGGGCGCGCAGGCGCCGCCCCATCGTCGGTTGAGTCTGTCCAAGTTGCCGGGCTGCTGACCCGAGCGTCCCTTCGCGCGCGATCGCCAGGAAGACTCGTAGATCGCTCCAATCCAGCATCGCATTTGACCCGAACAAAATTGCATGAACCTCATACAGTATTGATGATCGCCATGCGAGTTGTCATGGCCGATATTCAGGTTGTCACTGGGAGCACCCGCGATGAACGAACATTTCACGATGCAAGTCGCACTTTTGGAAACGCACGGTGCGCCCTTCCGTCTCACCAATGTCGCCCGGCCTGTTGCGGGCCCAGGTGAGGTGCTGATCCGAGTAGCCGCGAGCGGCGTGAACCCGCTCGACCTGAAGATCCGCGAAGGTGCCGCCGACCACGCAAGGCAAAAGCTACCCGCGATCCTGGGCATCGACCTTGCTGGCACGGTCGTGGCGACCGGTGCGGCGGTAACGCGCTTCAGACCCGGCGATGAGGTCTTTGGGATGACCGGAGGCGTTGGCGGCCATCAAGGTTCGCTCGCACAATATGCCGCCGTTGATGCCCAGCTGTTGGCGCTCAAGCCGGCCAATCTTAGCATGCGGGAAGCCAGCGTGGTTCCGCTTGTGTTCATCACGGCCTGGGAAGGCCTGGTCGACCGCATGGCGGTGCAGGCGGGTCAGGCCGTGCTGGTTCTGGGTGGTGCGGGCGGCGTCGGCCAGATGGCGATCCAGATCGCCCGCGACCGCGGCGCCGATGTGTTCGCGACCGGGTCGGCATCGAGCCGGCAGACAATCGAAAGCCTCGGTGCACGCTTCATCGATCGGACGGAGGCGGTAGAGGCGTTTGTGGCGCGCTTGACCGGCGGTCGCGGCTTCGACCTCGTCTACGACACCGTGGGCGGCGCGACGTTGGACGGCGCGTTCGTTGCCGTGCGCCGGTTCGGCCACGTGGCGAGCGCGCTCGGCTGGGGAGCACACGCGCTCGCGCCGCTGTCGTTCCGCGCGGCCAGCTATTCGGGCGTCTTCACCCTTTTGCCGCTGCTCACGGGCGAGGGGCGGGCGCATCATGGCGACATCCTGTCCGAGGCGACGCGCATGGCCGAGGCCGGGCGGCTGTCGCCGTCGCTGGACCCGCGGCGGTTCAAGCTGGACGAAGTTGCCGACGCCTATGGTCTGCTCGCCACGGGCCAGGCGCGAGCCAAGCTGTCGATCGACATTGAGGAGGGAGAAGGATCATGAAAGACGCAGACGTTCTCGAGACCGTGTCGGCGCATCCGTTCGAGACGACGCTCGAACGCTTGTTGGCGGCGATCGCGGAAGCCGGCCTGATGCTTTTCAGTCGCATCGACCATCAAGCTGGCGCGCAGAAGGCCGGACTGGAGATGCCGCCCGCGACGGTGCTCACTTACGGGCATCCGAAGGGCGGCACGCCGATCATGCTCGCCGCCCCTTTGGCCGCGCTCGACCTTCCCCTGCGGGTGCTCGTCCGGGTGCAGGAGGACGGACGGACGGCGATCGCCTTTCGCCCGATAGCCGCTGTCCTTCGAGGGGCCGGCGTGCCTGAGCCGCTCGCCAGCAGGCTCGACCCGGCGCAACAGATCTTGTTGAAGGCGGTGGCGTCATGAGCGAGTCGCTGGCTCTCGTGGCGCCCGGCAGGCCCTTACTCGACTACCTGCCCGTCGGCCTTTTCGGCTCCGTCATGGGCTTGACGGGCCTGTCGGTGGCGTGGCGGCTCGCCTCCGTTCGCTACGGCGTTCCGGAGGGGATCGCACTTGGCATCGGCGGCTTGGCGGCGGTCGCCTTCGTGCTGCTGCTAGCCGGCTATTCCGTCAAGCTCGTGACCGCCTTCCCCGCGGTTCGCGCCGAATTCCGGCATCCGATCGCAGGCAGTCTCTTCGGTACGGTCCTGATCAGCTTGTTGCTGCTCCCGATCGTGCTGGAGCCATTTGCACGCCGCTTTGCGCAAATCCTGTGGGTGGTCGGCGCTGTCGGAATGGTGGTGTTCGCCTGGCTTATCGTCAGCCGTTGGATGAGTGACCGGCAACAGGTCGCTCACGCGACGCCAGCGTGGATCATCCCCGTCGTTGGTTTGTTGGACGTGCCGCTCGCACTTCCGACGCTCGGGTTGCCGCCTATGCACGGGCTAACTGTTTTTGCGCTGGCCGCCGGTCTGTTTTTTGCTGTGCCACTTTTCACGCTTATTTTCTCGCGGCTGGTGTTCGAACCACCGCTGCCGGATGCGTTGAAACCTTCGTTGTTGATCCTCGTCGCACCATTCGCCGTAGGATACTCGACCTACACTGTAACGGTCGGTCAGACGGACCTGTTCGCGGAAGCGCTTTACACGTTGATGCTTTTCATGTTGGCCGTGCTGCTTGGGCAGCTACGAAAGCTGCCTTTTTGCTGCCCATTTCGCGTGTCGTGGTGGGCGGTGAGTTTTCCTCTCGCAGCTAGCAGTATCGCGTCACTTCGTTTTGCTGCAGCCCGACCCGGTATCATAACAAACGCGATTGCCTTGGCGCTGCTTGCTTTGGCTACGGTGGTCATTGCAGCACTTTTCTACCGGACCCTCTTTGGTGTGGGGAGGGGAGAATTACGGACGTTGAGTACTTGAAACTGGGCAGTCGCAACGGGGCTAATGCCCGCGGACAAGATGAAAATCCGCTTTTCCGGATCGATTTCGTCATAACCGCTGGCCTGCTTCCGGCCAAGCCTGGGTACCTCGAAAGGCACCTTTGCGCCCAAGTTGGACATTACCGATTGTTTCGCAATTGCCTGAAAGCGGACTGTAGGGTGTGGCGCTATTCCGCACCCCACCCCTCCGGTCTCATAACGTCGTAGGTAGGTTGCTACGGTAAGCAAATGAACGATAATCAGCCGAATTATAGCGGCGGCTGGGAGCGGTGGGATGCAAAGTCGCACCCACCCTTGCTTGCTCCGCACGTCCTGAGCGTTTAACACGCATCTATTAACTGCAGCCCAGTCTGGCGTATACTAGCCGCAAAACAGCATGATGGGCCGCCCTAGCAATGAATGAAAAGGACCTTTTGAAATTCGGAAAGAAGCTTGGCCTGTTCAAGACTATCAGTTTTTCTGATGCCAATGAACGACGCGCGCGCGTTAATGAAGTCAAAGAATACATTTCCAATATCCAATGTAGCCTTAACGAAATATTTGTCTTCCTAAAAGACAATACAATCTACAACCGGCAAACTCAGCACGCGTATTATGCTGCCTGCTTGAGTCCGTACGCCGCCTGCATGACTCCGTCGGGCGGTAACTACGCTCGCATCTCATCACTTTTGCACGCGATCTTGCAAACGCAGAGCATGCCATCACTCGATGATAGCTCTAAAACTTGGAAGATTTTGTTTGAACACAGGGCGACCTTCGATGCCGTACAAAATCCTACCGATCTCCTAAATGCATTAACTAAGCTGAGTTCTGCTGACCACGTCCCGAGCTCTACCGGAGGTACTTTCGACAGGATGTGGCACGTTCTGGCGGATAGCAAAGGATTCGGTGAGAAAACTGCAGCACTGTTCATCAAGTCAATTATTGACGTACATACTCTTGAAGTGAATACGGGATTGCGTTTCCTTGACAACGTTTCGATTGCGCCAGATGATTTTGTGCGCGTGCCGGTCGATTCCGTTATCAAGTATATTTTCAAGTATATTACCAGAAGCAACCTCGATTTCGAAACAATCAATGATTTGGTATTCAATCTCATCGGCAGAACCAATGATGAAGCCGTTATATGGGACGACCTTTGGTTTTGGGGATTTATCACGCAGCATGGTGGCGGCGATAATCGCACGCTAGCCATCAACGAGGCAAAATTCTGGACGATATATGGGTCACCCAAGGAAAAATGGGCTGACGTAAGAACGCAGGCGGAGAAGTTTATCGAGATACTACGTGCTTGCAGACTTGATTGATACATCCTATGCGTTGCAGTTGCGTCTAATCAAACGCCAGGAAGTGACTGTAGCCGTGCCCTCGATGGGTCGGCTTTCTGCCTCTTAGGCTCCAAAGCCGCCATTCCCCTTTCGGCCAATCCTCGCCGAAAAAACGAACGTCCGTCGGATAAGTTTTTCCGGACCGTCAGCGCCATTGCTCAACCGGTAATCGACGAAACACTCAAATTCCAATCCCCCGCTTCCGGCCCAAATTCCATTCCACTCCCCCTCCCGGTGCCATTACACCCGATACCTGCTTACCAAGCTGCTGCTCCAGCGCCGGACGCCAGGGCACCAGTTGAAATCCCATGCCGTCATCGATCATTGCGAACCGACCGGACGCCAGTGTCACGCGTTGCCGGTAAATGCCAGCAACGTGCTCGCCCTCGGCCGAGGGTCGGTGTGAAAGCCCGGTCTCGGCGGATAACCTGCTCGTGGCCTCATCAAGCTCGCGCCGACGCAACGTGTTGAGCAGATCGCGAGCAAAGATGACCCGTGGACCCTGCCTCTGTGCCAGTCCATCCTCGATGAGATACTTGACCCGCCTATCCATCGCGTCCCGAACCTCCGCACCAAACCCGGCGCCGCTGATCGCGGGTTCTTTGGCAAGAAGTTGGCGATCAACCCAGGTTGCACCCTGCGCGGTAATCTGGGCTTCGAGGGGCAGATCAGACCGCGTGGCCAACGATAGGCGGTGGCGGCCATTGGAATCCTCATAGGCTCGCACCTCGACGATCGCGCCGTGCTTGGCATCGCCGGTGAATTCCAAGTCTGCGAAGCGCACATGATGAGTGTGTCCGTCGATCCCCTCGATGATGGCATAGGCGCTCCCTTTCAGCTCATCATCAAGCCCGCGCTCGACAAGGCGGCCCAGCACGGGATTGGTCGGCGCGTCATCATGGAGCGCAAATCGGGTGACGTCAGGCTCGCGGTCGGCGCTGCTCATTGCGCGATGCATGGTTTTGATGACGTCGACACGAATGCCAAGCTCACGCAGTTTCGGCTCGATGCCTGGTTTGATCGCCCATTGCGCGGGCCCAAGTGGCTCGACCAGCCCCAGCCGTTCGAGCTTGGCAGCCCGACCGATCAGCAATCGGCGGAGTTCATTGTCGCTCCCGCCAGCCTCCGGGCGCAGATCAATAACGCCACCACCCTCATCGGCGCTATCGCGAAGCGCCCGGTCGAGGCTGGTCCAGCGTTCCGCGCTGATGTCTCGCTCCAGGCTGGTGCGGATTTCTTGTTCGCTCCTCGGCCCCAGTTCAAGGGTAATGCGTTCAGCGGCGCGGTCACGAAAGCCCCGGCTGATGTAGGCACGGCTGATGACGAGGTCCGCGCCATCATCAGCACGGCCGCGAATTAAGACATGAATATGCGGGTTGTCGGTGTTCCAGTGATCGACCGCTACCCAATCGAGCTTGGTGCCAAGGTCCCGTTCGACATCCTGCATTAATTCCCGGGTGAATGTGCGCAAATTATCCAGTTCGGCGGCATCCTCGGGCGAGATAATAAACCGGAAGTGATGACGGTCATCCGCGATCCGCTCCGCGAAGGCGCGATCATCGGCTTGGTTGGAATTGGCGTCGAACATTTTTGCTTCCGCTCCGTCCCGCGTCACGCCGTCGCGCTTGAGATAGGCGATATGCTTGGGCAGCGGTGCCGACCGAAATTTTGCGCCGTGATGGCGAACCACGCGCGCCTTCATCACCACCCGCCGCGCGGTCGAATGCAGCGACAATGAAGCTGCAGCGCGGCGTCCGCGCCCGAAGGTCGAACGACTTGCGCCTGCCTTGCTGCTCCGAATATTCGCGCCGACATGCCCAGCCTTCTTGGCAGCCCGCATCACCTCACCAACGAAGCTATCGGGGCGGCGGGCACGCTGGTTGCCATGGCGAATGCGACCGGGCCGGAGAGCAATATCATCCACCCGTGTTGTCATGGCGCACCAAACCCGTGTCGCGCCGGTCGGCGTCGCTCGGATCGTTGAATTGATTGAGAAATATGGCAGCAGCGACAGCAGGAGCGAATGGTCATATGTCCAAAATATCCAACCCAACCAACCACTTGCGCCCGCCCGCCGGCGGCGCTTTTCCCTTGCCGTCCATTGGTTGGGTTAGGGTGCGCTCGATCAAACCTACCCAAAAGGACACCAGAGCCCGCGAGACCACGCGCTGTCCCGATATTGATCATGGGCCAAATTTTCGCGCTGATGCCGTGACGAATAGGCCGTTCCCGAGCGGCGCGAATGCAGTTTTGTCGCCGATTTTTTGCTCAATCGCCGGGGCATTTGCGCGCGCGATCAACGGTGTCAAAGAGACGGCCGGGAACAGAGGGGCGGTGCTCCAGGATTGCGTGGATGCAACCGCTAGAACCGCTGCAGGATTATCGCCATCAATGATCGGCAGCAGTCGCGTTAGGTAGGCTTTTGTCTCGGCGGGCAGCTTTGCGCCGGTCACCAGATGTGCCTGCCATCGCGCGGGCCCGGCATTATAGGCTGCCAGAAAACCAGGAGCGCCATAGCGATTGAGCAGCGCCTTCAGATACGCCGTGCCCGCGAAAATATTGTTCGCCGGTGACTCTGGATTGGCGCCGAGATGGTAGCGGCGCCGGAGCAAAATCCAGGTTTGCGGCATGAGTTGCATCAACCCGATTGCGCCTTTGGGGGATATGGCGTGCGCATCGCCAGCACTTTCAGCGTTGATCACGGCGCATATCCATGCAGCTGGAATGCTGAAGCGCGCGGCATCGGCGGTGATAAATTTCGCGAACGGCGCGCAGACCGGCGATAATTTTGCGCTGATCGGTCGCGCGGTCTCTGCATGCGCAGACGACGCGATCAATGCCAAGAACACAGCACCCAGAGCGACAATCGATGCGCGTCTGAATGATGTCGTTGCTGCGGCCAGTCCGCCGCTGACTGGGTGAAAAATAGCCGGGAGCGAGAGGCAAACCGGGCGCGCAGATCGGGTTTGGCGGCGCGAGAAGTTGGCGATCGCGGTGCAAGATTGCATGCTTATGATCCTCCGTGCGTCCAGATCGGTTCAGCGCGCCCGATAATCGTTGAGGCTGGTAACGTGCCGAAATACCGCCCATCGAAGGATGCTTGGACTCGCTCATTCATCAAAAATACGTGCCCCGCCGCGACGATGTGGCAGCCCGACCAGATCGGGAGTCTGCGGTGCAGCCAGTCGGTGCGGAGCGCACGCCCAACGACCCTGCCATTGATGGTGATCGTGCGTCCAACCCGGCAGATTTTTGCGCCGGGTAGTGCCGCGATATGTTTCAGAAGCGGCACGCCCAGCGGCAGATAACGGCGCTGCGCCATGAAGTCCGCGAGCGCGCGGGGCGGTCGCACAACCACGCGTTCGGAAACACGCAGCCTGCCTGCCGGTTGCACGGCGTAGAGCCCGATCCGCACGCTCGCGCTGGCATTCCAGAGTAGTTCTGGCACCGGACGGATGAGCATCGGTGCGCTAAGGCCGAGAATTGAGAGGCCGGAGACGAAGACAAGATTGGCACGGATCATACTCCGGTCTCCGCATCACCTCGCCGACGCATCAGCCACGCTTGATGCTGTGCCGGCGTGTAAATTCGTGGTGCGAGGCTTGCGGCCAACCGATTATGCACGTGCCGCCAATAGTCGGGTGAAACATCGGCGGCATCGATACCCAGCGTCTCTGCGGCATCAATTGCCTGCAATACCCGTTGGACCTTGGTCCATCCGGTCTGCCGGAGCAAAAGTTCACCGCCCGGCGTGACAAACGGCAACGTCTGATAGGCTTCACCGGTAGGCACAGCCCGCACAATATCGATCCGCGACGCCACCGTGCCGTAATCGTTGGACGCCCAGCGCACGAACGCAAAAATGCTTTCTGGCGCGAAGCTCAGCACGCGCCGACGCCGCGTCAAAATTTTTTCGCTGACATCTCGGCCGAACCGGATCCAGTGCTCGATCTTGCCCTCAATCCAGGTCAATTCAACATGGGTGAGTGCTGTGACGTCGCTGTGGGACGACGGTTTTTCTCCGGAATTTTTGCCGGAGCAAATGGTTCTCATGGTGCATCTCCCAGTTCATCAGGAAATTCGCGCGCCAGCAGATCGCGGAGCATATCGGCAACCGTCTGCCCGCGCTGGAACGCCGTAATTTTGATTCTGCTCCGTAGAGCCGGGGTGACATCGATGGTCAGCCGAGCGGAATATTGCGCGCTATCGATGCGACATTGCGCCATGACGTCGGGTTTGCGCACCCAGGCGTCGGGCGTCGCTGGACGTGCGGCGAAGCCGGGTTTGATCGGGCGCGGGCTCACAGCGTCAGCGTCCCGATTTCTGAAGCAAGGCGCGCAATATCGCGCGCGGCATCCCCAGTCGGTGCATCGTCACAGACCAGCCTTCCGGTTCGCGCAGCATCAGCGAAGGCGATGCGCTGACCGATCCGACTGGCGAGCAGCGGCGGATCATGATCGGCGAGACTGTTGGCGGTATCCTGCGCGATGATGGTTCGGCGCTGAACCCGATTGAGCACGAATCGGGCAACCAGGTTGGGCCGAAAGATCCGTGCCTCGCCAAGGAGCGCAAGGAGTTCGGCGGAGGCCCAACCATCGAACGGAGAGGGCTGCACCGGAATGAGGACAAGGTCGGCTGCGAGCAAAGCCGAGCGCATCAGCCCTGCCACACGGGGCGGCCCATCGATGACGACATAATCGGCGCTACGGGCGATCTCAGGCGCTTCGTGGTGGAGCGTGTCTCGTGGCAAGCCCAGAACGCCAAAAAGCCGTGGAACCCCCTCCCGGGCGCGTTGAGCGGCCCAATCGAGGGCCGAACCTTGCGGGTCGGCATCAATGAGCGTTACCCGCGCGCCACTCCGGGCCCAGCCGCCGGCAAGATGCAGCGCAATGGTGGTTTTGCCCACGCCGCCTTTCTGGTTGAGCAGGGCCACAATCATGGCGCGTCTTTCGCGCCGGTGTCGTTCTGCCGTCTCGCAACTTGCCTCTTTTTCTTCCCGGCTTTGCAGTCGCAACCGTTGGGTCCACCAAGAAGAGAGTTAGACTCTTTTAAGTTAGAATCTAAGTTACGGGTGCCAGAACCAGCTGATTCCAATGGAAAAAATGGGGGTTTTTCTTCCTGATAGCACGTGCCTGATCTTCCTGATGGCACGATACCATTCATTCCCGATAGCACGACGGTATCCACAGGTTTTCCACAGCTTATCCACAGGCTTTTACACAGGGGATCTGCCGATCGTTTTTCTCGAGAGAATGCCAGAAACGTTCGTTTTGACGCGTTTTGCTCCAAGCGAAGGCGGTAGCCCGGCAGCGTTTGCCGGCGCACAATTGCCCGAACGTCGAAGGCGAATCGGTCAAAGGCGGAGAGGACGCCGGATTTTAGGTAGAGGTGGCGCAGATCAAACCGCCAGCCGCTGGGTTGGTGCCCTGCATGTTTGCGCACCAGGCGGTAAAGCCATCGCTCGAGCCCGCCGTTCAGCTGGAAATAGGCGGGATCAATCGTCAGCACCAAGCCATCATCCAGCACCGCGCGATAGAACCAATCGGGGAGGATCAAGTCGATGCCGTCGGGTTTTCCGCGCGCATCGGTGCGCTCGGCCCATTCATTGATCCAGGAAAAGCGGTGCATGCGCCGTTTGCCGATTTGGCGGAGCGAAGTCGCGACCGTTGTGGATTGCAGCCGGTCGAGGGCTGCACGCAGCCGCTCGTAATCGCGCGCACCGGTGCCGCGACCGATGAAGGTGAGGATTTCATAGGGGGTTGCCGCCATCAGCCGCGATGTCGGTAGTCCCGCGTCGCGCGCCTCGACGATCTGACTAGCCGCCCAGATCAGGATATCGGCGTCCCAGATTGTGGCCATGCCATGTTTGGGCACCGCTTCGACCCGGATCGTAATTTCGTTCATCTGAAAATCGATTGGGATGATGCGGGGTGATTTGGCGAGGCTGAAGAAAGGATAGGCCATCAGATCCTGCGCATCGCGCGGCGCGAAATCGCCACCCAGGGCCCGAAACAGATTGAGCTGAGCTCGCTCTGAATTTTTGCGCGCGCGCGGAACCATCGGTTCCGCTCAGCGACGCGGCTGGGTCAATTGGGCCAGCGTCGCCTGGCTGTGGCGCTTCGCGGGCAGCACCCGTGCGATGCCGGGATCAGAGGTCGATGCTTTGGCACCGGATTCCGCCCAGCTTTGTAGATCCTCGACGCGATATACCACCCGACCGCCGAGTTTGAGATAACGCGGTCCAGTGCCGTAGATGCGGTGTTTCTCGAGCGTGCGTATCGATAACCCAACGAAGCGGGAGGCTTCGGGGGTGCGCAGATAACGGGACGGGGTGCCGGGAACAATGGCGGACATGGGATAACTCCGTGATGATGTCAGCGGTCGCCGGACGATGGCGGCCGATGGCGATCACGGTGGCGTAGTTTTGCGCTGTGGGGGGATGGCGAAGATTCAACCCCGAAAATCGCCACCCCTTCCCGACGTATTGACGGGTTGCTGTGTTTACCCGTTGCCGGGGTTCTGCACCTCAGTGTTTGTGCGTTGACGACTATGTGGATTGCGGATTTCCGCAGTTTCTGGTTTTCCCGTTCTCAGGCATTCCGGAAACGCTGCTTTCTGGTATTCTGCCTCTGATATCTTCAGGACTTACGAAAATTTGTTTTTGAAACAACGCGATTGTCAGGCAACGCATCGCCAAACCATCAGTCCTAATCTTGTCGATGGAGCAGGCTACGATATTTCCCGTGCATCATGGCCATGCCATTCCGCACCAGCCGGATGATGGCATCGCGACGCGATGATGTTTTCCAAGGTTCGCTGCTGATCCGGTCGGCGCCAAATATTGCTTCCGCGATCATGCGATAGCTCGCGCCATCGAGTTTGGCGTCCAATGCCCGTAAAACGATCATCAACTTTTCATTGTTGCGTTCAGTGTCGCTCCTGCTCGCTGCACCATGCGCGAGCAAACGCCAGAATCGGAGTGTTGCCTCAGCACGATGGCCTGCCGAACCGTCCAGCGGCAGCACCGCCGCCAAGGGCGTGTGTTGATCGGGGGTGGCCATGATCCAAAGTTGACGCATCGAAACGCCAACGCGGACGATAACGTGCGCGCCATCCTCCGCGTCGTGGCGAAGCAAATTTTCTGGAAGATTCGCGAGCGTAAATGACCGCGATCCGACCGACGACGGCGCAGGTTCCAGGATGACGACGCTTGCGCAGTCGTCAGGGTTCCAAAAGACCGGTGTTTCCGTGGCTGATTTGGTTGGATCAGCCAGAAAATCGTAACCCCCAACGCCGGGCGACGATATCGTGGTCGCGCGGCGGTTGAAGATTCAATGTGGCACAATCATTCCTGTAATCGGGATTTCGCCTGAGAAATTCCCAGGCTATCGAGGATGAATTTAAAGCACGCCGGTTTTTATAGTCTTCGGCTATACGCCAATTCTGATTTGACAAAGGACGTTCTCCCCTAACTGCTTGCTATCACGTTAGAGCCAGACTCCCGACCTATTTTTAGTCTCGTTTTTGTCAAGCATCACATTTTGTTGAGCGCTCAATTGCCGCAATGGGCTCCCAAAATATCGAGCGCGGTTATTCCGGCGCCTTGAGGAGATCACGATATCCGGTTTCCGACAGCCAATGCGCCCGCGCCAAATGGGATTCGTAGCACTGGCGCGCATGCTGCGGTGCGGCGCCAGGATCAATGCCCAGTACAATGCTGCACACCTCCTCCCATGGAGCGCCCTCGGCTGCAGCATCCAGTAAACGCAGGTAAACCTCAACTTGAGCGCGATCATACGCCGTTACATGAGGATCGGAGGGTGCAGCATCAGCGATTCGCGGCGGTGAGGTCATGGACATTATCGATACTTCCATCGCAGGGTAGTGCAACAGGGTCGGCTTATCGCCGATGATCAATATTGGTTTACGTTCGCGTATTATAATACGTAGCGCGATAATACGCGAATGGTGTCCATCCTGCGGATGGATATTCGAAACCTATTCGGCGCAAATTTCCGGCGATTTAGGCTGCAGGCCGGTCTCAGTCAGGAGGCCGTGGCGATACGAATGGACGTCGATCGCGCCCATGTCAGCGCCATGGAGCGTGGGCAGCAGAATGTTACGCTCCTGACAATCTGGCATGCCTCTCAGGCGCTTAGCGTGACGCCTGCTGCTTTGCTCGAGCCGTTTCCAACGGGGGCTGGCGCGACGACCGAAACCTCTGGCGATCCTGATCTGTAATTTTGCACCGAAAGACGAACCCCGCCCGGTTTCCCGGGCGGGGAACTGTGTCGGCGCGTTTTACTCGCCGCGTCGGCCGTTGGTGGGGCGGGACCAGATCAGGCTGTAGCCATCGCCGCTCTCGTCATCGAACAGGTTGGCATAGATCGGGGCGTTGAAGGACGGATCGTCCAGCTTCACCGAGAGATAATCGCGCCCCTCGTTGGATCGTTTGGACCAGGCGGCCCCGATTTCTGCGCGGCCAACAAAAATCCGGTGGCTGGGGGCGGTATCATTGCTGCGGTTGCTTTCCGGAACAATCCGGACGCCTTTTGCTTGGACGCTCAGGGTGACGATCTCGCCCTGGATTTCAGTTCCAACTTTTTTGAAGGTGCCGATATTAGCCATGTTTTCGCTCCTATGCTGTTTCGAGCCCGCGACCACCGCGGCCTCGATGGCGATCGACCAGCCGGAGGCGATCGGCGCCGCACCCGTCGGCCGGGGCCCTCGTCGCGCTTGCGCGATGGGGTGGCTAAGGGCCGCAGCGCAGCGGAGGACGGCAGGCGCACAACTTTCTTGTCTCGCGAGGAATGGGCCGATTGGGGGCCCGCGGCTTGTCCGTGGGGAAATCGGTCCAGGGGAAGAAAGTTTTGCGCAGCCGTTGCGGCTAGGCGATCGAGGCGCAGCCGTCCTTCGGCGAGATCAAGCCAGCAAGAGGCCGTGTGGCGCGCGCGTCGAACAGGTTGCATGGGGCGACATGGAGAAGTCGTGATCTACCGCGCAAGACGTTGTATTGATCCAGCGGCGAAACAGAAACCTTGGACCAGAAAAAGGCGAGCATGCGTCGGTGCTACCGCCATCAATTGTACGCTCGGGACCCCAATCTGGCGTTGGTCGTGTAAGTTCGGGCCATCCCGGTGGTCTACGGTAATGAAGCAAGAATATTTCGTAGAAGCCCAATGCGTGATTTTTCGCCACGACGCAGTGCCAACCTTCGACGAGACTGCGGCGCGCTTTGGCTGTCTGTCTGGCCGCCGGACGTTCTGGCGCGATTGGTGGAAAAATCTGATGCGTAGCTCCCGCCGAGCCATATCGGCTTTCGACCCCCGGAGCTATGATGGAAATTGGGTGGCGGTGGAGATCAGGCGGCGTTCTGTGTTGACGTCTCGATCACCTCGATGCCGTCGCGGAAAGTAATTCCTTGGATCACCTTGGGCAACTGGTTTTCTCCATTGAGTTTGCGCCAAGTTTTGGCGGTTGCGGTGACGAGTTTGAAGACCATGAGCCGGGCGCTATCCGGCGACAGTGCGCCCTTGGTTCGGACCGTTTTTCGGCGGACGGTGGCGAACACGCTCTCGATCGGGTTGGAGGTCCGCAGATGCTCCCAATGCTCGGCCGGGTAATCGTAGAAGGTCAGCAGCGCATCGCGGTCCTTGACCAGACAGGTCACCGCTTTGACGTACTTCAACCCGTATTTCTCAAGGAACTTTGTGATCGCCGCGTCGGCGGCCAAGATTTAAAAATTTGTTTGTCGCAACGTTTTTTTATTCTCCTGCTATGTAGATTTTATGATTTTTGTCTATTTTGTGGCGTTGTCCGATTTACGAAAAGACTTGATGAAAATTTCGCTTGATTCTTCACGCCCTCGATGGGTTGGAGCAAAACCGGATCATGTGATGTAAATCATGGTCGGTTCGACGATTATCAATCATTGATCAACGATGCAGGATGTGAGCGAGTTCGTCGGTGCGAGGCCGAGAAGCGTTCCGAACTGGCGCGAGACTTTACGGCTCTTGCGGACCAATCCGATCGAACTCTGGCCTGAGGCCGCCTATCATGAACCGGTCATCCGCCTCAATCTGATGACCCAGCCGATGCTGGTTATCTCTGATCCCGACTTGATCCACCATGTGCTCATCGGCCACGCCGAAAATTATCGCCGAACCGCCGCGGCGATCCGTCTGACCCGGCCTCTGATCGGGCGTGGCCTGTTACTCAGCACCGGCCCCCTTTGGCGTCGCCAGCGGCGCATTGTCGCCACCGCTCTCGCGCCCCGGTCTCTGGAACCGCTGATCCGCTCTACGGCTCAGGCGATTAATGTCTGGCTCGGAAGCATTGAGTCCAACATTGATCGGCCGGTGGACCTTCTATCAGCTCTGCAGACACTGGCTCTCGATATTGCGACCCGCTCAATGTTTTCCATGACGGCGGCACCCTTTGCAGAGGAATTGCGGGTGCTGCTCAATAGCACGGCGGCGGAACTCTGGCGGCCCGATGCGCTGGATCTCACGCTCCCAGCCGCGCTGCCCAGTCCGCGGGATTTACTGCGCTGGCGCTTGCGCCAGCGCTGGACGCGCCTGATCAGCCGGATCATCGCGCAGCGCCTCACGCAGCGCGTGCCTGACAATCCTGAGGATCTTCTCGATCTGCTGCGCGTTGGCACAATTCCAGATGGGCCCGCCGGGCGCCGCCAGCTGCGTGATGAGATCGGCACGCTTCTGATCGCTGGACACGAAACCACAGCTCTCGCCCTATTCTGGTCGTGCCTGCTCCTCGCTGGCGATCAACAGGCGCAGGAACGGATCGCGCGCGAGGCGGCTGATCTCGACCTCACCGGCACAGGCGCAGCCATCGCCGCAATGCTCGACCGGCTGGTTTTCACCCGAGCGGTGGTCAGTGAGGCTCTCCGTCTGTTTCCACCCGCTTCGATCATCGCCCGCCAAGCCATCCACGCCGTTCGACACGGCGATCAGACGATCACGCGCGGCACGATACTTCTCATTGCACCATGGGTTTTGCATCGCCACCACGCTTTTTGGCCGAACCCCGAGCTGTTCGATCCAACGCGGTTTCTGCCGGGCGCTGCGTCGGTCGAGCGCTTTGCTTATCTTCCGTTCGGTGCGGGCCCACGCGTTTGTGTTGGCGCTCAGTTCGCCATGGCCGAGGCAACCCTTTCGCTGGCCGCCCTAATGCGCACCTATAGGATCACCCGGACCGACAACCAGCCTGTTAAGCCGGTCGTCATCCTGACAACGCGGCCGGATCATGCCCCGGGTTTCCGGCTGGTCACCCGGCATTGTCCGATCAATTGACGAGATGAGAGCGCAATGAAATTTTAGAGATGATGGTAAGAAATATCGATAATTAGCGGATCGGGTGGGTGAGCAACCTGCGGAAGAAGTCTGGATATTTGGTCTTGCCCAATTAGTCACAATTCACATGTCGGAATTTTTTACACGTGCCGATTTAGAAATGGGTAAGATACTGATTTTTTTATCAATTAATTTTTGGCATATAATTTGCTTTCAAAGAATGCAAGAGAAAAGCGGGATCAAATCGGACTAAGAACTTAAATTTTTGCGTTCAACTTAGGGAGTTTAATTATGTCGAACATAATAAAAATTCAGGCTATCGCGTTCAGTAAAGGTCGCCGGTTGCTCGGCGCTGCGCGTATCCTATGCAGCGCAGCTATTCTATGTGGCTTCATCACGCCACCGGCTTTTGCGGGCCTTTTGGGGGCGGGTGCTACCGTGCAACCTTTCAGCGTCGCCCCGGTCAATGGGCAGGTGACTCAAATACCGTTCCAATATCTGACCACAGGTGGGACGTATATCACCACGCCGGTGTCACTTGCGAGCGCTGTGTCATATCCTTTGCAGGCCGCGAGCGACACAACGGCTCAGTTTACCAATACGCAGATCATCATCCAAAATTACTTTGCCGGGCCGTTCTGTAGCAATGGCACCAGCGTTGGGTCGGCCTGCACCGATAGTTTCAACGGATTTCTATTCAATTTTACCGGCGAAGACATCACAGGTGCATCGATCGATCCCGCAACGCCCGCCAGTTTTCTGCCAGCAACATTTGGCAGCCACACGGGTTTGCAGCTTCTGAGCCCAAACTCGCTGCAGATCGATCTGACCGGGGATAATCCGGCGGCTTATCCGAGTTCCGACTCCACACTGTACATCGATCTTTCCTTCGGCGCGAGCAACCCCAATCCACCGCCGACCAATGTCCCCGAACCCGGATCACTCGCCTTGCTAGGCACCGGGCTTGTCGCTCTGGGCCTCCTGATCCGCAAACGACAAAAGCGCGGCTAAATTTTTTGGTTCGTCGCGATTTCATGAAATAAAGCGTGGTGCGTCACTTTTAAGTCCTGCACCATGCCTGCATGCGTCTCGGCAAGGGTCGGTTGGTCCGAACGGACCCAATTTCACGCGTTGCGTCGTCTCCTTCCCGATCCCGCTCGCATCATCGCCTGCCTCGCATTTTCGTTTGCCACGCGAATGAAGCGTCCGGTATGGTGGCGCGAGCATTATTCGATGAAGCCGCGCCGACTGGGAGCCTGATGGATCATTTAATTGATATTAATGCGCGGGCGGACACGCTTTACGTGTTCTTATTTACCGATATTGAAGGCTCCACTCAGCGCTGGGCGCGCTATCCGGAGGCGATGGGGGCGGCGATGGCGCGGCATGATGCGCTGCTGCGCGATGGGGTGGCGGCGGCGGGCGGTGCGGTGTTCAAGACCACCGGCGATGGTGGCTGCGCGGTGTTTGCGCGGATCCCGGCGGCGCTGACAGCGGCGGCCTTGTTGCAGACGCGCTTGGGAGAAGAAGATTTTGCGGCGGTGGGCGGGTTAAAATTCCGGATTGGCGTGCATTGCGGGCCGGCTGAGTTCCGGGATGATGATTATTTTGGCCTGACCTTGGGGCGCACCGCGCGGATTATGGCGGCGGGGCATGGTGGGCAAATTCTGGTCTCGGCTGCTGTGGCAGCGTCAGTGACAGCGGCAGCGGGCGGCGTGCCGGAACCTTACGCGCTGCAGAGCCTGGGGATGCACCGGCTGAAGGATTTGGGCCAGGCTGAAGAAATTTTCCAGCTTACCGGGCCGGGATTGGCGACAGGGTTTCCGCCGCTGCGGACATTGAATGCCAGGCCGCATAATCTGCCCGAGCAGACGAGCACGCTGATTGGCCGGGAGGGCGCGCTTGCGGATCTGCGCGGCCTGCTGGCGCGCCACAAGTTGGTGACCGTGCTTGGCCCTGGCGGCATTGGCAAAACCCGGCTTGCGCTGCAGAGCGCTGCCGAGGCGCTGGAGAACTATGCGGACGGGGTGTGGCTGGTGGAACTGGCCGGCGTGAGCCAGGGCGAGCAGGTGGCGGCGAGTGCGGCGGCGGCGCTGAACATCACGCTCAGCGGCGGCGGGAATGCGGCGGAGCAATTTGCCTCGGCGCTGCGCGGGGCCGCGATGCTGATTATTCTGGATAATTGCGAGCATTTGATTGAGGCGGCGGCGGCGCTGGCGGATGCGGTTTTGCGGCGCAATCCGGGTGTGACGATCCTGGCCACCAGCCGCAGCCCGCTGGGGCTGCCGGGCGAGAAAAGTTTTGCTCTGCCCACCCTCGCGGTGCCGGAACCGGAAGCGATTGCGGGGATGACGGTTGCGGATGCTGCGACCTATGCCGGTATCGAATTATTCGTGGCGCGCGCCAATTTGGTGCAAGAGGGCTTTGCGCTGGCGGCGGATAATGCGGCGGATATTGCTGCGATTTGCCAGCGGCTGGACGGGATTGCCCTGGCGATTGAGTTGGCGGCGGCGCGCATTCGGCTGATGCGGCCAAAGGATTTGCTGGCGCGGCTGAATGATCGGCTCCGGCTGCTGACGGGTGGGGCGCGCACCCATTTGCCGCGACAGCAGACGTTGCGGGCGCTGATTGATTGGAGTTTTGCGCTGCTGAGCGAGAAGGAGCGGATTGCGTTCCGGCGGCTGGGGGTGTTTGCGGGCAGTTTTGATCTTTCTGCCGCGGAGGCCGTGCTGGCGGGGCGAGACATTGAGGCACTGGAAGTGCTGGATTTGGTGGCGAGCCTGCTGGATAAATCGCTGGTGATGCGGCTGCCCGCAGCGGGCGAAGAACCACGCTACCGGCTATTGGACAGCACGCGGGCCTATGCGCTGGACGCCTTGGCGCAGGCGGGTGAGACAGCTTCTTTGCAGCGGGTTCATGCCGAATATATGGTCATGTTGTTTGGTGCGGCCCAGGATCGCTATCCGGATACGGACACGCTGATCTGGCGGGCATCTATTGAGCCTGAGATTGAGAATTTGCTGGCGGCGCTGGAGTGGGCGTTCAGCGAAGAGGGCGATGACGCGATTGCGATGGCCCTCGCGGCACGCTTGAGGCCCGTGGCACAACAGGCTTTGCTCGCGACGCCCACTTATTTCGCTTTTGTGCGAGAAGCGATTACCAAGCTGACGCCGGACACGCCGACCAAGGATGCCGCCCGGCTGTGGAGTGCTCTTTCGGTTGATCGATCTGCGGGTGCGCGGGCCTGCGCGACGGCCTCTGAGACAGCGCGGGCTTTGTTTGAGACGCTGCAAGACAGGCCCATGGCTGGGTGGTCAGCGTCCGGGACTTCATTTTACCTCATCCGAGCGGGGGATGAGGCTGGGGCGCGACGATCTGCCGAAGCGGCACGGGCGATATTGCCAACCATCAAGCCAAACCTGATCAAAGCGGGGATGCTGAGCGACCTCGCAGCCTATCAAACTCTCGCTGGTTCGGACGCAGCAGCGATGGAAGCGGCCCGCCGGGATTTTGCGGCGTCTTTGGCGATTGATGAAAAATTCAACAACCAGTACGGGGTGCTTTCTGCCTCCACCAACCTCGCTGAACTCCAGGCCAAGCTTGGGGATTATGGTGGTGCGATCGCGAGCGCAAAGCGCAACGTTTCTCTCAGCCGCACGGGGCGCAACTGGGCGATTCTCACCCATAGCCTTGTGAACCTGGCCAGCTATGCGCTGCT